>JANNAV010000282.1:0-4227 GCA_031384695.1 Paracoccaceae bacterium
CATCAGCGTCGGGATATCCGTGGTGCCCGCCGCCGCATACATCGCAATCATCGCCACCAGCATCAGCACCGAACCAAGGAAGGTATAAAGGAAAAACTTGAACGCCGCATAAATCCGCGCCGCCCCGCCCCAGATGCCGATGATCAGGAACATCGGGATCAGACCGGCCTCGAAGAACAGGTAAAACAGCACCAGATCCAGCGCGCAGAACACCCCCAGCATCAGGGTTTCCAACAGCAGAAACGCGATCATGTATTCCTTGACGCGGGTTTCCACCTGCCAGCACGACAGGATGGTGATCGGCATCAGGAACGTGGTCAGCAGCACGAACAGCACCGAAATGCCGTCCACCCCCATCTTGTAGTTCAGGCCCAGAATCCAACCGGCCTCTTCGACAAACTGCATCCCCGTATTGGCCGGATCGAACCCCGACAACAGGAACAAAGACACCAGAAACGTCGCCCCGGTGGCAAACAGCGCCAGCCATTTGGCGTTCTGCCGCGCCGCCGGATCATCGCCGCGCATGAACAGCGCAAGGATCAGCGCCGCCACCGCAGGCAAAAACGTGATGAGTGACAAGAGGTTATCCATGGCTCAGTGCCCTCCCGCCAGCGATATCCAGGTCAGCAACGCAGCAATCCCCAGCACCATCGCAAAAGCATAGGTGAACACATAGCCAGACTGCGCACGGGCGGCCATCCGCGTTAGAAACGGCACCGCCCCCATCGCCACGCCGTTCAGGCTGCCGTCAATCACATCGCCGTCGCCGCGCCGCCACAAGAACCCGCCCAGCCACTTCAAAGGCCGCACAAAGATCACGTCATAGACCTCATCAAAGTACCATTTGTTCAGCAAGAACAGATACAAAGGCCGCTGCTGCGCCGCCAGCCTGCCCGGCAGATCGGGCCTGCGGATATAAAACTGAAACGCCAACAGAAACCCCAGCAGCATCGCCACGAACGGGCTCAGCTTTACCCAATCCGGCGCCTCATGCGCCGCCTCGATAACCTCGTTTTCGGCGCCAAGGAAGATTGCCCCAACCACAGGCTTCCCCTCCACCGCAGGCTCCACCTCCGCCTCACCTTCCGCCACCGCCTCATGCGCCGCCGCAGGCAGCGCAAACCACGCCCGCATCTGCGCCTCGTCGCCAAAGAAACTGTTGTACCAGACCATCCCCGAAAACACCGCCCCAACCGCCAGAACCCCCAACGGGATCAGCATGGTTTTTGGGCTTTCATGCGCGTGATCATAAGCGTGAGTATCGCCGCGCGGCTTGCCGTAAAATGTCATGAACATCAGCCGCCACGAATAGAAACTGGTCATGCAGGCAGCCGCCACCAACAGCCAGAACGCATATTGCGAACCAACCCAGGCGCTCTCGATCACCGCATCCTTCGACAGATAGCCAGCAAAGCCGATATGCGTAAACGGTATCCCAACCCCGGTAATCGCCAGCGTGCCAATCATCATCGCGCCAAAGGTCAGCGGTATTTTATGCCGCAAACCACCGTAATTGCGCATGTCCTGCTCGTGATGCATGGAATGGATCACCGATCCCGCACCCAGAAACAGCATCGCCTTGAAAAACGCATGGGTGAACAGATGGAACATCGCCACCGAATAAACCCCGCACCCCGCCGCCACGAACATGTAGCCCAGTTGCGAGCACGTGGAATAAGCGATCACCCGCTTGATATCGTTCTGCACCAGACCAACCGTCGCCGCAAAAAACGCGGTTGAGGCCCCCACGACGACAATCATCGCCTTGGCATCCGGCGCGTATTCATAGATGGGCGACATCCGGCACACGAGGAATACCCCCGCCGTCACCATGGTCGCGGCATGGATCAGCGCCGAAACCGGCGTCGGCCCCTCCATCGCATCGGGCAACCATGTGTGCAAAAACAACTGCGCCGATTTGCCCATGGCACCAATAAACACCAGAACCCCGATCAGATTGGCCGCATTCCAGTCGCGCCACAGAAAATGCAGCTCGGTTTGCGCAAGCTTCGGTGCCGCCGCAAAAACCTCATCAAACCGGATACTGTCGGTCAGGTAAAACAACGCGAATATCCCCAGCGCGAAACCGAAATCCCCCACCCGGTTGACCACAAACGCCTTGATCGCCGCCGCATTGGCACTTGGCTTGCGGTAATAAAACCCGATCAGCAGATACGAGGCAACGCCCACCCCCTCCCAGCCAAAGAACATCTGCACCAGATTGTCCGAGGTGATCAGCGCAAGCATCGCAAAGGTGAAAAACGACAGATAGGCGAAAAACCGCGCCTTATAATGCTCGCCATGCTCCCAGTTTTCATCATGCGCCATATAGCCAAAGCTATAAAGATGCACCAAAGCCGACACCGTATTCACCACCACCAGCATGATCGCCGTCAGCCGGTCCAGCCGGATCGCCCATTCGGTGCCCAGACTGCCGCTTTCGATGAACCGCAGGATGGTGATCTGCTGCATCACCCCGTCAAAGGTCAGAAACACATACCAACTGAGCACCGCCGCCAGAAACAGCAGCCCCGTGGCGATCACCTGCCCCGCCATCTCGCCGATCAGCCGCCAGCCAAAGCCGCAGATGATGGCACCCAGCAGCGGCGCGAAAAGAATGGTCGTTACCATGGGTCAGCCCTTCATCACATTGGCGTCTTCAACATCTATGGTGCCCCGCGTGCGGAAAAACACCACCAGTATGGCCAACCCAATCGCGGCCTCCGCCGCCGCCACCGTCAGGATGAACATGGTGAACACCTGCCCCACCAGATCGCCCGAATAAGACGAGAAGGCGACAAAGTTGATGTTCACCGCCAGCAGCATCAACTCGATCGACATCAGAATGACGATGACGTTCTTCCGGTTCAGGAAAATGCCAAAGATCCCGATGACGAACAACGCCGCCCCGACAATCAGGTAATGTTCAAGTCCAACCATGTCTCAGACCCTCGTGGGCGTTTCGCCCGTTATCTTCGTTTGTCGGCAAGCCCGACGGTCAGCAGTCCAAGTTTCGGTCACGTCAGCCACTGTTCCAAACATCCATTTGCTGGCCTCATTCCACGAAACCGGACTCGTATACATACGGTGCCTTCTTAAGACGATCTTGCGGATAGAAGGCCTTACATGGGCATATCTCTTCGCCAATGGTAGCCAACTCAGCCTCCAGCCCAAGTGTATTAAGCTCACTACTTATGGCGGGAAAACTATAGGACTGTGAGGACGCGACGAACTGTTTGACCAAAGTCACAACAGCGTTGGAACCCTCGTAGTCTTGTGAAAAACGACCAGAAACATCGCCCCAGATTGTCAAGGTCTCACCCGAGCGGCAATGAGATACAATTACCCTTTGGCTGCCCTGCCCATCATAACTGAATGACTCTTTATACAGCACAAGTGAGTGACCAAGGTTTTCATAGTCGCCCACAATGCCGTGAGGCCAGTTTATCACCGCTTCTCTGGATTCCGCGCATTTTTCGATATCAAGTGCGTGAGAAAATGAGGTTGATGCAACGATAACAAATATCGCCGCCCTGATAATTCTGCCTGGTTGCGCCATCATCATCCCTCCGAGCCATTCCCCGCACCGATCCCGTAGGGTGCGCATTCATGGCGCACCCTCATCCACCCGCTACATCGTCTCGGGATAGTACAACCGGCAGCCACAATCGGCGCGGCGGGCTTTTTCCGCACCAATCGCGGCCAGCTTGCCCTTTACCACCGCATACCCTGCATTCGCCGCGTTGGTGTTGAACAACGCCTCATTGGCAATCCGCTTTTTCTTGCGCAACCCATCCAGAAACGCGAACAGATCGCCGTGCCCCGGCAGGCCCTTGCTCGAATCCGTCAGCAGATACTCGGCCTTCACCTGCACAAGGCCGCGCGTGGCACAATTCACCAGCGTATAGCGCTCCTTGGTGCCGGTGGCGTCGATCTCCTCGGTCTCGAACCCGACAAAGCCGTTGCCCTCGTCCACCGCCGGTTCCTCACGGTGCTTGCCAAAGGCGTTCGACGCCTCACTGCCACATTTGCCCAAGTCGCGGACCACCTGTTTTTCCGCTGTTGGTGGCGATGCTTTTGGTGAGCACGGCCATGGCCGAGCAAAAACAGGTGGTCCGCGACTTGGGCAAATGTGGCAGTGAGGCGACCAACGCCTTTGGCAAGCACCGCGAGGAACCAGCGGTGGACGAGGGCAACGGCTATGTCGGTTTCGAGACCGAGGAAACC
>JANNAV010000301.1:0-8891 GCA_031384695.1 Paracoccaceae bacterium
GCCAGCGCGTGCAACTCGCCATGCGCGCCGTCCATGCGGCCCTTCAGGCTGGCATAGACCGCGCGCTGTTGCTGCACCCGGTTCATCCCCTTGAAACTTGCGTCAATCACTTCGGCGGCCCAATGATTGCCGTCGCCTGCAAGGTCGGTGATGGTGATCCTTGCTGCCGGAAAACCGGCGCGGATCAGGTCTTCGATATCGCGGGCTTCCATAGCCATTTGCCGCACCTCTTGTTCGCTTTGCTGAAATGTAGGGCCGCAGCGACAGCGCTGCAAGGGCCGATCATGGCCGCCATTCGGCGCGCAACATGCCGTACAGCAAGGTATCAACGTTGCGGCCAAGTGGCGGGCAATAGTCGTGCTGCCGCAGCCGGCCTTCCAGCATGAAGCCAGCCCGCGCGTAAACCTTCTGCGCCCGAAGGTTGTTTTCCGATGTATCCAGCCACAACCGCGCGGCACCCAGTTCGTTAAAACCGAACGCGATCAGCAGGTTGATGAACGCCGCGCCCGCGCCCTGACCCACCTGCGCCAAAGCCAGCCGCCGCAATTCCAGCGTGCCCGACGGATCGCCGATTTCACAAAAAAGCGCGAATCCCGCCGGTGCAGTCTGATCGGTTTCGCAGATCAACAGCCGGCTGTCGGGCCGGGTGGCATAGGCGTGCAGCGCAATTTCGTCCTCATCGGTCAGGTAAAGCGCATAATCCGGGCCCTGCACCAAGGCCCGGATAAAGGCGTAATCCGCAGGCAGGGCCGCGCGCAGCTTCATCCCACCGCCTGCGCAAAGCTGTGGCGGTAAAGTTGCGAGAGTTCCGCCATCGCCGCCTCGTCTGTGCCAAACCGCAGCACCGCGCCGCCAAACCGCCCCACCACGGCCACCGGCACGCCGCCCGCCAAACCCGCCGCCTGCAAGGCTTTTGCCTGCGTGGCATCGCAGGCCACCAGATAGCGCGCCTGATCTTCGCCGAAAAGCTGCGCCGTGTCGCCCGCATCAAGCGCCACACCGGTGCCCGCCGCATCCGCCATCTCGAACGCCGCCAGCGCCAGCCCGCCATCGGCCAGATCCGTCACCGCGCCGATCAGCCCCCGATGGGCCAGAATGAACGCCCCCGCCGCCGCCTCAGCCACCAGATCAACATGCGGCGCATCCCCCGCCTCGATGCCGAACGCCTCGGCCAGCAGCGCCGATTGCCCCAGATGGCGGCCCTCGCGGCCAATCAGCACCGCCAGATGGCCCGGCCTTGCCACCCCCGATATCAGATCGGCAATAGCCACAATCCCCACCGCGCCAATCGTTGGCGTCGGCAGAATGCCCACCCCCTCGGTGTCATTGTAAAGCGAGTCGTTGCCCGACACGATCGGCATATGAAGCGCCAGACAAGCCGACCCGATCCCCTTCACCGCCCCCACCAACTGCCCCATGATCTCGGGCTTTTCCGGGTTGCCGAAGTTGAGGTTATCGGTGCTGGCCAGCGGCTTGGCCCCCACACAGATCAGATTGCGATACGCTTCGGCCACCGCCTGCTTGCCGCCTTCATAGGGGTTCGCCTTCACATAGCGCGGCGTCACATCGGCGGTGAAGGCCAGCGCCTTGGTCGTGCCATGCACCCGCACCACGCCAGCACCCATCCCCGGTTTGCGGATGGTATCACCGCCGACCTGACTGTCATATTGCTCCCACACCCAGGCTTTGTGGGCATAGTTTGGCGAAGAAATCAGGGCTTTGAGGCCAGCCACCGCGCCGATCTGCGGCACTTCGCCCAAAGGTTCCGCCGCAGGTGTCTCCACCCATGGCCGGTCATATTCCGGCGCTGTGCCTGAAAGGGCGGCCAGTGGTAAATCGGCCTTCACTTCGCCCCGGTGCAGGATCAGGAACCGGTCTTCGGCAATGGTTTCGCCGACGATGGCGAAATCCAGATCCCATTTCACAAAGATCGCCCGCGCCACCGCCTCCATCGACGGCTTCAGCACCATCAGCATCCGCTCCTGGCTTTCCGACAGCATCATCTCATAGGCCGTCATCGCGGTTTCGCGCACCGGCACGCGGTCCAGATCAAGCCGGATGCCAAGTCCGCCCTTGTCGCCCATCTCCACCGCCGAACAGGTCAGGCCCGCCGCCCCCATATCCTGAATGGAAATGACCGCCCCCGAAGCCATCAGTTCAAGACACGCCTCCAGCAGCCGCTTTTCGGTGAAAGGGTCGCCCACCTGCACGGTGGGGCGCTTTTCCTCGATGTTTGCGTCGAACTCGGCTGATGCCATGGTGGCCCCCCCCACCCCGTCGCGCCCGGTTTTGGCCCCCAGATAAACCACCGGCATCCCCACGCCCGAGGCCACGGAGTAGAATATCTTGTCGGTATCGGCGATGCCGGCGGCAAAGGCATTCACCAGACAGTTGCCGTTATAGCTGCGGTGAAACCGCACTTCACCGCCCACCGTCGGCACGCCGAACGCGTTGCCATAGCCGCCCACGCCTTCGACCACGCCCTTCACCAGATACCGGGTCTTGGGGTGCGACGGCGCCCCGAAACTCAGGGAGTTCATCGCCGCGACGGGGCGCGCGCCCATGGTGAACACATCGCGCAAGATGCCGCCCACACCGGTGGCAGCCCCCTGATAAGGCTCGATATAGCTGGGGTGGTTGTGGCTCTCCATCTTGAAGATCACTGCCTGCCCGTCGCCGATATCGACCACACCCGCATTCTCGCCCGGCCCGCAGATCACTTGCGGCCCGGTGGTGGGCAGGGTGCGCAGCCATTTCTTTGACGATTTGTAGGAACAATGCTCGTTCCACATCGCACTGAAAATACCCAGTTCGGTGAAGGTGGGCACCCGGCCGATGATGCCAAGCAGGCGCTGATACTCGTCCGGCTTCATCCCGTGGCTTGCGATCAATTCCGGGGTGATTTCAGGTTCCGTCATGATCGCATCCTCACAAGCTTTGCCTGCTGCGCGGATTAGGGGAATCCGGCGCGAAGGGAAAGGGCAAAGCCGTCAACTTTGCCACGATCCACCGGCGTTGGTGGGGATTTGAAAAGTATTTTGCTGACAGCAATGATTTTTTTCGAACCGATGTCGAAATCGGGAAGTCTTCAGCGTCCTTGGATTATCGAAACACGGAAACAAAAGGAATGACGATGATTTTTGCAGTAACCCCGCTTTACGCCCTGCCTCTTGCCGCGATCTTTCTGATCCTGTGGTTCCGCGTCACTTCGATGCGTTCCGGCCTTGGCCAGTCCATCGGTGACGGCGGCAATCCGCAACTGCTGCTGCGCATCCGCCACCACGGCAACTTTACCGAATGGACCTGCTTCGTGCTGATCCTGATGATCCTTGCCGAAGGCATGGGGGCGCCGGCGCTGTACCTGCACATCTCGGGCGCATTGCTGCTGATCGGCCGGATCGCCCACCCGTTCGGGCTCAGGATCGACAACGCCGCCCACCCGATGCGTTACGTCGGCAACGGCACCAACATACTGGCCACGCTGAACCTGATGGTCTGCCTCGGCGTCAACATCGCCGGGCTCTGAATACTGACGACCTGACTTCTCAACCTCAACAGAAAATCCAAGGACACACATCATGCAATACATGCTTCTGATTTACAGCGACCCCGCCCGCGAACCCAGCTATGGCACGCCGGAGTTTCAGGCGATGATGGGCGGCTATTTCGCGCTGAACGAAAGGATGAAGGCCGATGGCGTGTTGGTTTCGGGTGAAGGCCTGAAAGGCACCGAAACCGCCACCTCGCTGCGGATCAAGGGCGGCAAGGTGGAAACCATGGACGGCCCCTTTGCCGAAACCCGCGAGCATCTGGGTGGCTTTTACGTGGTCAACGTGCCCGATCTGGACGGCGCCCTGAAATATGCAGCTCTGGTGCCCTCGGCAAATCACGGCACAATCGAGGTGCGCCCGCTGATGGATTACAACCCCGCCGGCGCATGAGCATGACCAAAGCCGCCTCGCAAGCCGTCGCGCTGACCCGGCTGTTAACCCGGGTCATGCGCGACGACCGGGGGCGGCTGCTTTCGGCCCTTGTTGTGCGGTTGCGTGATTTCCAGCTTGCCGAAGATGTGCTGCAAGAGGCGGCGGTTTCCGCGCTGACGCATTGGGGCCGCTCGGGTCTGCCGCACTCGCCGCAAGGCTGGCTGTTGAAAGTGGCGCTTCGCAAGGCCATCGACCGCTTGCGCAGCACCGCCCGCGCCAACCGCAATACTGCCGAACTTGCCCTTCTGGCCGAAGACGAAGCCGCCGAGACCGAACCCGAGATGATCCCCGATGAACGCCTGCGCCTGATCTTCACCTGCTGCCATCCGGCGCTTGAGCCGAAATCCCGCGTCGCCCTCACCTTGCGCAGCGTCGCGGGCCTTTCCACCACCGAGATTGCCGCCGCCTTCCTTGATGCCGAACCCACCATGGGCCAGCGGCTGGTCCGCGCCAAGGCCAAGATACTGGCCGCCGGCGTGCCCTTCGCAGTACCCGGCCCCGAAGACTGGCCCGACCGGCTGAACTCGGTCCTGACGGTGGTGTATCTGATCTTCACCACCGGCTATGCGATGGGGCCGGTGAGAGGGCAGGGGCTGTGCCGCGAGGCGGTTTATCTTGTGCGCCTGCTGAACCAGCTTGCCCCCGGTGATCCCGAAATCGAGGGCTGTCTGGCACTGATCCTGCTGACCCACAGCCGCGCCCGCGCCCGCAACAGCCGCCTTGGGGAAACCATTCCGCTCACCGAACAGGATCGCGGATTGTGGGACCATGCCCTGATCGCCGAAGGCCAGCCATTGGTCGAGGCGGCCCTGCGCCGTGGTGCCCCCGGCCCGTTTCAGATCAAGGCTGCCATCGCCGCCTGTTTCGTGCAAACCGACGGGCCTGACTGGCCCCAGATCACAGCACTTTACGGCGTTCTGCTGCGCTATGAGCCGACGCCGGTGATCAGGCTGGGCCGGGCGGTTGCGCTGGCCGAGGCCGAGGGAACAGCGGCAGGTCTGGCAGCCCTTGCCACGATGGCCCTGGACCTGCACGCCTACCAGCCCTTTCACGCAGCCCACGCCGACATGCTGTCGCGCAGCGGTGCGTGGCACGAATCGCGCGCCGCCTATGACCGCGCCATAGCCCTTGCCACCAACCCCGGCGATGCCGTTTTCCTGACCAACCGGCGCGACAAGCTGCCCATCCCGGCGGCAGAATAAAATAATCGGGCGCTTTGTGAAAAAAAAGGCCGAGCTTCCGCTCGGCCAGGTCCAACAGGGAGGTATGAAGCAACAAGAGAAACTCAATTGCCGCCTCAGAATTGTGTGTATGCTTATGAGTGCGGTAGCGCAATCATATTGATGCTGCATGCGCAGCATTGCCGCCATGCACTGGCTGCATGGCTTGGTTGCCAATTCAGCAATTGATAAATGATCGAAGTTCGTTTCTTCGCGCTGACAGGCGCACTCAGGTGAGGCAAGTTGCAAACGCCGCGCCCGCCAGAGCGGTTCAGGTTCTGCCGGACGCAAGCACATCAAGAACCGCGTTCGCGAGAAATCAGAGGTCGCTATTTCCCGTTCGCTTGCAACCTGAACCGTTTCAGACCACCTGCCGTTTGCGATAAGCAAAGATCTCTTCGGTCACGAACTCGCGGAAGGCTGCCACCCGTTTGGAATGGCGCAACTCTTCGGGATAGGCCAGAAACACCGGCACATCGCTGCTTTCCACTTCGGGCAGCACCCGCACCAGATGCGGAAAATCCTCGGTGATGTAATCGGGCAGAACCCCGATGCCCAGATGATGCAGCACGCCTTGCAACACCCCGAAATAGTTGTTCACCGTCAGGGTCGAGGGAATGTCATGGCTCAGCAGTTCCGCCACCAGCAGCGCCCCCGCCGCCACCTGCGAGGTGCCCGCATGCTGGCAGATCAGCCGGTGCTGGTTGAAATCGGCCATGCTTTGCGGGGTGCCGTTCTCGGCCAGATATTCGGGCGTCGCGTAAAGCCGCATCTTGATGTTCAGCAGCCGCTTGCGGATCAGGTCGGCCTGGCTCGGCTCTTTCATGCGGATCGCCACATCGGCCTCGCGCATCGGCAAATCCAGCACCCGCTCTTCCAGCATCAGATCAATCTTCAGACTGGGGTACTTCTTGAACAGCGCAGGCAGGCGCGGCGCCAGCCACAGCGTGCCAAAGCCGGTGGTGGTGGTGACGCGCAATTCGCCAAACACCTCGTCCTCGCTGTCGCGGATCCGCGCCGCC
Organism: Paracoccaceae bacterium; assembly: GCA_031384695.1. Taxonomy (GTDB): domain Bacteria; phylum Pseudomonadota; class Alphaproteobacteria; order Rhodobacterales; family Rhodobacteraceae; genus JANNAV01. Next base: position 6,226 of record JANNAV010000301.1, read on the forward strand.
GTCGCATCCAGCCGCTTGACCATCGCGCCGGTCGCCTCATACAACAGCTCCCCGGGTTCCGTCAGGATCAGCCCGCGCGCATGCCGGTGAAACAGCGTCACACTCAGGCTTTCCTCCAACGCCCGCACCTGCCGGCTGACGGCCGACTGCGACAGATGCAGCACCTCACCGGCATGGGTCAGGCTGCCCTTTTCGGCCACCGCATGAAAAATCCGCAACTTGTCCCAGTCCATCGCCCCACCCTCGGTTTGCGCCCCGCCCTCGGTTTGCGCCGCAACCTAGCACAGCGCCACGCCTACATAGGCAAAATAAACCGCCTGTAAATGTGCGACGTGGCAAATCGCGGCCTTGCCACTTCCAACCCCGTCACACCGTCATCAAATGGTGATCCGCGTGGGGGATAAGTTGCGTGAACACACTGCACAACGAGGCCCAGCATGACCACAGCCGCAATGACCCGAGACATCTCTTACGCCCCCGCCGCGCGGTCACGCGGGGGGCGGGCGCTGATACGGGCACTGGAAAACGTCACCGGTCGCCGCGCCCTGATCCGCCGCGCCGCGGGTTTTGAGGCCGAGATTGCCAAGGGCCGCAGCTTCTGGCAGGTGATCCCCGAGTTTTACGGCCTTTCGCTCGATGTTGTCGGCGGCAGTCTGGCCCATATCCCCGCCACCGGCCCGCTGGTGCTGATCGCCAATCACCCGTTCGGCATTCTGGACGGGCTGATGCTGGGCCACATCCTTGATGCGGTGCGCGGCGATTTCCGTATCCTTGCGAATTCGGTGTTCAACCGCACCGAGGCGCTGAACCGCGTGCTTCTGCCGATCTCGTTCGATGAAACCCGCGAGGCCGTCAAGCTCAACCTTGAAACCCGCGCCACCGCCCTTGCAACCCTTGCCAGCGGTGGTGCCATCGGCGTGTTTCCCGGCGGCACCGTTTCCACCGCCGTCAAGCCGTTCTCCCAGCCGATGGACCCCGGCTGGCGCAACTTCACCGCCAAAATGATCGCGAAATCCGGTGCTACGGTGGTGCCGGTCTATTTTTCCGGCCACAACTCGCGCCTGTTCCAGATCGCCTCGCACATGCATTACACCTTGCGGCTGGGCCTGCTGCTGAAAGAGTTCCACAACCGCCTTGATACGCCCGTTCGGGTGGTAATCGGCGATCCCATCGCCCCCGCCACCCTCGCACCCCTGCACGCCGATCCCACCGCGTTGATGGAAACGCTCCGCCGCGCCACCTATCGGCTTTCACCCCAGCCACTTCCCTCCTATGATCACGGCTACGAGTTCGAGGCCAGGTACAAAACCCGTTAAACCCCGGCAGGCCCTCCGAACCAAGGCGCAGGCAAGCGGAGGGTATCCATGGCCGTAGGCATCTTCGATTCGGGTATCGGCGGGCTCACCGTTCTGGATGCCATCACCCGCCGCCTGCCCGACACGGCCTTTGTCTATCTGGGCGATAACGCACATGCGCCCTACGGCACCCGCACGGCCGACGATATCTTTGCCCTCACCACCGCCGCCACCACGCGCCTTTGGGACGAGGGCTGCGATCTGGTGGTGCTCGCCTGCAACACCGCCTCGGCCGCCGCGTTAAAGCGGATGCAGGAAACCTGGGTGCCACGCGACAAACGCGTGCTGGGGGTGTTCGTGCCGCTGATCGAGGCGCTGACCGAACGGCAATGGGGCGACAACTCCCCCCCGCGCGAAGTGGCGGTCAAGCATGTGGCCCTGTTCGCCACCCCCGCCACCGTCGCCACCCGCGCCTTTCAGCGCGAACTGGCCTTCCGCGCCATCGGCGTCGATGTCGAGGCGCAACCCTGCGGCGGTCTGGTTGACGCGATCGAGCAGGGCGACGAGATCCTCGCCGAAACCCTGGTGCGCGCCCATGTCGAGGCGTTGAAGCGCCGCATGCCCCACCCGCAGGCCGCCATCCTCGGCTGCACCCATTACCCGATGATGGAACGCGCCTTCGCCGAGGCGCTTGGCCCCTCGGTCAAGGTCTATTCCCAAGCCAACCTGGTGGCCGAAAGCCTCGCCGACTACCTCACCCGCCGCCCCGAGATGCGGGGGCAGGGCACCACCAGCCGCCACCTCACCACCGCCGACCCCCGCGCAGTCTCGGACCGCGCCACGCAGTTCATGCGGAAAAGAGTGGTGTTCGAGGCGGCGTGAGGGTTTTTGTCTGAAATACCCTGAAACCTGCCGCCCGAACGCCGCGACACCAGCCCCCCTTGCATCCCCCGCTTTCCCGCGCCACATAGAGCGGATCGCTGCGGGAGCCTTCCCATGACCCACAAGATCGCCATTCTCGGGGCTTCCGGCTATACCGGCGCGGAACTGGTTCGCCTGATCGCTTCGCACCCCGGCATGGAAATCGTGGCCCTCTCGGCTGACCGCAAGGCGGGCCAGTATATGGCCGAGGTGTTCCCTTTTCTGCGCCACCTTACCCTGCCGCGTCTTCAAAAGATCGGTGAGATTGACTTTTCGAGCATCGACCTGTGCTTTGCCGCCCTGCCGCATGCCACCACCCAGGCCGTGATCGCAGCCCTGCCGCGCGATCTGAAAATCGTCGATCTCTCCGCCGATTTCCGCCTGCGCGACCCGGCGGAATACCTGAAATGGTACGGCCAGCCCCACACCGCCGCCGATCTGCAGGCCGAG
>JANNAV010000347.1:0-2158 GCA_031384695.1 Paracoccaceae bacterium
GGCCGACACGGTGTTTGCCATTCATCGGCAAGTGCATTCAACCATACCGGGAGGAGACGAACATGAACCTGAGACCTGACCCGACCTTTCATCCAACTGCAAAGATGGCAATGCAGGCCCCGGTTGAAACGCTGGCCTTTACCTTGATGCTGAGCCCCGATGGCAAGCAGCCCGATGGCCTTGCGGTGGTGGATGTGGACCCCACGTCGAAAACCTATGGCCAGATCGTGCACAGCCTTTTCATGCCCAACATCGGCGATGAATTTCACCATTTCGGCTGGAACGCCTGTTCGTCGGCGCTGTCGCCGCTGACCGGTCATGCGTTTCTGGAACGCCGCTATCTGATTATTCCCGGCATCCGCTCCAGCCGCATCTACATCATCGACGTGAAAGAGCCGCTGAAGGCCAAGATCCACAAGATCATCGAGCCGGAAGAGCTGTTTGCCAAGACCGGCTATTCGCGCCCGCATACCATCCATTGTGGCCCCGAAGGGATTTACGTGTCCACCCTCGGTGGCGGTGGCAAAGACGGCACCGACGGCCCTCCGGGCATTTTCATCATGGATTGCCAGACCTTCGAGATTTTGGGCCGCTATGAAATGGATCGCGGCGCACAGGACAAGCACTATGATTTCTGGTGGAACCTGCCGCGCGATTACATGGTCAGTTCCGAATGGGGACTGCCGCCGCAGTTCGAGAATGGCATCGTTGCCGCCGACCTGATGGGCAACAAATATGGCCACTCGATTCATTTCTGGGACTTGCGCGCGCGCAAATGCGTGCAGACCATTGATCTGGGCGTCAATCATCAGATGGCGCTGGAAATCCGCCCGGCGCATGACCCGGTGAAGGAGTATGGTTTCTGCGGCGTCGTGGTGGATACGACCAACCTGCAAGGGGCGATCTTCACCTGGTGGCGCAACAAGGACGGCACGTTCGAGGCCAAGAAGGTGATCACCATCGACCCGGTTCCGGCCAGCGCGGACGATCTTCCCGATCTGCTCAAGGGTTTTGGCGCGGTGCCGCCGCTGGTGACGGATATCGACCTCAGCCTCGATGACCGGTTTTTGTATGTGGCTTGCTGGGGTCTGGGGGAGATGCATCAGTATGATGTGTCAGACCCGATGAACCCGAAACTGGCGGGCAAGGTACAGTTGGGCGGCATCGTCGCCAAGGCCAGGCATCCCAACGGCAAGGTCTTTGGTTATGGCCCGCAGATGGTGGAAATCAGCCGCGACGGCAAACGCGTTTACTGGACCAATTCGCTGTATTCCACCTGGGATGATCAGTTTTACCCCGGCGAACGTGGCGCGGGGATGGTCTGCGCCGATGTTGGTGCCAATGGTGGGCTGACCCTGAACAAGGACTTCTGGGTTGAATTTCCGAAAGGTTACCGCAGCCATCAGATCAGGCTGGAGGGCGGCGATTGTTCGACCGACAGTTTCTGTTATCCAAACGTCTGAGCCTTGAGTGACCCTGCAACCACGGCGGCCCTTTGGTGGGCCGTTGTCGCTTCTGGCCTTTATCACGGCGCGAACCCGGGCATGGGCTGGCCGCTGGCGGTTTCTGCCGCCCTGATGGAGCGACGGCCTGCGGCGATGCCTGCGGCACTGGCGGCACTGGCTGCCGGGCATTTTCTGGCCATGACAGCTATTCTGCTGCCATTTTCACTGTTGACGGCGCTGGTGGCGTGGGAGCGGCAGTTGCGGATCGGGGCCGGGCTGCTTGTGGTTGGCATGGGGCTTTACCTGTTGATAACCCGCCGCCACCCGAGGTTTCTGGCGCGGGTAAAGCCCGGCAGGCTTGCGTTATGGTCGTTTCTGGCGGCCATGGCGCATGGGGCGGGGCTGATGTTGGTGCCGATCTATCTGGGCCTTTGCGGTGATCCTGCCATGCAGGACGCGGGCCACGCGGCGGCGCAAGACCTGATGGCGGGCAATCTGCGGACGGCGTTTCTGGTGGCCATGGTCCACACCGCCGCGATGAGCCTTGCGGGGGGCGCACTGGCTGCGGGCGTCTACTTCTGGCTGGGCCTGCGTTTTCTGTCGCGCGGCTGGTTCAATCTGGATCTGCTCTGGGCGCTTAGCCTGATCGTCGTGGGTGGCATCGGTGCCGGAACCGCCCTGAGCCAGCCGGGATGACTGGCAACCGGCTGATC
>JANNAV010000287.1:0-2694 GCA_031384695.1 Paracoccaceae bacterium
CGGTAACTTTCACTACAATCCGGTGCATATGCTGGCGGTGAGTTTCTTTTTCACCAACGCGCTGGCGCTGGCGCTGCATGGCGGGTTGGTGCTGTCGGCGGCGAACCCGCCCAAGGGCGCGTTGATGAAAACGCCGGACCACGAGGATACGTTTTTCCGCGATCTGATCGGCTATTCGGTGGGCACGCTGGGCATTCACCGGCTGGGCCTGCTGCTGGCGCTGAACGCCGGGTTCTGGAGCGCGATCTGTATCCTGATTTCCGGCACCATCTGGTTTGATCAATGGGTGGACTGGTGGAACTGGTGGCTGCAACTGCCCTTCTGGGTGGATCTTCCGGGAGGCGTAAATGGCTGAGTATCAGAACATATTTACCCAGGTGCAGGTGCGTGCGCTGCCTGAAATGGGGATGGTTGAGGATGTCGAGATTGGCAACCGCAGCAAGGGTGCAAGTTTCTCGACGCTGGCGGGCTGGTTTGGCAACGCGCAACTGGGGCCGATCTATCTGGGCACATTCGGCGTCATCTCGGTGGCGACGGGGCTGATCTGGTTCATGCTGGTGGGCGCGTGGTTCTGGCATGTGGCGGGCTATAGCCCCGGCGTGTTCATGCGCGATCTGTTCTGGATGGCGCTGGAGCCACCGGCGCCGGAATGGGGCCTGCGGGTGCCGCCGATGGGCGAGGGCGGCTTGTGGCTGGTGGCGTCGTTCTTCCTGCTGATCTCGGTGCTGACATGGTGGGTGCGCACCTATCTGCGGGCCGAGGCGCTGGGCATGGGCAAGCATGTGTCCTGGGCCTTTGCCGGGGCGATCTGGCTGTTTCTGGTGCTGGGGCTGATCCGGCCGGTGATGATGGGCAGCTGGTCCGAGGCGGTGCCCTACGGCATCTTCCCGCATCTGGACTGGACCAACCTGTTCAGCCTGACCTATGGCAACCTGTTCTACAACCCGTTCCACGCGCTTTCCATCGTCTTCCTCTATGGCTCGGCACTGCTGTTTGCCATGCACGGGGCGACCATCCTGTCGGTCACCCGTCTGGGCGGCGACCGCGAGTTGGAGCAGATCGTGGACCGGGGCACGGCATCAGAGCGTGCCGCCTTGTTCTGGCGCTGGACCATGGGGTTCAACGCCACGATGGAGGGCATTCACCGCTGGGCCTGGTGGTTTGCGGTGCTGGTGGGGGTGACCGGTGGTATCGGTATCCTGTTGACCGGCACGGTGGTGGATAACTGGTTCGTCTGGGCGCAAGACCACGGCTATGCGCCGCTCGATTGAAGCAAGCCAAGGAGGGCAGCGCGATGTCTGACAATATCTATGACGAAGAAAAGCACATGTCGCAGCTGCGGGCCTGGGGGCTTTGGCAAATGCTGCGGGGTGCGGGCTGGGCGATGCTGGTGTTTGTGGCGATCATTGCGGTGGCGGTGATCCTGCTGGTGATCAAGGCGTTGCTGCCGGTCAACCCCAACGCGGCGCTTGAAACCCTGGCAGCACTTGTCGCCTTCGTTTGACATGAAGATCCAAAGCGGCGCCCGAGTGCCGCTTTGCCTGCCACTTGGGCCACCTATGCCGGCCCAAGCCACGGGGTGTTCCATTACCCTGTTCCCTTCCTGATGGCGTCAGGAAACTGGTGCCGTGTGCCCTCCACACGGCACCTTTTTTCCCTTCAAAAGGATCAACATCATGCGCCCGGATACCCCCCTGCTTGACCGCGTTGCCGCCCCCGCCGATCTGCGCGGGCTTTCGGATGCCGAACTGGCCCGGCTGGCGGATGAGTTGCGCGCCGAGACCATCTCGGTGGTGTCGGAAACCGGCGGCCATCTGGGATCATCGCTGGGGGTTGTGGAGTTGACGGTGGCCATTCATGCCGTGTTCAACACGCCGGTGGACAAGCTGATCTGGGATGTGGGGCATCAGTGTTACCCCCACAAGATACTGACAGGGCGGCGGATGCGGATGCGCACCTTGCGGCAGGGCGGCGGGCTTTCGGGGTTTACCAAGCGGTCGGAGTCGGAGTTCGACCCGTTCGGGGCCGCGCATTCCTCCACCTCGATCTCGGCGGCGCTGGGGTTTGCGGTGGCGCGCGATATGGGCCAGCCCACCGGCGACGCGATTGCGGTAATCGGTGATGGCGCCATCACGGCGGGCATGGCCTATGAGGCAATGAACGCTGCGGGGCATCTGAAGCAGCGCCTGTTCGTGATCCTGAATGACAATGACATGAGCATTGCACCGCCGGTGGGGGCGATGGCAAAGTATCTGACCGGGCTTTCGGCGGGCACGCCGTTTGCCGCGATGCGCGATCTGGCGGCGGGGTTCGAGGCGGCGCTGCCCGGCCCCTTGCGCGATGGCGCACGGCGGGCGCGGGCGCTGGTCACCGGCATGCCGGGCGGTGGGACGCTGTTCGAGGAGTTGGGGTTCAGCTATATCGGGCCGATTGATGGCCACGACATGCCGGTGTTGCTCGCCACCTTGCGCGCGGCCAAGGCGCGGGCCAGTGGCCCGGTGCTGATCCATGCGGTGACCGTCAAGGGCAAGGGCTATGCGCCGGCCGAGGCGGCGGCGGACAGGTATCACGGGGTGGCCAAATTCGATGTGGGAACCGGCGCGCAGGCCAAGGCCAAATCCAACGCGCCCGCCTATACATCGGTGTTCGGTCAGGCGTTGACCGATGAGGCATCGCGCGATGGCCGGATCGTGG
>JANNAV010000356.1:0-2040 GCA_031384695.1 Paracoccaceae bacterium
TAATGTTCAAGTCCAACCATGTCTCAGTCCCTCCGGGTCGTTGCCCGCTTGCTTTATCGTATTTCAAGACCGGCTCTTCGCCGCAGTCCCGGCCTTACCACAGTACATTTCCTTCACCCCCCCGCCCCCGGCGAGCCGGGGTAAAAGAGCCTGCACCCACAATGAATATCGTAGATATCTGCCCGTGAATTGTAGTCGCCAGGGAGTTTTGGCTTTGCAGCGCCACTACTCAAAAGGAGGCCGCTGTCGACGAATTCGGACGCATTGGTCGAGACCTGATACCCATTTGATATGGCAATTTCCAACAAACCCTGTGCTGTCGAATCTGGCTTGATGCTGATCGCCCCGAAGGGTGGTTGGATATACCTGATTAGAACATCGGGTACGTAATATCCATCGGATTCAATGGCTGACGGATCTTCTTCACCCGCAATGACGACTGCTTCCGCAGCGGTGCAATCCATAAAGAAAAGGTACTCTGTGGTTCCACATCCGTAAGCATAAAGACGCTGTGTTACTCGCCCATTCCCGAAGTTTTTTGTAGGCCTACCCCCGATACCATTCTCCAAGAAAGACTTGTTGTCGTAGCTGTAATAGTCCGCGTCCTCGAAACTGCAATCCGGCAAGACTTCGATTGATACGGTCGGCGGTCCGGCTTCGCTAAAGTCATAAATTACTGGGTCACAGGCCCAAAGAGGTGCAGCAATTGCAAGCAAACCAAGCAAAAGCGCGAAAGGCACCACCCGGCAATGTATTCGTTTCGCCATCATCGCCCCTCCGAGCCATCACCCGCCACATTCCGCAGGGGGCGCCTCAATGCACCCACACCGCCCTACATCGTCTCGGGATAATACAACCGGCAACCGCAATCGCCGCGCCGGGCTTTCTCGGTGCCGATCTTGTCCAGCTTGCCCTTTACCACCGCATACCCTGCATTCGCCGCGTTGGTGTTGAACAACGCCTCGTTGGCGATCCGCTTTTTCTTACGCTGGCTGTCCAGTAAGGCGAACAGATCGCCGTGCCCCGGCAGGCCCTTGCTAGAATCCGTCAGCAGATACTCGGCATTCACCTGCACCAGCGAGCGCGTCGCGCAATTCACCAGCGTATAGCGTTCCTTGGTGCCGGTGGCGTCGATCTCCTCGGTCTCGAACCCGACAAAGCCGTTGCCCTCGTCCACCGCCGGTTCCTCACGGTGCTTGCCAAAGGCGTTCGACGCCTCACTGCCACATTTACCCAAGTCGCGGACCACCTGCTTTTGCTCGGCCATGGACGGGCTCGCCGCCAACATCGCCACCAACAGCGGAAATACGAAAACCTTCATGCGCCACCCTCCATTGTTAAACATCACAACCCCTGCCCCGGCTTCACGTCGATCAACTCCATCGCCTTGGCCGGATCGCGCCACATCTGCTGCATCACGTTCTGGCGCTTCACATCCTTGCGGTGGCGCAGCGTCAGCACAATCGCGCCGATCATCGCCACCAGCAGGATCAAGCCTGCCAGCTGAAACAGCAGCAGATATTTGTCATAAATCAACAGGCCCAGCGCGCGGGTGTTCTCCACCTGCGCCAAATCCGGCGTCACCGCCGCCCTGAGGCCCATAGCGCCATCCGCCTGCACCCAGGCCCCCACACCCAGCACCAGCTGCATGATGATCACGACGCCAATCAGCAAGCCCAGCGGCATATAGCGCGCCATCTCGGCCTTCAACTCGGCAAAATCAATGTCCAGCATCATCACCACGAACAGGTACAGCACCGCCACCGCGCCGACATAAACGATGATCAGCAGCATCGCCACGAACTCGGCCCCCAAAAGCACGAACAACCCCGCCGAGGACAGGAACGCCAAAATCAGCCACAGCACCGAATGCACCGGGTTGCGCGAGATGGTCAGCAGCAGCCCCGCCGCCACGGTGACAGTGGCAAACGCGTAAAAAGCCAGATCAGCCACAGTCATGCCGGTTTCTCCTCGGTTTCCGCAAACACCGCTTGCGCGATTTCCAGCGCCTTTTGCATGGCAGGCAGGCCGCCGAACATG
>JANNAV010000290.1:0-9641 GCA_031384695.1 Paracoccaceae bacterium
CCTTTTGCCAACGCTCTGACGCGACGGCGTTTTGTGACGAGATGCAGGCCGCCACCGGCCGCCGCCCCGCCTTCCTGCCCTGCGACATCACCGATATGACGGCGCTGCAAGCCACCCTTGCCGCCGCCGCCGGCCTGAACGGCCCGATCACCATTCTGGTGAACAACGCCGCCAACGATCAGCGCCACGCCACCCTGGATACCGACGAGGCGTTCTGGGACTGGTCCATCGCCATCAACCTCAAGGCGTATTTCTTCGCCGCCAAAGCCGTGATCCCCGGCATGCAGGCGGCGGGCGGTGGCGCGATCATCAACTTCACCTCGATCAGCTACATGTTCGGGGCGGCGGGTTATCCGGTCTATGTCACCGCCAATTCCGGCATCAACGGCCTGACCCGCACCCTTGCCCGCGAATTTGGCCCCGACCGTATCCGTGTGAATGCAATCGCCCCCGGCTGGGTGCTGACGCAAAAGCAAAAAGACCTCTGGGTCACCCCCGAGGGCCTCGCCGCCCACATCGACCGGCAATGCCTCAAAGACACCCTCGCCCCCGAAGACATCACCGGCGGCGTGCTGTTCCTTGCCTCCAACACCTCGAAAATGATGACAGGCCAGGCCCTTGTGATCGACGGCGGCGTAGTGGTCAGCGGATGAATACACCCCTCAAACCAGACTGGATTGCCGTCGACTGGGGCACCTCGAACCTGCGCGCATGGGCGATGGATGCACGCGGCCCGCTGGCCCACGCCACATCTGAGGACGGCATGGGCAAACTGGCGCGCGCCGAATTTGAGCCCGCCCTGATCCGCCTGATCGCCCCATGGCTTTCCACAACCCCCACCCCAGTGATCGCCTGCGGCATGGTCGGCTCGCGTCAAGGCTGGCATGAGGCCCCCTACCGCGCCACCCCCTGCACCCCGCTTGAATCCGGCGCGCTGATCGCGGTTCCCACCGCCGATCCGCGCATCCGCATGCTGATCGCGCCGGGGCTGAAACAGACCAGCCCCGCCGACGTGATGCGCGGCGAGGAAACCCAGATCGCCGGTGCCCTCGCCCTGCTGCCGGGTTTCGACGGCGTGCTGTGCCTGCCCGGCACCCATTCCAAATGGGCCCATATCTCGGCGGGCGAGGTGGTCAGCTTTCAAACCTTCCTTACCGGCGAATTGTTCGCCCTGCTCGGCACCCATTCCGTCCTCCGCCACGGCATCTCTGCCAAAGGCTGGGATGACGCGGCCTTCGATACCGGCGTGTCCGATGCCATCTCGCGCCCCGAGAAACTCGCGGCCCGCCTGTTCACCCTGCGCGCCGAAGGCCTGATCGCGGGCCTCTCGCCCGACGCCGCCCGCGCCCGCCTGTCCGGCCTGCTGATCGGCTGCGAACTGGCCGCCGCCAAGCCCTATTGGCTGGGCCAGCAGGTGGTGCTGGTGGGTGCCGAGAAACTCTCACTTGCCTATGCCCGCGCCCTCGCCGCGCAGGGCCTCGCCGCCACCCGTCTTGACGCAACCGCCTGCACCCTCGCAGGCCTCGCCACCGCCCGTGGCCTTTTGCAAAGTGCCGCCCAATGATCCATCGCCCCCTGATCGCCATCCTGCGCGGCATCACCCCGCCCGAGGCCACGGCCGCCGCCGAAGCCCTGATCGCCGCAGGCATCACCCGCATCGAAGTGCCACTGAACTCCCCCGATCCCTTCGCCTCTATCGCCTTGATGGCGCAGGCGTTCGGGTCCGCCGCCGAAATCGGTGCGGGCACGGTGGTGAGCGTGCAGGCGGTTCACGCGGTCGCCGCCGCCGGTGGCACCCTGATCGTGTCGCCCAATTGCAACCCATCCGTCATCGCCGCCACCAAAGCCGCTGGCTTGCAAAGCTGGCCCGGCGTGATGACCCCCACCGAATGCTTCGCGGCCCTCGACGCCGGGGCGGACGGTCTGAAAATCTTCCCCGCCTCGCTGATCGGCCCCGACGGCATCAAGGCCATCCGCGCTGTGCTGCCCTTGGGCACCCAGGTTTACGCCGTCGGCGGTGCTGGCCCCGCCAACTTCCGCCAATGGATCAACGCCGGTGCCGACGGCTTCGGTATCGGCACCGCCCTTTACACCCCCGGCCTTTCTGTCGCCGAAATCACCGCAAAAGCCACCGCCATCGTCGCCGCCTATGACGAGGCAAGCCAATGATCCACGATGATCGCCGCTGCGAGTTGGGCGAAGGCCCGCTCTGGCATCCCATTCGTGAACAATTGTTCTGGTTCGACATCACCGGCAAAATGATGCTGTCGCAAGACCGTACCGGCCCCCGGCAATGGCGCTTCCCCGAGATGGTTTCCGCCGCAGGCTGGGTCAGCCCCGAGGTCCTGCTGATCGCGGGCGAGCGCGACCTTTTCCTGATCGATCTTGAGACGGAGGAGGTGGAATCGCTCTGCCTGCTGGAGGATGATCTGCCCGGCAACCGCCCCAACGATGGCCGCGCCGATCCGCAGGGTGGCTTCTGGATCGGCACCATGAGCAAAACCGAAGCCCCCGGCACCGGTGCGATCTACCGTTTCTACAAAGGCGAGATTCGCAAACTTTACAACGGTATAACCTGCCCCAACGCCATCTGTTTCACCCCCGATGGCCAAACCGCGCAATTCACCGACAACGCGCATGGCCGGGTGATGCGGGTCGCACTCGACAGCGCGGGCTGGCCCAGATCCGAACCAACCCTCTTCCTCGATCTCAAGGCGCAAGGCCATGATCCCGACGGCGCGGTGATAGATACCACCGGCGTGTTGTGGCTGGCCGAATGGGGTTCGGCCCGGGTTTCCGCCTATGCCCCCGATGCCAGCTACCTGCGCTCCATCGCCTTCGATGCGCCGCACACCTCCTGCCCCGCCTTCGGTGGCCCCGACCGTTCGACCCTGTTTTGCACCTCTGCGCTGCAAGGCATGGACGCCGCCGCCCGCGCCGCCCACCCGCACGCGGGCAAAACCTTCACCGCAGCCAACGTCGCGCGCGGCCAAAGTGAACATAGAGTCATAATATGAAACGCACCCTCGGCGTCTGCTATTATCCCGAACACTGGCCGGAAACCCAATGGGCCGAAGATGCCGCCCGCATGGCCGCCCTCGGCCTTGCATGGGTGCGGATCGGCGAGTTTGCATGGTCGCGGATGGAGCCCACCGAGGGCGCCTATCAATGGGATTGGCTGGACCGCGCCATCGAAACCCTCGGCTCTGCGGGCCTGAAAGTTGTGCTCGGCACCCCCACCGCCACCCCGCCGCGCTGGATGCTGACCAAGCATCCCGACATGATCGCCACCGACAAGCAAGGCCACCCCCGCGGCTTCGGTTCGCGCCGCCACTACTGCTTTTCGCACCGCCCCTACCGCGCCGAATGCACCAAAATCGTCACCACCATGGCCGAGCGCTATGGCCGCAACCGCCATATCGGCGCCTGGCAAACCGACAATGAATACGCCTGCCACGATACCACCCTCAGCTATTCCCCCGCCGCAACTGCCGCTTTCCGCGATTGGCTGGCCCAGCGCTACCAGTCGCCGCAGGCCCTCAACCGGGCATGGGGCAACGTGTTCTGGTCGATGGATTACGACAGCTTTGATGACATAAACCTGCCAAACCTCACCGTCACCGAGGCCAATCCCGCCCACGTGATGGCCCACCGCCGCTTTGCCTCCGACGAGGTGGCAAGCTTTAACCGCCTGCAAACCGAGATCATCCGCAAGCACTCTTCCGCGCCGATTTCGCACAATTACATGGGCCAGATCACCGATTTCGATCACTTCGCCACCGGTGCCGATCTCGATATCGCCACATGGGACAGCTACCCCCTCGGCTTCCTCTCAGACCGCCTGCCCGCCACGGCTGAGCATCGCCGCCGCTTTGTCCGCCAGGGCGATCCCGATTTTCAGGCGTTCCATCACGATCTTTACCGCGCTGTTGGAAAGGGCCGCTGGTGGATCATGGAACAGCAGCCCGGCCCGGTAAACTGGGCGCCGTGGAACCCCGATCCGCTACCCGGCATGGCCCGACTCTGGGCGTGGGAGGCGTTTGCGCATGGGGCCGAGGCCGTCTGCTATTTCCGCTGGCGGCAGGCGCCATTCGCGCAAGAACAGATGCACGCGGGCCTGCTGCGCCCCGACAGCGCCCCCGCCCAGGCCTTCACCGAAGCTGAACAGGTTGCACGCGAACTGCGCGAAATGCCCGACGTCGCCAACATCAGCGCCGACGCCGCCCTGATTTTCGATTACGCCTCCGCCTGGGCATGGGAAACCCAACCCCAGGGCCGCGATTTCAGCTATTTCCGGCTGGTGTTCGAGGCCTACAAGGCCCTGCGCCAGCTTGGCCTCAACATCGACATCCTGTCCCCCGACACCGCCGATCTTTCGGCCTACAAACTGGTGCTGGCCCCCGGCATCGCCACCCTTTCCGCCACGCTTCTGGCCGCTTTTGCCGCCCATCAGGGCATCAGTCTGATCGGCCCGCGCACCAACAGCAAAACCGCCGAGTTCGCCATCCCGCTGCCGCTGCCGCCCAATCTGCCCGGGCTCAATGCCGTCATAGCCCGCGTGGAAAGCCTGCCGCCCGACGTGCCGGTGCCTTTGGAGCAAGGCGGCAACTTCCTGCACTGGCGCGAGAAACTGGAGGGCAGCGCCGAGGTGGCCGAGGCCACCGTTGATGGCTGGCCCGCCATTCTGCGCGCGCAAAACCTGCATTACCTCGCAGGCTGGCCCGATGCTGAGGCCCTGCAGCGTATCCTGACCAACCTTTGCGCGGCCATCGCCCTGCCCACCGATCCCCTGCCCGAAGGCTTGCGCCGCAGGGATACCGCCACCCACCGTTTCCTGTTCAATTACAACGCGGTAGAGGTTGAATGGGATGGAAGAATCATCCCCCCGGCGGGCGTTCTGTGGCAGGCGCGCAGCTGAACAACCCAAGCAGAACCCAAGCTGCCCCGCCGCTCGCAGGCGCTGGTTTGGCCTGCAATCCGGTGCGGCATGACAGAACCACGCGCAGCGGTTCCGGACAATTCGACTAAAATTTGTCCCCCGTTCTTCATTGCCCAAATATCCCACGGGGGTGCGGGGGTGTGAAACCCCCGCTTTTCGGTGCGGGTGCGGGGGTGTGAAACCCCCGCTTTTCGGTGCGGGTGCGGGGGTGTGAAACCCCCGCTTTTGTCTGTGCAGTGGGCGCGGGGGTTCGAAGCCCTCGATCTGACACCAACTTACCGCGATTGCTGCATGTTCTGACCATGTTCGGCTGCTACCTTTGCCACGCAATCCCCGCGCGCCTGCGGGGCGAAATCGCCGAGGCAGAATGCCCGTTACCTCCGTCTGGATCCTCGCAAAGTCCAACATCACCGTCAGCGGTGGCGGCAGTCTTGACGGGATCACCCGGGGCGATGGCCAGCAATTGCTGGGCCGCACCATCACCCTGAACCGCGGCCGTTTTGTTGAAACCCGCATCAACGACAATGACGCCAGCTTTGACGACAATGACACCAGCCAAACCCTGTCGGGGGCGCAAACCATCAACGGCGTCAGATATGCCTCGGGCACCGTGGTCGAGGCCGAATACACCGTGATCCTGCGCGATCCCGCCACCAACCTCACCTATAAGGTCATCGCGTTCAACGTCAACAACTCCAACCCCGCCTTCGCCACCACCGAGGCGCTGGCCTTTATCGGCCCGCAACAAGGCTGGCCGCCGGTTGGCCGCGCGCTGACCGTGGTTTCCGCAGGCGAAGGGCCCGGCAGCGGCACCGCCACCCCCTACAGCAGCTATGTCACCCCCGCCTGCTTTACCCCCGGCACCCGGCTTGAAACCCCGACCGGCCCGCGTCTGGTGCAAGATATCGCCCCGGGCGATCTGCTGCGCACGCTGGATCACGGGGTTCAGCCGGTGCTTTTCGTGGCGCAAACCCGGATCACCGCCGCGCGCCTGCGCCGCGCGCCGCATCTCTGCCCGGTTCTGATCGCCCGCAACGCCTTTGGCCCCGGCCAGCCCAACCGCGATATGCTGGTCTCGCCGCAACACCGCTTCATGCAGCGCGGGGCGGCGTGCCAGCTTTATTTCGGCAGTGACGAGGTGCTGGTGGCCGCCAAGGATTGCGCCGCAGCCCGCCCGGTTACCGCCACCAGCCTGCCACAGGGCATCACCTATCTGCACATCGGGTTTGCCGCGCATCAGGTGCTGTTCTCGGACGGGCTGGAAAGCGAAAGCTTCCTGATCGGCCCTGCGGTCTATGCCGGAGCATCGGCGGCGGTGCAGCAGGAGCTGCGCGCCATTTTCCCCGAACTTGGCAGTCCGGCGGGCGGCAAATGGCAAACCGCGGTGCGCCCGGCCCTGCGCGCCTGGGAGGCGCGGCTGCTTGCCGCCTGATCACGCCCGAAGTGTCATCGCCTTGCCCGACAGAAACGCAAACCCGTTCGGCCCCAGCGTCAACCGCGTGCCCTGCCGCACTGCCTCCCCCGGCCCCACCAGACCGCGCGCGCCCGTCACCACCAATTCCACCGGTGCGGCCCCCAGATTGAAGGCGCATAAAACCTCTGCCCCCGCCGCCTTGCGCACAAAGCCAAGCACCGGCTCCGGCAGTTCGAAGAACATCGTCCGCCCGGCAATCATCGCCGGGGTATCACGGCGAAACCGCAACATGGCGCGGTAAAACTCCAGCACCGATCCCGCAACACCATCCTGTGCTGCCACATTGCGCGCCAGTTGCGGCGCTTTCACCGGCAACCATGGCTTGCCAGTGGTAAAGCCGCCCGCCGCCGTTCCATCCCACACCATCGGCGTCCGGCAGCCGTCGCGGCCCTTGTAATCCGGCCAGAAGGTGATCCCCGGCGGATCGGTCAACTCGTGGAATTCGATATCGGTTTCGGTCTGCCCCAACTCCTCGCCCTGATACAGATAGATGGTGCCCTCAAAGCTCAGCAGCATCGCCGCCGCCAGCTTGGCCACCGCATCCTGCCCGCCGTGTTCCGACCAGCGCGATACATGCCGCACAACATCATGGTTCGAAAACGCCCAGGCGGGCCAGCCATCCGGCGCGCCCTTGAAGAACGCCTCGATCCGCCCCCGGAAATGCGCCGCCGTGAACTTCGGCCCCAGCATGTCGAAACTATAGGCCATGTGCAGCCGGTCGGTGCCCTTGGTGTATGCCGCCATCACCTGAACCGCGCGCTTGCTTTCCCCCACCTCGCCCACCGAAGTGCGCGCGCCGTACTCATCCAGCAATGCGCGGAACCGTTGCAGAAACCCGATGTTCTCGGGTTGGGTCTTTGAATGCACCGGGTCTTGCATGAAATAGGGGATGGTATCGAACTCGATATCATTGGCGCTTTGCGGCGGGTTCGATCGCAACAACTGATCATGAAAAAAGTAGTTCACCGTATCCAGCCGGAACCCGTCCACCCCGCGTTCCAGCCAGAACCGCACCGTCGATAAAAGCCAATCCTGCACCGCCACGTTGTGGAAGTTAAAATCCGGCTGCGACGGCAGAAAATTGTGCAGATAATACTGCCGCCGCCGGCTGTCCCATTCCCAGGCCGGGCCGCCGAAATGTGACAGCCAGTTGTTGGGCGGCGTGCCGTCGGGCTGCGCGTCGGCCCAGACATACCAATCGGCCTTGTCGCCCAGCCGGCCCGCCCGGCTTGCCTTGAAGAACGGATGTTGCGAAGATGAATGCGACAGCACCTGATCAATGATTACCTTCAACCCCAGCCCATGCGCCACCGAAATAAGCGCATCGAAATCGGCCAGCGTGCCAAACAGCGGCTCGATGTCGGTATAGTCGGAAACATCATAGCCCATATCGGCCATCGGCGAGGTAAAGATCGGCGACAGCCAGACCGCATCCACCCCCAAGGCGGCGATATAGGACAGCCGCCGGGTGATGCCCGGCAAATCACCGATGCCGTCGCCGTTGTCGTCCTGAAAGGACCGCGGATACACCTGATAGGTCACCGACCCGCGCCACCACTCTGCCATCACCGCCCCCTCATTCGTACCCGATGTTTGCGCAATCATATGGGCCTTCGTGCCCGATTGACAGGTGCCCGAAGCGCCGCTTTGGGCGATTATGCCGTATGCATGAGATGTGCATAGCCATACACGCATTGTGTGCATCACAAGTTTTGCATTGAACTCAGCCCATAGCACGCGCACCTTGTCTGCCCCGAACGGAGCGCGCCATGACCAGATCCAGCCTCTTTACCCCCCTGTTGATCGCCGGTTGTCTGGTATTGGTGCTCAATTTCGGCATCCGGTCCAGCTTTGGCGTGTTCCAACTGCCAATCTCGCTGGAGTTTGGCTGGCCCCGGTCGGATTTCTCGCTTGCCATAGCCATTCAGAACCTGGCCTGGGGCATCGGCGCGCCGCTGTTCGGCGCTTTGGGCGAGCGGTTCGGCGACCGTCTGGCGATCATCGCCGGGGCCCTGCTTTATTCAGCCGGGCTTTTGCTTTCAAGCTTCGCCGTCACCCCCGGCGAGCACTGGGTGCTTGAAATCCTTGTCGGATTCGGCATTGCCGGCACCGGCTTTGGCGTGATCCTTGCCATCGTCGGGCGGGCATCGTCGCCTGAAAACCGCTCGCTTTCGCTGGGGATCGCCACCGCAATCGGCTCGGCGGGGCAGATGTTCGGGCCACCGCTTGCGGCCTATCTGCTGCAATCCCTCAGCTGGCAAAGCGTGTTCCTGATCTTTTCGGCCCTGATCCTGTGCAGCCTTTTCGCGCTGCCATTTTTGCGCGCCCCCATCACCGCTACCAAATCCGAGCTGGAAGAATCCCTCGGCACCGTGCTGAACAGGGCCTTCCGGGATCCCTCCTACATATTGATTTTCCTGGGCTTTTTCTCCTGCGGCTATCAACTTGCGTTCATCACCGCGCATTTTCCCGCGTTCGTGTCCGAGGCCTGCGCCGCGATTGATCCGGCCGGAATGCTGGCCGCCCTGGGTATCACCACCACCAAAAGTCTTGGCGCGCTGGCGATATCGGTGATCGGTTTTGCCAATATCGGCGGGTCGATTGCGGCAGGTTATCTTGGTAAACGCTATTCCAAAAAGTACCTGCTCGCGGGCCTTTACACCGCCCGCACGCTGTTCTCTATCGCCTTCATCGTGACCGACATGACGCCGTTTTCGGTGCTGCTCTACTCCTTCGCCATGGGGAGCACATGGCTGGCCACGGTGCCGCTGACCTCGGGCCTCGTGGCGCATATCTACGGGCTGCGCTATATGGGCACGCTATACGGATTTGTGTTTCTAAGCCACCAGTTAGGCAGCTTTCTGGGGGCGTGGCTGGGCGGGCGGATCTATGATCTGACGGCGGGCTATGGCATCGTCTGGTGGGTTGGCATCGGGGTTGGCGCGTTCTCGGCGCTGGTGCATCTGCCAATCCGCGAGCGCCCGCTGCTGGCCCAACCCGCCTGAAGGCGCGCCACGGCAGGCAGCCTGATACCGGCCTTAACCATTTGCGGTGCCGTGGCCCCGCCCACCCCCATTGCCCCGCCCCAACGCTTAGGCTAGAGCGTGTTGCGTACAAAACGGTTCAA
The DNA here is from genome assembly GCA_031384695.1 of Paracoccaceae bacterium. Lineage (GTDB taxonomy): Bacteria > Pseudomonadota > Alphaproteobacteria > Rhodobacterales > Rhodobacteraceae > JANNAV01. The sequence goes on from JANNAV010000290.1 coordinate 9,541, forward strand.
CCCCTTGTTAGCAACAAGCAAAAATACCAAAAAGGTGTTGTCTTTGTTTTAAATAAAAAAGTATAAGATTGATTGTAAAACGCTCAAAAAGGCCCAGAACT
>JANNAV010000010.1:0-11775 GCA_031384695.1 Paracoccaceae bacterium
GGGTGCGGGGGCTGGTCCCCGCTGCGGCAGGTGCGGGGGCCACACGCTATCCCAGCGGCCCCGGCCTGCGCTCTTCGGTCAACAGCACATTCGCCTCCACTTGCCCCACGCCGGGCAGGGTCATGATCCGGCGGCGTAGCACGCGTTCAAAATCGGCGATATCGCGCGCCACCACGCGCAGGCGGTAGTCAAACAGCCCCAGCACGTGCTGCACCACCTGCACCTCGGGAATGGCCGTCACCGCACGCTCAAAATCCTCAAGGCTGACACGGCCTTTGGTGGCCAGCTTTACCCCGAGGAACACGGTCACGCCAAAGCCCAGCGCCGCGCGGTCCACCTCCACCCGCCGCCCTGCTAGCACCCCCGCCGCCTGCAGCCGGGTGATGCGGCGCCATGCGGCGGGCTGCGACAGGCCGAACCGGCGGCCCAGTTCGCCCGCGCCAAGGGTGGCGTCCCGGTCCAGCGCGCGCAACAGGCTTTGGTCGATGTCATCGAGATCCATCACAGCGGCAGCCCGCCCGCGTCCTTGAGGGTGGCCACCAGCATCAGCGCCTCAATATCGGCGATATGCGGCAAGGCGAGGATGCGGTGGCGGTAGATCTGCTGATACTGCGCCATATCGCGGGCGATCACGTTCAGCCGCACATCGACCCGGCCGAGAAAGGTTTCGATGTTGATCACTTCGGGCACGGCGCGGGCGGCATCGATGAATTCGTCAAAGGCGCGGGGGTTGGTTTTATCGAGGGTAAAGCGCAGCGACACCTCTACCTCGTAGCCGAGTTTGCGCCAGTTGATAATGGCGCTTTCGCCACGGATGATGCCTGCCTCGGCCAGCCGCTCTAGCCGTCGCCACAGGGTGGCCGCCGTGACGCCGGCCCGGCTGGCCAGTTCGGCGCGCGGCAGTCCGGGTTCTGCCAGATGATGGCGCAGGATGCGGCGGTCGGCATCGTCAAGCTGCATGAAATTTTCACCGATTGCTAAAGTTGCGCATGTATTTTCCCGCATTTGCCCGAATTTGTCAAACTACGCAGGGTATTTCGCGCCAAAACCCCTATGCTGCGGCGATCCACAACCAAAGGAGCGCCCCGATGCGCGTTTATTACGACCGCGACTGTGATGTGAACATCATCAAGGACAAGAAGGTGGCCATTCTGGGCTATGGCAGTCAGGGCCATGCGCATGCGCTGAACCTGCGCGACAGTGGCGCGAAAAACCTTGTGGTGGCGCTGCGCGAAGGCTCGCCTTCCGCGAAAAAGGCCGAAGGCGAGGGGCTGAAGGTGATGGGCATCGCTGAGGCCGCCGCCTGGGCCGATCTGATCATGTTCACCATGCCCGACGAATTGCAGGCCGCGACCTACAAGAAATACGTGCATGACAACATCCGCGAAGGGGCGGCAATTGCCTTTGCCCACGGATTGAACATCCATTTCGGCCTGATTGAACCCAAGGCCGGGGTCGATATCATCATGATGGCGCCCAAGGGCCCCGGCCACACGGTGCGCGGCGAATACGTCAAGGGTGGTGGCGTGCCCTGCCTGGTGGCCGTCCACAATGACGCAACCGGCCGCGCGATGGAAATCGGGCTTTCGTATTGCTCCGGCATCGGCGGCGGGCGCTCGGGGATCATCGAGACCAATTTCCGGCAGGAATGCGAAACCGATCTGTTCGGCGAGCAGGCGGTGCTGTGTGGCGGCTTGGTGGAATTGATCCGCATGGGGTTCGAGACGCTGGTTGAGGCGGGGTATGAGCCGGAGATGGCCTATTTCGAATGTCTGCACGAGGTGAAGCTGATCGTCGATCTGATCTATGAGGGCGGCATTGCCAACATGAACTATTCGATTTCGAACACCGCCGAGTATGGCGAATATGTCTCAGGCCCGCGTATACTGCCGTATGAGGAAACCAAGGCGCGGATGAAGGCGGTGCTGACAGACATCCAGACCGGCAAGTTCGTGCGCGATTTCATGGTGGAAAACGCGGTGGGCCAGCCGTTCTTCAAAGCCACCCGGCGGATCAATGACGAGCATCAGATCGAAAAGGTCGGCGCGAAACTGCGGGCGATGATGCCGTGGATTTCCAAGGGCAAGATGGTGGACCGCGCGCGGAACTGAACAGAGTCGGGGCACGCCCCGACCTACGCGACGGGCCGGGGGCGACCTCTGGCCCGTTTTGGTGCGGTGTGAGGTGGGGGTTCTGGCGTTGGTTACGGTGCAAAGACCGGGTCTGGTGAACTGGCTGCTGGTGATTTTCCTGTCGGTGATCTGGGGCGCCAGTTTCATGAACGTGAAGATCGCGTTGACCGGGTTTGGGCCGGTGACGATTGCCGCCTGCCGGATCGCGCTGGCGGCGGTGGCGCTTTTGGTGTTGGCGCGCGCAATCGGGCAGCGCCTGCCGGGGGTGGGTGAGCGGCGGATCTGGGCGCATGTGCTGGGGATGGCGGTGTTTTCCAACGCCCTGCCGTTCATGCTGTTGAGCTGGGGGCAGTTGCATGTGGCATCGGGTTTTGCGGGCATTTCCATGTCGGTGGTGCCGCTGTTCACCCTATTGCTGGGCGCGCGGTTCTTGCCCGATGCGCGGCTGACGCCTGCGCGCCTGTTGGGGGTGGGCTTGGGGATTGCCGGGGTGATCGTGCTGATCGGGCCGAAGGCGTTCACCGCTTCGGGGGCGGATCTGGAGGGGGTGGCGCGGCTGGCCTGTCTGGGATCGACCTTGTCTTATGCCATCGGCAGCATCACCACCCGGCGCTGCCCGCCGGTGCCGCTGGTGGCGCTTTCGGCAAGCGCATTGCTGGTGGCGGCGGTGGCGATGGTGCCGCTGGCGCTGGCGGTGGAAGGGGTGCCGGATTTTGCCGCGGCCGGGCTGCGGGCCTGCCTGTCGCTGGCGTATCTCGGGCTGCTTCCGACCGCTTTGGCCACGGTGCTGCTGGTGCGGGTGATCCAGAGCGCGGGGCCGAACTTCCTGTCGATGTCGAATTATCAGGTGCCGGTGTGGTCGGTGATCTTCGGCTCGGTGCTGTTGGGCGAGCGGTTACCGGCCAGCTTTCTGGCGGCGCTGGGGCTTATTCTGGCAGGGCTGGCGGTTTCCAACGCCCCGGCGTTCCGGCGCAGGCCATAAGTGGGAGGGATGAACCCCTGAAGGAAACAAACCCTACATTCTGTTTCTTGCCCGATTTGATTTCAATCAAATTGGTCCGGGGCTCACGAGCCCCACATCTGATTTTGCGGCAAGCCAACGCATCGCCCCCGATCCGGCGCGGTTCAGACGGCGGCGCGCACAGCACTGACGATGCCGTCGACCACATCGGCCAGCAGCGACTCGTCCTCGCATTCGGCCATCACCCGAACCAGCGGTTCTGTCCCGGATTTGCGGATCAGGAGGCGGCCCTTGCCTTTGAGCAGGCCTTCGGCGCGGGCGATGATGGCCTGCACGGCGGGGGTATCAAGCGGGGTGGCGCCCGCCCCATAGCGCACGTTCTTCAGCATCTGCGGCACGGTTTCGAACTGGCGCACCAAGGCCGATGCGGGCCTGCCGCTGCGGACCATTTCGGCAAGGAACTGCAACCCCGCGATCAGCCCATCGCCGGTGGTGGCATAATCGGTCATCACGATATGGCCCGATTGCTCGCCCCCAAGGTTGAAGCCGCCGCGCCGCATCGCCTCGACCACATAGCGGTCGCCGACGTTGGTGCGTTGCAGATGCAGGCCCAGACCGGCCAGATGCCGCTCCAGCCCAAGGTTCGACATCACCGTGGCCACCAGCGTGCCACCGCGCAGGCGGCCATCCTCGTGCCAGCGGGCGGCCAGCAGCGCCATGATCTGATCGCCGTCCGCCACCTGACCATGCTCATCCAGAATCATCACCCGGTCGGCGTCGCCGTCAAGGCAGATGCCGACATGGGCGTGATGCGCCACCACCGCCTCGGCGGCGGTCTGCACATAGGTGGAGCCGCAGCGGTCATTGATATTGGTGCCGTTGGGCGACACGCCCACCGGGATCACCTCGGCCCCCAGTTCCCACAGCACCTCGGGCGCGGTTTTATAGGCAGCACCGTTGGCGCAATCGATCACCACCTTCAGCCCGTCAAGCCGCAGCCCCTGCGGAAAGGTGGTCTTGGCATATTCTTGATAGCGGCCGCGCGCATCGTCAATCCGTTTGGCGCGGCCGATGTTTTCGGGCTTTGCCGGGATGATGTCGCCCTCTGTCAGGTCTTCGATCTCGATCTCGGCGGCATCCGACAGCTTGAAGCCGTCGGGCCCGAAAAACTTGATGCCGTTGTCGTAATGCGGGTTGTGCGAGGCCGAAATCATCACCCCCAGATCGGCGCGCATCGACCGGGTCAGAAACCCCACGGCGGGCGTCGGCACCGGGCCCAGCAGCAGCACGTTCATCCCCGTCGAGGTCAGCCCCGCCGTCAACGCGTTTTCCAGCATGTAGCCCGACAGCCGCGTGTCCTTGCCGATCACCACCCGGTGCGCCGCCGACCCGTCGCGCCGGAAGAACTGCCCCGCCGCCGCCCCGAGTTTCAGCGCCATCTCGGCGGTCATCGGATAGGTGTTGGCCTGCCCCCGCACGCCATCGGTGCCGAAAAGTTTGCGGCTCATGCGGATACTCCTGTTGTGGCGGCGGTCCAGAGGGCCAGGGCCTGCCGGGTTTCGGGCACATCATGCACCCGGATCAACTGCGCGCCCTGCGCCACCCCGGCAAGGGCGACGGCAAGGCTGCCGGGCAGCCGCTTGGCCGCATCCGCCTCGGCTCCCAGCGTGCCGATAAACCGCTTGCGGCTGGCCCCCAGCAACAACGGCAGCCCCAGATCGTGAAACAGCGACAGGCGGGCCAGCAGCGTCAGGTTATGGGCCAGGGTTTTGCCAAAGCCGATACCGGGATCAATGGCCAGGCGGGCACGCGGGATGCCATGTGCCTCGGCATGCTGCACCCGGGCGGCGAGAAAATCGAACACATCCAGCAGAACATCCTCATATTGCGGATCGTTCTGCATGGTGGTGGGATCGCCCCTGGCATGCATCAGGATCACCGGAGCCGCGGCCCTGGCCGCCACCTGTGCAAGGGCCGGATCAAAGGTGAGGGCCGAGACATCGTTGACGATACCCGCCCCCGCCGCCAGCGCCGCCCCGGCCACCGCCGCCTTGCGGGTGTCGATCGAGATTGGCACCTCAAGCCCCGCCGCGCGCAGGGCGGCGATCACCGGGGCGGTGCGGGCGATCTCTTCATCCGCCGCCACTGCGCTGGCCCCGGGGCGGGTGCTTTCACCGCCGATATCAAGGATATCGGCCCCGGCGGCCATCCGGCGCGCCTGCATCACCGCAGCCTCGGGGCGCAGGAACAGGCCGCCATCGGAAAAGCTGTCGGGTGTGACGTTCAGAATGCCCATGAGGCGCGGCTGGCCAAGGCCGAGGCCGCCAAAATCGGGGCGGTTGCCCGAAAGGCGCGCCAGGGTCGCGGCGGCAAGCTCGGAAGCTGCAACAAGGCAGGCGGGGCGGCCCCGCTCCAGCACCTCGACATGGCTGAACCAAAGCCAGCCCCCGGCAAGCGGCAGGGCATCGGCGGGGCGGGCGGGGTCTGACATCGGGATGGGGCGGTGGTATTGCATGCAGACGTGGTTAGGGCGTGGCGGGCGGCCAGACAAGGGGAAGGTTCAGGCGTAGGTCACCCTCACGCGGCTTCCTGCCGGAAGTGCAACATCGGCGTGAACGATCAGCCGGTCGGCAGCCATCTGTTCGGCCAGCCACAGCGCCAGCGCCAGCGGATCGCGCGATTGCGGCCCGTCCACCGCATCCAGCACCAGTTTGGATGGGGCCCAGACGATCATCTGGCCGCGCTTGATGGCCCAGTCGATCTCGGTGCGGGTTTCCACCACCACGCAGCGTGCATCCCGCGCCGCCAGCACCCAGGCGTTCTGCTCAATGGCCAGCAGATCAACCCGGCGCTGGGTGGGGCGGTGGCCGGTTTCGGGCCGCGCCATATCCGGCAGGCCCACCGTCAGGATCACCGGCAGACCGGCGGCTTGCAGGCCATCCAGCAGCGCCGTCAGATCGGGGCGCAGGATGGTTTCATTGCTGAAATACGCCACCAGCGGATGCACCGCCGCCTGCCCACCATCCTGCAACGTCACCTGAACCGCAGCCTCGGGGCGGCTGCGCACGATCTCGACGCCCAGCTTGTAGGGGCCGACATCCAGCTTTTCGATCCGCACAAAGGCGCGCATCGCCTGCGGTTCGGCCAGAATACGCTCGGCCACCCGTTCGGCCAGCGTTTCCAGCAGGTTCAGGCGTTCGGCGGCAAGTTCGGTATTGATGGCCCAGGTGATGCGGTCATAAGACAGGATCAGATCGACATCATCGTTCAGCGGGCGCGGCGTGGGCCGCACCTCGACCACCACGTTGAACATCACCCGCTGACGGTGGCCGCGTTCTTGCTGAAACGCGCCGATATCCACCTCGACCAGATGATCGCGCAGGGAAATACGGTCGCGCGGGCCGGAGATGGCCATGCCTTCGCTGCGTTCTTCGGGATGGGCAAAAGCCTGGTCGATTTCAGTGGTCATGGGGCACCCGGCGGGATCGGAAAACTGCGGGCAGGCTAACCCGCCTGCCCCGCCGTCCCTAGCCCGAAGACGACGCCGCGCGCAAGCCGCGCGACCTCTGATGAGCCCGAAGACGACGCCGCGCGCAAGCCGCGCGACCTCTTGCGCCTCGAAGCCTGTACGGCGGGCAGTGCTGGCTTAACCCGGCTGGCGGTAAAACAGATGCGCGCCGATGGCGGCGGTCTGGGGAAAGCGGCGGGCCCAGGACGGGCTGACCGCGCGGGTGTGAAAATGCGTGGCACCCGCCGTCAGGCCGCGCGGCGCGCCGTCCAGCATCACCCGCGCAATGCGGCCCGCGCGATCAGCCGCAGCGCGTTCGCCCATCACATCGCGCGCGCCGTCACAGTTGAACGAAAACTGGCAGCCGCCGCGCCCGCCCTGCTTGACCACACCGCAGACGGTGCCGGGATAGCTGGGGCTGTCAACCCGGTTCAGGATCACCTCGGCCACCGCGAACTGGCCTTTCAGGGTTTCGCCGCGCGCCTCGAAGTAAAGCGCGGTTTTCAGGCAGTTCCACTGCGCATCGCCGGTGGGGGCGGGTTGGCTGGCAAGCCAGGCCTCGGAATATTCCAGAATGGCGGGCAGTGTTTTGGCCGCGGCGGCCCCGGGTTTGGTATTGGCGGGTTTGGTATTGGCGGGTATGGCCTGAACGGCAGCCTTCGGCCCGGTGACGAGGGAAGCAAGTCTGGCGGTGGGCAAGCCATCCACCGCCTTGTATTCGGCCCCCAGAAGTGAGGCGAACTGCTGGCCGATCAGGGCCGTCGGATCATTGGCGCGGCTGACCGAGATATCGGCCAGCGCCCCGCCCGTTAAGGCGAAAACCGCCGCAACAGCGATCAACCATGCTTTTTGCACGTGCATTGTCTTGGGTTCCCGATTGTTTCAACAGGCAGCAGGCGTCGAGCGGCACCCGTCAGCCGCAGCGACTGACGTGTTGGTCAAGGGCCTAAAGACAAGCAGCCAAGGCGTCCAGCGCTGTGGCAGAAATGCCACTAAAATCGCAGTCCGATGGGCGGATTTCTGCCGACATGGTTAATGTTTCACCTTAAGAAACAATACCAAATTCATGATATTGCGTCTGTTTCCGGCTTATCCACAGGATGTTCCAAAGCCAGATGCGCCGCCGCCAGACGCGCCAAAGGCACCCGGTAGGGCGAACACGAGACATAATCGAACCCCGCCTGCCGGCAAAAGGCGATTGATTCGGGGTTGCCGCCGTGTTCACCGCAGATCGACAGCACCAGATCGCCGCGCGTGCGCCGCCCGCGTTCGGCCCCGATCAGCAGCAACTCGCCCACCCCGTCCACATCCAGCACATGGAACGGATCCTCGGGGAAAACCCCTTGCTGCACATAGGTATTCATGAACCGCCCGGCATCGTCGCGGCTGAGGCCATAGGTCATCTGCGTCAGATCATTGGTGCCGAACGACAGGAACGAGGCGTGCTGGGCGATCTCGCCCGCGCGCAGGGCGGCGCGCGGGGTTTCCACCATCACCCCCAGTTTGAAGGCAAAATTCACCCCCGAGCGCGCCCGCACGGCGGCGGCAACCGCGTCGATGTTGGTTTTGACCAGTTCCACCTCGCGCTTGGCAGACACCAGCGGGATCATGATTTCCGGCACCACGGTGGTGCCGCGCCGGGCAATCTCGACGGTGGCCTCAAAGATGGCGCGGGCCTGCATGTCGTAGATCTCGGGCAGCACCACGCCAAGGCGGACACCGCGCATGCCCAGCATCGGGTTGAATTCGGCCAAGGCCTCGGCGCGGCGCACCACGTCGGACAAAGGTTTGTCCAGAGCCTCGGCCAACTCGCGCAGGCCTTCGCGGGAATGCGGCAGAAATTCGTGCAAGGGCGGGTCGAACAGGCGGATGCAGACGGGCAGGCCCGCCATAATATCAAAAAGCTGGATGAAATCCTCGCGCTGCATCGGCAACAGGCGCGCAAGGGCTGCGGCGCGGTCAGTAGAGGTGTCGGCAAAGATCATCTCGCGCATCACCACCAGACGGTCTTCGTCAAAGAACATATGTTCGGTGCGACAAAGTCCGATGCCCTGCGCCTCGAACCGGCGGGCGACGGCGGCATCGGCGGGAGTGTCGGCGTTGGCGCGGATGCCGATATCGCGCACCGCGTCGGCCCATGCCAGCAGAGTGCGAAACGCATCATCAAGTGCGGGGGTCAGCATGTCGGCCGCCCCTGCCAGCACCTCGCCGGTGGTGCCGTCAAGGGTGATGGTGTCGCCCTCGCCAAACACCCGGCCGTCGGCCGCGATCAGCTTTTTGTCTTTGGCATCAAGGCGCAGGCCCATCGCGCCCACCACGCAAGGCAGGCCAAGCCCGCGGGCTATCACCGCCGCATGGCTGGTCACGCCGCCGCGTTCGGTCAGCACGGCGACGGCGGAATGCATGCCGCGGATATCTTCGGGCGCGGTTTCGCGGCGCACGAGGATGCAAGGCTCGCCCCGCGCCGCCGACGCCTGCGCTGCGGGCGAGGAAAACACGATCCGCCCGGTGGCCGCCCCCGGCGAGGCCGCGATCCCCTTGGCCACCACATCGCGCGGCCCACGCGGATCAACCTGCGGGTGCAGCATTTCCGACAGCGCCCGCGGCTCGACCCGCAGCACCGCCTCGTTCTGGCTGATGATGCCATCCTCGGCCAGCGACACCGCAACCCGCAAGCCCGCCCGCGCCGAACGTTGCACCCGCACCGCATCCAGCACCGCAAGGCGGCCCTCGTCGATGGTGAATTCGATCTGCATTTCTTCGCGCAGTTTTATCCTGCACGCAGCCCCGTGCCGCAGCAGATCGGTAAAAATCTCGGGCGCCAGTTCCTCCAGCGAGGGCCCGCGCGGATCACGGGTCAGATACATCGCTTCGGTGCGTTTCAGCGCGTCGCGGCCCTGACTTTGGCCCAGATAGCGCCCGGTGACCTGCGGCTTGCCGGTGGCGGGATCGACGAACTGGATCACCCCCGAGCCCGATATCCCCTGCCCGATCCCCTGCGCCATCGCCTGCACCACAAGGCCCAGCGCTGCCTCGGCAGGCGCACCTTTGGCTTGCCGCAAGAGGCGCGCCGAGGTGCCTTCCCAGGCCCGGGCCATCGAGCGCAGCACTTCGGAAAGCTGGCGGGCGGGGTCTTCGGGGAAGGGTTCCTCCATCTCATGCGCATAATGGCGCAGCGCGTCGCGCAGGGTATCGGCCGAGGCTCGGGAGGCGTCGAACTCGTCCGGATCAAGCCGCGCGACATGGGTGGCATAGGCCTGCACAAAGCGCAGATAAAGCGCGTCGGCCGCCGTTTGGCCGTGGCTTTTGATCAGCCGCAGGTGGCGGTTGGCGTTCATGCCGATGTTGAGGATGGTGGCGGGGCCGCCCCAATCGGGGTTTTCCGGGCTGGGGCGGACGGAAATCAACGGCGCATCGCCGAAATGCGCGAGGATGGCCTTGGTATCCACCATATGCCCCGCCGCGATGGCGCGCACGCTGGCGGCGGGCAGCGCCACGGTTTGCGGCACCGGCAAATCCAGTCGCACCAGCCGTTGCAGGCATTTCGCGCGCCAGCCATGCAGCGACGCCGAGATGCGCGACGTGGGCGAGATGACGGTGAAGGCGAGGGTCGGCTCGGTTTTCTGCACTGCGGCACCTTTCAGGTTCGCGCGCAGCATAGCGGGATTGGAGAGTGGCGCAAGCGTGGTGGCGGGCTGGAAAATCAGGTGGGGGATCAGCCTTCGAGTTTGGTCAGGTCGGCGACCTCGGCGACACTCTGGCAGATGTTCTTGATCCGGTGCAGCAGGTTCAGGCGGTTGCGGCGCAGGATCGGGTTATCGGCGTTGATCTGGGTGGCGGTGAAAAAGGCGTCAATCGGCGCGCGCAGCGAAGCCATCGCTTGCATGGCGGTACCATAGTCTTCGGCCTGCATCGCCGGGGCTATCGTCGCCTCGGCTGCATCTAGCGCCGGGAACAATGCCCGTTCGGCGTCGGTTTCGGCGAATTTCGGATCGGCGCCGTAGCTGTATTCAACGCCGTCCCTGGCCTCGGCCTGGGACAGGATGGTGGTGGCGCGTTTGAAGCCTTGCAGAAGGTTCGGACCGTCTTCGGTTTTCAGGAAGGCGGCGAGCGCCTCGGCGCGTTTGACCAGCAGGGTGAGGTCGTCATTGCCGGGCATGGCAAGGCAGGCGTCGATGATGTCGTGGCGGATGCCTTGGTCCTTAAGGAACACCTTGAGGCGGTCGTGGAAGAAGGCGAGGAGGTCGGCAGCAATTCGTGATGCCTCGAGTTCGTACAGAGCCTCACGTTCCTCTTCAGCATAGAGCGCGTATCGAGCAGGAGAGCTTACTTGTTCTTCTGTCAAGTTCCGCTCTTCGATTGTAAGTGAATACTTGTTTTCTTCGTCGGATTGATCGTCAAGCCAGCCAATTATTGGCTGTGCTGCTGAGACCAGTACAACCGAAAGTGATGCTCTTACCCCATTCCCCACCACCAGCCGGATCACCCCTAGCGCCGCCCTGCGCAGGGCAAAGGGGTCTTTTGACCCTGTGGGTTTTTCGTCGATGGCCCAGAAGCACGCGAGGGTGTCGAGTTTGTCGGCCAGCGCCACGGCCACCGAGACGGGTTCGGTGGGAACATCGTCGGTGGGGCCGAGGGGGGAGTAGTGGTCGCGGGCGGCCAGCGCCACGGCTTTGTGAAAGCGAGCTTTAAGGGCGTAGTGCATGCCCATCACGCCCTGAAGCTCGGGAAATTCGCCGACCATGGCGGAGCGGAGGTCGGCTTTGGCGAGGGTTGCTGTTTGTTCGGCGAGGGTGGGATCGGCACCAATGAGAGGGGCGATTTCGCGTGCGAGGGCTGCGATGCGGATGATACGGTCGTGCTGGCTGCCAAGTTTGTTGTGGTACGTGACGGATTTCAGGCCTTCCAGCCATTCCGCCATCGGTTCGGCGCCCAACCCGCCTTTGGCGATGCGCAGATCGTTTTCCCAGAAGAACTTCGCATCCGACAGCCGGGCGGTCAGCACCTTCTGGTTGCCCGCAAGGATCGTGGCACCGTGATCGGCGGTCTCGGTGTTGGCGACGGTGATGAAGCCCTCGATGCGGCCGGTTTTGGGGTTGCGGAGCGAGAAGAACTTTTGATGCGTCCGCATCGAGGTTTGCAGCACCTCGGCGGGCAGATCCAGAAACGCCTCG
>JANNAV010000020.1:0-10724 GCA_031384695.1 Paracoccaceae bacterium
GGGGGTTTCACCCCCCCGCACCCGACTTAAGCAGGGGGGGTTTCACACCCCCGCACCCGACTTAAGCAGCGGGGGTTTCACACCCCCGCACCCCCGTGGGATATTTGAGCAGCAAAGAAGAAGGGGGACAATTTTCGTTGATTTGTCTGGTTTAGGTGAATTGTCTGGAGCGGGGGCGCGCGGGGGGGGGCGCGCGCGTGATGGCGTCTGGCCGCTGGCCGCTTTGGGGGGGGCGGTGTTTGGCGATGCCTGATTTTGCGGTATGCGGGTGGCCGTCAGATCGGCGGTGACGATCACCGGCAAGCTGATGGCTGTTTCGTCGGGGAACCGGGTGCCGATGCCGAAATCGCGGCGGTTTAGGGCGTGTTGCGCTTCATCAGGTTCAGCCGATGAAGCGCAACTCGCAACATACCCGGGCTGTTCCTGTCCTGAATGTCCTTCGATCTGAACCAGATTGACGGAAATCCGCTTTGGGGGGCGGCCGCCCTGGCTTTGCGCCTTGGGCCTGTCGGTTGCCCGCGGGACGGAGCGGGTGATGGTGGTGACCTGCCTTTTGCCGGTGGTTTGGGTGATCTGGTTGCGGGTGGTTCAGGGCCGCCGCGAAGAGCAGCAGGATCGGGGCTGTCAATCGGGGCTGTCAATTGGGGCTGTCAGGCGTTTGGCGGACCGCCACTGCGCGGTTGTTGCGCGGCGCGCGCGCGCGGGGTAAGCCGGAAGGGAAGTTTGAGGGGGGCAGGACATGAGCCGTGCATTCGTTTTTCCCGGGCAGGGGGCGCAGACCATCGGCATGGGGCGCAGTTTGGCCGAGGCCTATCCTGCGGCGCGGGCGGTGTTTGACGAGGTGGACGATGCCTTGGGGGAAAAGCTGTCGGCGCTGATCTGGGAGGGGGCGATCGAGGAATTGACGCTGACGCAGAACGCGCAGCCGGCGCTGATGGCGACCTCGATTGCCGCGATGCGGGCGCTGGCCGCAGAGGGGATCGGGCTGGATCAGGTGGCGTTTGTGGCGGGGCATTCGCTCGGCGAATATTCGGCGTTATGCGCGGTGGGGGCGTTGGGCCTTGGCGATACGGCGCGGCTTTTGCGGGTGCGGGGGCGGGCGATGCAGGCGGCGGTGCCGGTGGGAGTGGGGGCAATGGCGGCCTTGCTGGGGCTTGACTTCGCGCAAGCGGCGGAGGTTGCGGCGGCGGCGGCGCAGGGCGAGGTGTGTCAGGCGGCCAATGACAATGACCCCGCACAGGTGGTGGTTTCGGGCCATCGGGGGGCGGTGGAACGGGCGCTGGAGATTGCCAAAGCCAAAGGGGCCAAGCGGGCCTTGTTGCTGCCGGTGAGTGCGCCGTTTCACTGCGCGCTGATGCAGCCTGCGGCGGCGGTGATGGCGGAGGCGCTGGCGGCGGTGGTGATCTCGGCCCCGACGGTGCCGGTGGTGGTGAATGTGCGGGCCGAGGCTGTGACCGAGCCGGACCGCATCCGGGCGCTGTTGGTGGCGCAGGTGACAGGATCGGTGCGGTGGCGCGAATCGATGCTGTGGATGGGCAGTGCCGGGGTGCAGGAGTTCTGGGAGATCGGGGCGGGCCGCGCGCTTTCGGGGATGATCAAGCGCACATTGCCGGGGGTTGTGACGCGGGCGGTGGGGACGGCAGAGGATGTGGCGGCGGCGCGGGCGCCTTGAGTGCGTGGTGGTTTGGGACAAGACCTTGCAGGGGGAGAGATACATGTTTGATCTGACAGGAAAATGCGCTTTGGTCACCGGGGCTTCGGGGGGGATCGGGGCCGAGGTGGCGCGGGTTTTGCACGGTGCGGGGGCGGTGGTGGGGCTTTCTGGCACGCGGGTGGAGCCTTTGGCGGCGCTCGCGGCAGAACTGGGCGCGCGGGCGCATGTGCTGCCTTGCGATCTGTCGGATGCGGTGGCGGTTGAGGGGTTGATCAGGCGCGCGACCGAGGCGATGGGGGCGGTGGATATTCTGGTGAACAATGCGGGCATCACCCGCGACGGGCTGCTGATGCGGATGTCGGACGAGGATTGGCTGGCGGTGATCGAGGTGAACCTGACCTCGACGTTCCGGCTGTGCCGGGGGGCGATGCGCGGCATGATGAAGGCGCGCTGGGGGCGGATCATCAACGTAACGTCGGTAGTGGCACAAGCGGGCAATCCGGGGCAGGGCAATTATGCGGCGGCCAAGGCGGGGGTGGCGGGCCTTTCGCGGTCTTTGGCCAAGGAGGTGGCAAGCCGGGGGATCACGGTGAATTGCGTGGCGCCGGGGCTGGTGGAAACCGCGATGACCGACAAGCTGAACGAGGCGCAGCGGGCCGCGATCCTGGCCTCTGTGCCTGCCGGGCGGATGGGGCAACCGCATGATATTGCTGCGGGAGTTTTGTTTTTAGCCTCGGTTGAGGCGGGGTATGTGACGGGGGCGACGCTGGATATCAACGGCGGCGGTGACATGCTTTAGGGCGGCGCGCATGGAAAGCCGGGTGCTGTTCGAGGGCCGGTTCGCGCGCGCGGTCTGCTTTAATCCGGGGGCGGCAAAGCTGTTTGTGAGCTTTGACAACTGGCGGCGGGTGCATGTGGATTTCGAACCGGTGCAGCCCTCGGTTCGGGTGGTGAAGGCAGGGTTTGCGCATCTGTGCATCCACTCGTCGCGCAATGACTGGTATCTGAGCCCGGAGCTTGCGGCCTTGCGCGCGGCGCTGGCGGCGGCGTCGGGGGGGTATCAGGCGGTGCATGGGATCGGCTTTTCGATGGGGGCGTATGGCGCGCTGTTGCTGTCGCGGGCGTTGCGGTTGCAAAAGCTGGTGCTGGTGTCGCCGCAGTTTTCGGTGTTTCCCGACCGGCCGCCGTTTGATCCGCGATACGGTCTTGAGGCGGCGGCGCTGGTGCCTGAGTTGGATGATCTGGCGCGCGATATTCAGCCGGGGTTGCAGGGGGTGATCCTGTTCGACCCGGCACCTTGGCGCAATGACCGCGCGCATGTGCTTGAAATCGAGGCGATTTCGCCGGGGTTGCGGCCGGTAGCGATGCCATTTACCGGGCATCCGGCAATGGCCGCGATCCGCGAGGCGCAGGCCTATGGCAAGGTGCTTAAACTGGCGATCAGCGGTGATCTGACGGCGCAGGGATTTCGCCGCATTCACCGCGCGGCGCGGCTTTCATCGCCGCATTATCAGGGGCGGCTGCGCAAGTATCTGCTGCAAAGAAGCGCGCGCGCGGCGGGTGGGGCGAATGTTGTGTTGCCTTGTTGAAGCCCGCTTGCTAGAAGCCCTGCACACGAGGCTGTGGTGCGGCTGATTGGCGCTGCTTTGCAGTCGGGACGTTCGCCATTCGTGGCATGGTATCAAGGGCCGGGAAGCTTCCCGCAACGGAAAAAAAGGAAGTCAAATGAGCGACATACCTGATCGCGTTAAGAAAATCGTCGTCGAGCATCTGGGCGTCGAGCATGCCAAGGTGACCGAGAATGCGTCGTTCATCGACGATCTTGGGGCTGACAGTCTCGACACGGTCGAGTTGGTGATGGCGTTCGAGGAAGAGTTCGGGATCGAGATCCCCGATGATGCTGCCGAGACCATCCAGACCTTTGGCGATGCGGTGAAATTCATCTCTTCGGCTTCTTGAGGCGGGGGCTTCCTGACCGGGAAGCGGTTGACCGGCGTTGAAGGGCACCCTGTGGGGTGCCTTTTGCGTTGTTGCGGCAAGGCGGTTCCCCGGCGGATGATCGGGTTTGCCAAGTTTTTTGTGGAGCGGGGTGGTTTTGGCCTTCGGCGGTGAACCGGCCATTGCAGCCGCTTGCGCGCAGCCCTCAGCCGCCACCGCCCATTGCCACCGACATGAAGGCGCGGAACACGGCGGCGGTGGGGGAGAGGGCGCGCGAGTTGCGCCAGGCGAGGCCCACGTCCATGCTGGGGATGGATTCCGCCACCGTGCGCAATTCGATGCGCTGCCCCTCAAGCGACCACGGGCGGTAGACCATGTCGGACAGGATGGTGACGCCCATGCCACTGGCCACCATCGAGCGCACCGCCTCGACCGAACTGGTGGCGAAGATCACGTTGGGCGCGAGGCCCGCCTTGGCCCAATAGCGGCTGGCGGTGTCTTTCGCCTCGTCCACCGTCAGCATGATGTAAGGTTCGCGCGCGACATCGGCGAGAATGATGCGTTCAGCGGCCAGCAAGGCGTGATCGGTTGGCAGCCAGAGCCTGCGCCGCGACCCCATCAGGGTTTCATGTTCCAGCCCGACAGTGTTGGCGAGGTTCGACACCAGCATCACCGCCAGATCAAGGCTGCCGTTGGCCAGACCTTCCTCTACCGCCAGACGCGGCAATTCGATCATGTCGATCTGGATATCGGGATAGGCGCGGCGAAAGCGGGCGTAGTGGCGCGACATGAAATAGCCCGCGACGGTATAGGTGGTGCCCAGCCTGAGCCGCCCCGTTACCTGCCGCCCTTCGCCCAGAGGCAAACGCTCGGCATCCTCGACGGCGGCGGTGATGTTGAGGGCGTGGTTGAGGAACCGCGCGCCTTCGATGGTGGGCACAACGCCTTGCGCCGTCCTGTCGAGCAGGCGGACGCCAAGCTGTATCTCCAGCCCCTGAATGGCGGTGCTGATGGCAGATTGCGAAATATTCATCGCCATCGCGGCGGTGCTGACCCGGCCGGTTTCCGCCGCCGCGATGAAATATCGCAACTGTTTCAAGGTTAAAGCCATGCGCCGCCCCGGTGTATCTGAATTTCAGATATCATCATTCAAAAAACAATATTTTACAATGGAGGCTGCGCGCCGCACTCTGAGGCAACGCCAGTATTCGGGGGAAGCATGGCTGTCAGCATCAACTGCGACATGGGCGAAAGCTATGGGCTTTACCGGCTGGGGGATGATGTGGGGATGATGCCCCTGATCGACATTGCAAACGTTGCCTGCGGCTTTCATGCCAGTGATTTCAATCACATGCGCGCCACGGTGCGGCTGGCCAAGGCGCATGGGGTGCGGGTTGGGGCGCATCCTTCGCTGCCCGATCTGCAAGGCTTCGGGCGGCGTGAGATGAAAATGGGCCGCGAGGAACTGGCCAATTGCCTGATCTACCAGATCGGCGCGCTGACCGGGTTTTTGCGCGCCGAGGGCATGGAGTTGCACCATATCAAGCCGCATGGCAGCCTTTACGGCATGGCCGCAAGGCAAGAGGACATCGCCCACGCGGTGTGCGATGTGGCCGACATCTACCGGGTGCCGCTGTTGGGCATGACCGGCACCTTGCACGAGGAAATCTATCCGGCGCGGGGCCATGGCTTTATCGCCGAGTTCTACGGCGATCTGGAATACCGCCCCGACGGCAGCCTGATCGTGACGCGCGAGCATGACGCCAAAGACCCCGGCCTGATGGCGGCGCGCGTGGTGCGGGCGATCCGCGAGGGCGTTGGCACCGCGATTGACGGCAGCGATATTCCGGTACGCTGCGATTCCGTCTGCATCCATTCCGACACGCCGAACGCGCTTGAAATCGCGCGCGCGGTGCGTGCCGCCCTCAGTTAAGGAGTTTGCCCATGCCCACGATTTATGCGCCGCTTCCCGGAACGTTCTACCGGTCATCCTCGCCGGATGTGCCGCCTTTCAAGGCCGATGGGGCGGCGGTGGCGGTGGGCGATGTGGTGGGCCTGATCGAGGTGATGAAAAGCTTTCATGAGGTGAAATCCGAGGTGGCGGGGGCCGGGGTTCGTTTTGTGGTGGACAATGAAGAGCCGGTGATGGCGGGCGCGGTTCTGGCGGAACTTGCCTGATGTTGAAAAAGCTGCTGATCGCCAACCGGGGTGAGATTGCGGTTCGCATCATGCGCGCGGCAAAGGATCTGGGCATCGCGACGGTGGCGGTTTATTCGGAGGCGGATGCAGCAGCGCTGCATGTGCAACTGGCCGATCAGACGGTGAACATCGGGCCGCCTGCGGCGAAGAAAAGCTATCTGAACATCGCCAATATCCTGAAGGCTGCGGCAGACACCGGCTGTGACAGCGTGCATCCGGGTTACGGTTTTCTGGCCGAGAACGCGGGGTTTTCGGATGCGGTGACGCAGGCGGGGCTGGTGTTTGTCGGCCCGTCGGGCGAGGCGATCCGTCTGATGGGGGATAAGGTGGCCGCGCGGGCGGCGGCGCATGCGGCGGGGGTACCGATTGTGCCCGGCTCGATTGGCCGGGTGGCGGGCATCGAGGCGGCGCGCGCCATCCTGACCGAGACCGGCTTTCCGGTGATGATCAAGGCGGCGGCGGGGGGCGGCGGGCGCGGCATCCGCATTGCCGCCGATCTGGCGGAGTTCGAGCAGGCCTTCCCGCAGGCCGGGGCCGAGGCGCTGGCGGCGTTCGGCGATGGCGGGCTGTATATGGAAAAAGTGATCAGCAAGGCGCGCCATATCGAGGTGCAGATCCTGGCCGATGGCCGCGATGCGATCCATTGTTTCGAGCGCGAATGCAGCCTGCAACGCCGTCGCCAGAAGGTTTGGGAGGAGGCCCCGTCGCGTGCTTTGCCGCCGGGGTTGCGGGAGGAGTTGTGCGCCAGTGCGGTGCGCCTTGCGCGGGCGGTGAACTATTCCGGTGCAGGCACGGTGGAATATCTTTACGACGAAGACGCCGGGCTGTTTTATTTCATCGAGATGAACACCCGGATTCAGGTGGAGCATCCGGTGACCGAGATGATCACCGGCATTGATCTGGTGGCGGAAATGCTGCGCATCGCGGGGGGCGAGGCGTTGCGGATCGGGCAGGGTCAGGTGCGGGTGACGGGCCATGCCATCGAGGTGCGGCTGAACGCCGAAGACCCGGCGCGCGATTTCGCGCCCTTCCCCGGCACGGTGGAAAATCTGCGCATTCCGGGCGGCCCCGGCGTGCGGTTTGATAGCATGCTTTACCCCGGCTACACCGTGCCGCCGTTCTACGACTCGCTGCTGGCCAAGCTGATCGTGCATGCCGAGACCCGGGAGGCGGCGATCACCCGGCTGGTGCGGGCGCTGATGGAACTGCGCATTGACGGGCTGAAAACCACCAAACCGCTGTTTCTGGCGCTGGCCGAAGACCCTGCCGTTCAGGCCGGCGATTTTCACACGCGATGGCTGGAGGGGTGGTTGCAAAGCCATGCCGGCCGGCTGACCCCCAACAACGAGCCATAGGAGAGCGCCATGTCGATCCGTTTCAGCTTTGGCGGCGACGAGCATATCTTTGCCGAAGTGTCTGAGGAAATGTCGCTGGAAGCGTTTTTCACCAGCCTGTCGATGACCAATGCGGTGAAGCAGGCGGGCATCAGGGGCGTGACCGAAATCTGCCCCGCCAACGCCAGTTTTCAGATCAAGTATGATCCTGATCAGATCAAACCCGGCGATCTGCTGCGCGAGTTGCAGGCGATGGAGGGGGCGGCGTCAACATCTGATGCGACGCTGGCCACCCGGATCATGGAAATACCGGTTTATTATCAGGACCCCTGGACCCACGAGACCCTGATGCGGTTTCGCGAGCGGCACCAAGACCCCAAGGCCACCGATCTGGAATATGCGGCGGCGGTGAACGGGTTGGGCGGCGTGGAGGATTTTGTGGAGGCCCATTCCAGCCAGCCGTGGTTTGTTTCCATGGTGGGGTTCGTGGCGGGGCTGCCGTTTCTTTATCAGATGGTGGAGCGCAAGCGCCAGTTGCAGGTGCCGAAATACCTGCGCCCGCGCACCGATACGCCCAAGCTGACCATCGGGCATGGCGGGTGTTTTTCCTGCATTTATTCGGTGCGGGGGGCGGGCGGCTATCAGATGTTTGGCGTCACACCGATGCCGATTTACGACCCGAACCAGCAGGTCAGCTATCTGCGCGACGAGATGTGCCTGTTCCGCCCCGGCGATATCGTGAAGTGGAAACCGATCAGTCGCGATCAGTATGATACCGATATCGAGGCGGTGAATGCCAACAGGTTCCTGCCCACCATCCGCGCGGCCAGCTTTTCGCTCAGCGATTTCAACAAGGATATCGACGGCACCAATGCCAAGCTGATGGAGGTTCTTCATGGCCGTTAACATCATAGCGCCCGGGCTTTCAACGACGGTGCAAGACCTTGGACGCCCCGGCTATTACCATCTGGGCATTCCGATCTCGGGTGGGATGGACCGGTTTGCGTTGCGCAGCGCCAACATGCTGGTCGGCAACGACGAAGGGGCGGCGGTGCTGGAGGCGGTGTTTCTGGGGCCGGAGATCGAGTTTACCACAGCCGCCCTGGTGGCGGTGACCGGCGGCGATCTGCCGCCGAAGGTGAATGGGGTGGAACAGGCCATCTGGGAGGCATTTGCGGTGCTACCGGGGGACCGGCTGACCTTCGGGTTTCTGAAGTCGGGGGCGCGGGCCTATATCGCCATCTCGGGTGGGGTGGATGTGCCGGTGACGCTTGGCTCGCGGTCAACCTATACGCTGGGCGCGCTGGGCGGGCATCAGGGGCGGGCGTTGAAGGCGGGCGATACGCTGGCTTTGGGGCCGCAAGGCAAGGGCGGTGGGGCAGTGCCTGCCCATTTGCGCCGTGGCCCCGGCAACCCTGTGGAATTGCGCATGTTGCCGGGGCTTTACTGGCACCGCATCACCGCCGAGGCGGGCAGGCAGTTCTTTGCCGATACGTGGAAGGTGGCCCCTGAGGCTGACCGGATCGGCTACCGGTTCAAGGGCGGGCAGCGGTTGGAGTTCGTGCCACGCACGCCGCCGTTTGGGGCGGGATCGGACCCGTCAAACATCGTTGATGCGTGCTATCCTTACGGCTCGGTACAGGTGCCTTCGGGGACCGAGCCGATCGTGCTGCACCGCGATGCGGTGTCTGGCGGCGGCTATATGATGCTGGGCGTGATCATCTCGGCCGACATGGACCTGATCGGCCAGTTGCAGCCGCACAGCCCGGCGCGGTTTGTGGAGGTGAGCATGGATCAGGCTTTGGCGGCGCGGCGCGACCGGAAGGCGGCGATCCAGCGCATCCGCGACCATCTGAAGCGTTAGCCAACAAGGAAAACAGCCATGGCCGGTGCCACCCAATCTGACGCGAAGGTTGACCCGATCACGCTGTCGGTGGTGCGGGGGATTCTGGAGACGACGCAGCGCGAGATGACGCTGAGCCTTGAGAAAACCGCGCGGTCTTCGGTGTTCAACCTGGCGCATGATTATTCGACGGCGCTGTTCAATGCCCGGCCCGAGATGATCTTGCAGGGGCAGGATATTCCGATCCATCTGGGCAGTCTGATCCCTGCGATGAAGGTGGTGGCGGGGTATTTCGAGGGCGATATCCACGAGGGAGATCTGCTGATCCACAATGATCCGGCCTGGGGTGGCAGCCACGCGATTGACACCTGTTTTTACAAGCCGGTGTTTTACAAGGGCCGCCTGAAATACTGGACGGTGTGCAAGGGCCATCTGACCGATATCGGCGGCCCGGTGCCTGCGGGGTATAACCCCAATGCCAAAGAGATTTATGCCGAGTGCCTGCGCATTCCGCCGGTGAAAATCTGGGACCGGGGGGTGCCGCGCCGCGATGTGCTGAACTTCATCTTCACCAACATGCGGGCGCGGCGTGATCAGGAGGGTGATTTCAACGCATTGATCGGCGCCTGTCAGGTGGGGGAGCGGGCGCTGCTTCGGATGCTGGACAAATACGGCGAGGCGGTGGTGGATGCCTGCATCGACACGCTGCTGGACATGGCCGAGCGGCAGATGCGCGGGCTGATTTCGACGGTGCCGGACGGCACCTATGAGGGGGCCGCCATCGTTGAGGATGCCGGGCACGGTTTTGGCGACATGACGATTACGGCGACGGTGACGATCAAGGCCGACACTTGCCATATCGCCATCGCAAGCCCGCCACAAATTCCTTATTTTATCAACAGTTACGAGGGAAATTCGTATTCCGGCGTTTACCTTGGCCTGATGATGTTTGCGCAGTTGCCGCCGCCGTATAACGAGGGGCTGTACCGCTGTATCTCGGTGGATATGGGGCCGAAAGGTACGCTGTGCAACGCGCGTGAGCCAGCGCCGCATATGAACTGCACCACGACGCCGATGGAGACGCTGACCGATGCGGTGCGGCTGGCGTTCGAGAAGGCGGTGCCGTCGAAAGTGTCGGCAAGCTGGGGCCATGCCAACGGGCTGAACATCGCCGGATGGGACAAGCGCCACGACGAGGAATATGTGACGATGGTGCTCGCCACCATCATCTCGGGTGCAGGTGCAACGCCCGCGCAAGACGGTTGGCACGCCTGCGGCCCGGAATGCTGCTTTGGCGCGCTGACCAGCGGTGACGTGGAACTTCTGGAATACAGCTATCCGATCATCATCCACCGCTATTCTTTGATGACCGACAGTGGCGGCGCGGGCAAATTTCGTGGCGGTTCCGGCACCGCTTGGGAGGTCGAGCCGCTGTCTGATGATATGACCTTCATCACCTTCGGCGAAGGTCGTCGCATCCCGGCAGTAGGGGCGGCGGGGGCTGCGTCCACCATGATTGATGAAAAGGTCGGACGGCTGGAACTGGTTGAGGGCAGCCATGCTGAGACCATCCGCGAGAATGTCATAAAGGTGATCAAACCCGGTGATCGCATCACCAACATGAACCCCGGTGGTGGCGGCTATGGCGACCCCATGGATCGGGCAGTGGAAAAGGTGGTGTGGGATATCAAGAACGGCCTCGTGTCGGTGAAGGGGGCGGAAGCCGATTACGGCATCATCATCTCTGACGCTGAAA
>JANNAV010000022.1:0-10336 GCA_031384695.1 Paracoccaceae bacterium
AGCCGCCAAGATCATCGCGAAAGCGAACTGATGCGACAATTCTGCCGTTGAAAGGTTCTTCAAATCACTGAAGGCCGAACTGATCTGGCGACGGCACTGGCAAACCCGCCGCGAGGTCGAGATCGCCCACTTTCAATACATCAACGACGCTTATAGCCCACGCCGCCGACAATCAGCCCTAGGCTGGAAAAGCCCCGTGGCTTTCGGAGGGAAGGCCGCTTAACATCAGCACCTGACCAGACCGGACCTTCGATAAGTCCACTCAAAGTGCAGTAACAAATACGTCAGCTCACGTGTCTGCGGTGGCCTGCCACACAAAAGAATTTGCGGCGTCATCCGTTGACGGCCAGCGCATGTTATCTCGCGCACAAACCTCAGGCACCGCAAGCCCGATTTACGCGTTGCGTCGGTCAGCCCGGCGTGGAACGCCAAAGCGCACGTGCGCTGGCCACGGTTTTCAGGTATTTGGCAAAACCACGCTCGAAATGATCAGCCATGTCGCGGCGTGGCTGAATTACACCTTCGGGACGGGTCCATGCTTCGTGATCATAGGCGAGGCCCGCCGCATCCATGGCCGCCAACGCGGCACCCCTTGCGCCGACTTCGGGCTTGCGGGCGATCAGCAGGGGGCGTTGCAGAACGTCGGCGACCATCTGGCTCCAGACTTGGGAATTGGACCCGCCGCCACAGACAGACACGGTGCCGGTCAAACCCGCAGCTTCAAGACAGTGGCGGGTCGCATAGGCAACCGATTCGCAGACGGCCATCACCAGATCAGCCTTGGTTGTGGCCGTGCTAAGACCCGACAACTGACCCCGCGCCGCAACATCAACAAAGGGTGCGCGTTCGCCCGTGGCCGAGAAATACGGCAGCGCCGTGACGCCGTTCGCACCGGGGCGGCTTTGCGCCAAAAGGCCATCGACCTGATCATGTGTGGCACCGATCAGGTCCAGCACCCAGTCCAGCGTGGCAGTGCCGACTGTTGCCGGCAATGACCGCACCCACAAGCCAACTTGCGGCATGCACAGCGTCATGCCAACGGGGTCTTGCGTGCGGTCGATGCGATCTGTCAGCACTTCGCAGGCTAGGGTGGTGCCGATGATTACAAGGCCGTCGCCGACCTGCGTGACACCGGCCCCCATTGGGCAGGCGACAAGATCAAACGGCCCGGCATGCACCGGAATGCCGGCAGGCAGGCCGGTAAGCGCCGCACCCGCAGCATTAAGCGGGAACGCCTGGCCGGGCGCGGCCATCACCGGGGCCAGCAGGGGACGCAAGCTTTCAAGGCCCAGAAGGCGCAGGATTTCGGGATCATAATCGCGCGCGGCAATGTCGAGAAACGGCAACGAGGCATCTGACGCATCGGTGACACGGGCCCCTGTCAAGCGTTGCAAAATGCCATCCTTCAGATAGCTGGCAGTATGTGCGGCGGCCAGCTTTTCTGGTTCTGACGCCCGCATGGCTGCCAACAGGGGCGCGTGGCTGCCCGGAAAGATGGCGTTTGCGTTGCGGCGAAACACGGCCTTGAACACTCCGCTGTCGATCCAGTCCTGCAGGTAGGGATTGCCCCGGTCATCCAGCCACGACACCGCGCGCCCCACACCGCGCCCTTCGGCATCCAGCAGCCACAACCCATCGCTTTGCCCGGTGATACCGATGGCATCGGGGGTTGCATCGCGGCCTGCGCAAACTTCGTGCACCACATCGCTGACTGCGGTGACGATTTCTTCGAAATCCTGTTCGATACGGCCAGCGCCATAGGCCTGCGGCGAACTGCGACGGGATGCGACAGCGATGATATCGCCACTGCGATCAAACAGGGCGGCCTTGACCATCGAGGTGCCCAGATCGATGCCGACGATCATTCGTAATTCTCCCCGCGCGGAAAGGCCTGCGTGCTGACGCCACAGCTTTTGCTTTGCATGGATTGAACCACATGGTCACACCATGCACAAGTTGATCAATTCAGTTGGGTCGCATCTGACAGAAGTGCCACAGCAATGCTTTCGTTGGTGATCAGATGTGTTGCATACCCGCCACGCAAGCAGGCGCGGATGGCATCACGCTTGTTGTCGCCGCCTGCCAGCATCAGCCGGTCGGGAATATGTTTCAGATCAGCCAACGAGATGCCGATCGGATTGATGGTGGGTGGCAGGGCCACGGGCCTTCCTTCGGCGTCGATCCAGCGACAGATGATGTCGGCCACGGCACCCTGACGGCGCAGAAAATCACGTTCTGTCGCATTTACATAGCCCAGCCGCAGCATGGTTGAATCGTCATCGAGCGTACCAGTGCCGAAGACAACGAAGGCCGCGCGGCGGGCCATATCAAGGGCTTCTGCCAGACCGGGATCGCTGATCAGGCCGGCTGCGGTTTCGGCATTGCGCACATAGACCGGCGCATAAAGCACGCGTGCGGGCGCGTCAAAGAACTGGCTGACAAGTTCTGCCACTTCGTAGGGGTTGGTGCCACGGTCCGCGTTGTGCAGACCGCCATTCAATGCAACCACGCGCATGCCGGGGGTCGAAACCTCGCCCTGCAGTGCATCGGCCATGGATCTTAGCGTGCGCCCCCAGCTGACGGCAATTACGGAATCACGACGCGCCATTTCCTGCAGGGTTTCGGCGGCAACCTGCCCCATCCAGCGGCGCAGCATGGCGTCATCTTCGGCATCCGGAACGATACGGACTTTTTTCAGACCAAAGCGGATTTCAAGGTCGCGCTCGACCTCAAAGATTTCGGATGACACGCCCAGCGAAATACTGACCAGCCCGCTGTGCCGTGCGCGTTGTAGCAGGCGAATCACGGTGCTGCGGCTGATCCCCAGCTTTTCGGCAATCTGGCTCTGTGTCAGTTCCTCGGCAAAGTACAGCCATGCGGCGCGGGCCATGTCCGTGGCCTTCTTGTCTAGATCCGCCATATGCACCGCTCTCGTATGTTCCAAGGGTCAACCGGAATAGAATATGTCGGATATCACGGCGTTGGTCCAGTATCTGACGCAAGGTGCGGATGATGAATTCGGTACCTACACACGGGCCTGCAGTTTGTATTTGGTGCTGCCGGGCCACTGTGGCGAACCCGGCTTGTCACGAAGCATTCGTGCTGATACTAAAGAGCACAATGTGAACAAATGATGCAAGCAGGATTATCCACTATGGATTCAGGCTGGACTCTTCCCAAAGAAACCTTGCTGGAGATGCAGCGGCGGATGTTGCGTATCAGGCTGTTTGATGAACGCGCATCGAAGATGGTAAAGCGCGGCTACATCCCCGGCACCGTGCACACCAGCATCGGACAAGAGGCGCAGGTTGTTGGCGCCTGCATGGCGCTGGTGGCGGGGGACAAGATCACCGGCAACCATCGCAGCCACGGCCACCCCATCGGCATGGGGTCGCCGCTGGGGCCGCTGATGGCGGAACTGATGGGCAAGGCCACGGGTGTGTGCAAGGGCAAGGGCGGTTCGCTGCATCTGGCCGATTATGCGGTTGGCAGTCTGGGCGAATCCGGTATTACGGCGTCGTCAATCCCGATTGCCATGGGCGCGGGCCTGTCGGCCAAGGTGCTGGGCGAGGATCGCATTGCCATGGCGTTCTTTGGTGACGGCGCGGCAAATCAGGGTGTGTTGTACGAATCCATGAATATGGCATCGGCCTGGAAGTTACCGGTAATTTTTCTGTGCGAAAACAACCATTATGCGCTGTCGACGCCATCCCACACCGTGACTGGCGGGCGCATCAGTGACCGTGGTCATGGGTTTGGTATGCCCGGCATCCGGGTGGAAAACGGGCAGGATCTGATTGCGGTTTATGACGCGGTTGCCACCGCCGCTGCCCGTGCGCGCAGTGGTGAAGGCCCCAGCCTGATCGAAGTTATGACCTACCGCTTCCGCGAACATTCCGAAGGGTTGCGCATCAACGTTGATTACCGCGATGCCGCAGAAAAGGAATACTGGACCTCACGCGACCCCATCGCGCTGTTCCGCGCGGCCCTGATCGAACGCGGGTTCGCCACCGAAGACGACATGCTGGCGATGGAAGCGCAGATCGCGGCCGATGTGGACGCGTGCGAGAAATTTGCGATGGAAAGCCCCGATCCGGCCCCGGAAGTGGCGTTTCAGGACCTGTATTCCGAAGCCTATACGCTGGAGGGCGTGCTGTGACCGTGATGACCTATATCGGTGCCATCGGCGCCGCCCAGCAAGAGGCGATGGCCGCCGACAGCCGCGTTGTCATCATCGGCGAAGATGTCGAGGCCAACGTCTACGGCACCACCGGCGGCAGCAAGACTCGCGCCGAACAGGGCGATTTCGTGCAGCAGTTCGGGCGCAACCGCATTCGCAACACCCCGATTTCGGAAGAGGCGATCGTGGGTGCTGCCATCGGCGCCGCGATGACTGGCCTGCGCCCGATTGTCGATCTTTCCTATTCATCGTTCATGTATATGGCGATGGACCAGTTCGTTAATCAGGCTGCGAAGAACCGCTACATGTTCGGCGGCCAAAGCTCGATCCCGGTCGTGTTCCGGTCGGCGATGTTTTACGGATTGAACACCGGCGCGCACCATTCTGACCGGCCCTATCCGATGTTCATGGGGGTGCCGGGGCTGAAGATCATGGCCCCCGCATCGGCAAGCGATGCCAAGGGTCTGCTGCGCACAGCCATCGACAGTGACGATCCTGTTTTGTCGTTTGAGGCGGTGTTGTTGTGGGGCAGCAAGGAAGAGGTTCAGGACGGCGAGTTTCGCATTCCCTTTGGTGTGGCCCGTGTGCGCCGCGAAGGCGCGGATGTGACGCTGGTGGCCATTTCCGGCTGCGTGCCGATGGCCATGAAAGCGGCCGAAGAGATGGAGGCACGCGGCGTGTCGGTTGAGGTGATCGACCCGCGTACGTTGGTGCCGCTTGATACGCAGGCCATTGTGCGGTCAGTCATGAAGACGGGCCGGTTGGTTATCGTGGAACCGGCGCACAAGATGTGCGGTGCGGCGGCAGAAATTTCTGCCGTGGTGGTGGAGGAGGCGTTCCACGCCTTGCGCGCGCCGATCAAGCGGGTGGCGACCGCCAATATGCAGATCCCGTTCAGCCCGGCGCTTGAGGCACAGCTTTATCCCACCAAGGAAAAGATTGTGACAGCAATCGAGGTCGTTTGCGCCGATCAGCTTAATTCCGTGCGGAGGACTGTGTGATGCGTGTCGAAGTTCGTCTGCCGCAATGGGGCATGGGGATGAGCGAAGGCATCATCACCCAATGGTTCAAAAAGGTGGGCGATGCGGTCACCGAGGACGAGCCGCTGGCCGAGATTGAATCGGAAAAGGCGGCACAGGAACTGGAATCTCCGGCAACCGGCGTTCTGGTCGAAATTCTGGCCGAACCCGGTGAGGCCATCGCCGTGCGCACCGTGATTGCGATCATTGAGACCTGACTGCGAAAGGCCTGCCGCGATGACCGCAACAACCGCCATTCCGAAATTCGACGGGATCTACGACCTTGTCGTGATCGGCGCGGGCATCAACGGCACCGGCATCGCCCGCGACGCCGCCGCGCGGGGCCTCCGCGTGGCGCTGGTGGAAAAGGAAGACATCGGCAGCGGCACCTCAAGTTGGTCTGGGCGGCTGATCCACGGTGGTCTGCGTTATCTGGAACAGGGCGATGTGGCGCTGGTGCGCGAATCTTTGCGTGAACGCGAAATCCTGTTTCGGCTGGCCCCGCATCTGGTGAAACCGGTGCCCCTGATGCTGCCGTTTTATGCGCATAACCGCCGGTCGAAATGGGCAGTGCGGGCAGGGATGGTGTTGTACGATATCCTGTCGTTCGACAAAAGCACGGTTATGCACCGCGTGCTGTCACGTGCGCAAACTATCGCGCGTTTTCCGGATATGGACCCCAATGGTTTGAAGGGCGCGGCGATCTTTATGGACGGGCAGGTGGTCTGGTCAGAACGATTGTGTGCCGAAGTGGCACTGCAGGCCGCTGCGGATGGGTGCCGTATCTTTACCCATGCGCGTGTGGACGGATTTGTGCAGGAAAGCGACGCCATTCGCGGCGTAACCTATGTGGACGAGTTGACGGGCGCGCGCCACCGGCTTGGCGCAAACGTGGTGATCAACGCCGCCGGCCCCTGGGTGGATGCGGTGCTGAAACCGCATGCCCCGGCGGCGCAAAAGCGCCATATCGGCGGGGCCAAGGGCAGCCATCTGGTGCTGGACCCGTTTCCGGGTGCGCCCAAGGACGTGGTCTATTACGAATCGCGCACCGACGGGCGGTTGGTCCTGATCATCCCCTGGGGGGACCGCTATATGATCGGCACCACCGACAAGAAGTTCGACGAGGATCCCGACACCGCCGTCGCCGACGCGGCCGAGGTGGAATATCTTCTGGGCGAGGTTAACGCCCTGATCCCACGGGCAAACCTGACGCAGTCCGATATCCTGTACACCTATAGCGGTGTGCGCCCGTTGCCGTTTGTGCCGGCGCAATCGGAATGGAAGGTGCCGCGCAGCCATGTGATCCACGACCACGGCCCCGATTGCCGGGGCCTGTTGTCGATCATCGGTGGCAAGCTGACCACCTATCGCAGTCTGGCCGAAGAAACCGTGGATGATGTGTTCCGGCGGCTGGGCCGCAAGGTGCCGCCCTGCACCACGGCCAAGGCGCTTTTCCCCGGTGCGCGGGTGAATGACGCAGACGGGTACCGGGCCGAACTGGCGCAAAACACCGCAGCCAGCCGCATGACGGTAGACAGGTTGGTGGATATTTACGGTGCGCGTGCAGGTGATATTCTGGCGCTTTGCGGCGAGGATCCGCGCCTGCTTGAGGTGCTGGATACCGAAACCGGCGCAATTGGCGGCGAATTGGTGTTCACCTACCGCAACGAATTCTGCCGGACCCTGACCGATGCCTTGATCCGCCGGATCATGGTGGGGCTGAACGGCAATTGCGGACGCGATGCGCTGGCCCATGCCGCCAGCGTTCTGGCGGAACGCGAAGGCTGGGACGATGCCCGCAAGTCGCGCGAGATTGACGATTACCTGCAATACATTCGCCGCTTTGCGGTGCCCGGCACCCTGCCTGCCCACGTTTCGGATGCCCCCCTTTGATACCGGAGACTGCCATGACCCTGCAAGCCGACCCCCGCGCCTTAATCGAGGCCGCCCGCATTGGCGGCTATGCCGTTGGTGCCTATAACATGCACAACGATGAGACCGCTGAGGCACTTGTATGGGCCGCGGAACGGGCAAACGCGCCGATTTTTTTGCAAGTGGGTCGTGCGATCATACCGCATATGGGTGTCACCCGCGCGTTTGAGTTGACGCGGCGCGTGGCCGAACGGTCGAAAGCGCAATATGTGATTCATCTTGACCACGGGTCGTGGGACGAGGTGATGACAGCGATCAAGCTGGGGTTTTCATCCGTTATGTACGATGGTGCCCACCTGCCATTCGAAGAAAACATCGCCAGCACCCGCAAGGTTGTGGAGATTGCCCACGCCTTTGGCATTCCGGTTGAAGCCGAACTGGGCAAGATTCCCGACGTGGGCGAAACTGTCGATTGGGAAGATTATTACACCGATGTTGACGAGGCCCGGCGGTTTGTGGCGGAAACCGGCATCGATTATCTGGCGATCTCGGTCGGGATCGTGCACGGTGTGATCCCCGGATTGCCGATGCAGCCGATCAACATCCAGCGCATCAGGGACATCAAGGCGGCGACGGGCATTCCCCTTGTGCTGCACGGGGCATCCGGGTTGACCGACCGCGAAGTGCAGGATGCAAAAGCCGCCGGTGTGCACAAGTTTAACGCCGATACCGACCTGCGCCATGCCTTTCGTGCGGGATTTGAGGCGGTGTTCGCGCAAGGCGACCGTCAATTGGAAGAGGCGATGACCGAGGGTCGCACGCGCATGATCGACGCCACCATCGAGAAGATGCGCCAATACGGATGCGCGGGGAAGGCCTGAAAACTGCATAGCACGGTTTGGATGATGTGCGGCGTGACTGGTGCAGGACCACGAAGGCTGGCGATGCCGGAGCGAGAATCAACTGCCACCTGATGCTGCATAATGCGCGGGCCCGGCAGGCTGATCAGGGCCGTGAAACCGCCAGAGCCGTGAATGTGACACAGAATGTGATGAAGTAATGAAATTCTTGCGAAACAAATGTTCAAAATACACGATAGGCTATTGCTTCGTTTCAGGGCGATGATACAAATGCTACTAAGCTGGTCATGTGAGCCATGCCGACGGGGAGGTCGGAATGTCTCGGGGCAGGGGGAACCACGGTAAGCGGCTTGCCGCAACCCCAACCGCAGGACCGGAAATATCGCAGGCGAAGATGATCGTCAGCAAACAGCATTGCTTTTCGGGGGAGGGTGAGATGCGCGTCCTGGATAAAATCGAACCGCGCGAAGTGATGTTCTTTTTTGAGGAACTCAGTCGTCGTCACCGCTGCTCGCGCCACGAAAAAGATGCGGCGGATTATGTTGCCGATTTCGCAGCAGCGCGTGGGTTGACGTATCATCGCGACGATCTGCAGAACATTATTGTCAAAAAACCCGGATCGCGTGGTTACGAAAAGGCCCCGACGGTCGTGCTGCACGGGCATCTTGATATGGTTTGCAAGATCGAGCCGGGTGTGGCGCATGATTTCAGCACGGACGGGGTCAAGCTGATCGTCGATGGCGACCGCATCCGCGCGGATGGCACGACGCTGGGGGCCGACAACGGACTTGGCATTTCCTACATGCTGGCGCTGCTTGATTCAGCGGATATACCGCATCCCCCCTTGGAATGCGTGATGACCGCCATGGAAGAGATGGGCAAAGTTGGCGGGGACGGTGTCGATCTGAAACTGTTGACCGGCAAACGGATGATCGACTTTAACTGGATCGACGAAAACCAGCTTCTGGCCGGTTGTTCGGGTGACGTGTCCTGCCGCACCGACATTGCCGCCGATTGGCAGGCACCGGCCTTGGGGCAAACGGCGCTGGCGATAGATCTGCGCGGCTTGCGGGGCGGGCACTGCGAGTTCGACATCCACTTTGACCGCGCCAACGCTATCACGGTGCTGGGCCGATTGCTGCGCCGGGTGATGCAGACTGCATCTGTGCAGATTGCAATGGTGTCCGGCGGGGTGCAGAACAACGTCATTCCGGCGGAAAGCGCCGCAACTTTGCTGGTTCCTACGGGACAAGCAGATGCGGTTGAAACGGCTATCAAAGCACTCGGCGCCGAGATCCGCGCGGAGTTCCGGGTCGCCGATCCAGATATGGAAATTACCGTCAGCCGCGCTACTGCCGTGCCTGACCGGGTGTTTTCGGCCCGCGCGGCCGTGAATGTGGTCCGCACCATCGGCCTTTTGCCCGACGGCATCCTGCACCAGAACCTTGACGTGCCGGGCAACTGGGAAACGTCAAACAATATCGGTTTCATGGTCACCACCGGCCGCGGCGTGGAAATCACCTGTACCATCACCAGTGCGGTCACCTCGCGCAAGCATGCGGTGCTGGACCAGATCATGCAACTTGCCGAAATGGCCGGTGAGGGTGTGCACGCCACCCAAATTGGCCTTGATGCGCCGGAATTTGCCTGGAACCCCGCGTCACATATGCTGTTGGTCGCCAAGCAAAGCTATGAACGGGTGATGGGCCGCAAGCCGGATGTGCTGGTTTCGGTGTGCAGCCTTGAGCTGGGCATGTTCACACAGCGTATTGCCGGGCTCGATACCATCGGCATTGGTACCAATCTTTATGATTTGCATTCCGCAAGAGAAAGCATGGATCACACCTCGGCAGCGCGGGTTTGGCCGCTGATCAAGGATGTGATGCGCAGTCTGGATCGCTGATCCGGGACTACTCACGACAGAAACACGTTCAGAACAGGAGGAAAGAATGAACGCTCTTTCACAGAAATTCGGCAAGACCGCCGTCCGTGCGGCACTGATGACTTCGGTCATGATGACGGGACTTGGTACCGCCGGTCAAGCCATGGCCGAAATCATCGCAAAGGAAGACATGGTATTGGTTGTATCGGTGATCAACACCACAAACCCATACATGATTTCCAACATCGAAGGCGCAAAGGCGCTTTCGGCCGCTTTGGATATTCCGCTGGAAATCGTCAACTCCGATAACTCTTCGCAGACTGAAATTTCCAATATCATGGCGATCCTTGCCAGTGGCAAAAAGCCGGTAATGTTTGTGAACACGGTTGCCAGTTCAGATGCGCCCACGATTGTAAACGCCGTTGAACAGGCGGGCGGGTACGTGACCATCTGGTGGAACAAGCCGGATGAATTCAAGCCGCAAGACGAAGGCGATCATTTTGTTGCATTCCAGAAGATTCCC
>JANNAV010000055.1:0-2348 GCA_031384695.1 Paracoccaceae bacterium
CCCATGAACACCGCCGTCACTTCCTGCTGCCCCGCCGAGGATTGCCGGTCGCCCCGCTTGCCCGCCACCTGATCAATATCGTCGATGGTGCCAAAGGCGATCACGCCCGGATCAATCACGTTATCAATGAACGCCTTGGCATTCTGCCCCGATTTGCCCTGATAACTGTCGATCTGATCAATCGAAAAGTTCTGATAGCGGAACGGATAGCCCGCCACCTTGCAATAACCGTCCAGCAGCCCCGCCATCATCTGGATCAGCGTGGTTTTGCCCGTCCCCGGTTTGCCATCGCCCATGAAGGTAAAGATAAACCCGCCCATTTCGGCAAACGGGTTCAGCTTGCGCTCAAAATCATAGGCCATCAGCATCTTGGCCAGCCGCAGGCTTTGGTATTTGGCGATATGATTGCCCACCACTTCCGAGGGCTTCTTGAACTGCATCGTCAAAGCGCCGCCCTTGGCCGCGCGCGCCGGTTTGAACCCGGCAATCGTCAGCCCGTCCGCCTCCACCCGCCAAGACCCAGCCGTAAAAGCCTCCAACCGGGGGGCGGTTTCAGCCCGCAACGCCACCCGCTTCATCAACGCCTCGCAAAACGCCGCCACCGTGGCCACCAGCCGCGTCTCGTCGCTGGCAAAGCCGCCGATATCCTGATCCAGTTCCCATAAAGCGCCTTGCAGCGCCAAGGGCGCATTATCCGTCAGCACCTCATCGACCGAGCCGATCTCCACCGCCACCGCACCCAGATGCGGCGCCAGCAAAAACGCCGTCGCATTGGCGAACACGTAAAGCGACAGCAGCGCATCCGCCGCCAGCAATTCAGTAAACTCCACCTTGCGTGCCTCGGGCAATCGCCCCTCCAGATTGGCCTTCTTCAACTCCGCCAACCCCGATTGCGCGCCAAACACCTCGCCCATCGCCAGCGCCACCGCCACCCCACGCCTGAGACCCGACAGCACACTCGCCTGCAAAGCCGAGATCAGCCCATCGCCAAGCCCTTCAATCCGTTCGACAATCCGCACACCGCCGGGCCGCACCGTCGGCCGCGTCACCAGCCCCGGGGTGGTGGAACGGAACCGTGGCCGTACACCGATGCCGGGCGAGCGTTCGGCCTGCACCACCTCCACCGCCTTCGCCAGACGCGGCGCATGATCGAACCCCGAGATCAGCCCCAGCGCCGCCTCGTATTGCGCGCGAATGCTGTCTTCGCGCAGTTCCATCGTGTCGCGCGTGCTCATCTTGCCCCCTAAAGCTTGTCCGCAATCGGGCATTTGCCCAGATCACCGCCGCACACCAACTGCCCGCCGTTGAGCGCCGCTTCGCGTTTTACCGGGCTGGCGGCATGGGTACAAAACCCCGCCAGAACCCGCTTTGGCGGCCCTTCGCGCCTGTCAGACCTTTGTGGCTGTACGCGGACCACCATCGCTTCGGCCCGGTAGTAGCTGCATTTCGTCATTCTGATATCCCCAAGTTCACGCCGGAATGATCCGGCCCCCTTCTCCCACCACAAACTTCCGCACATCACGGAATCCCGGCGGGTTCAACTCTGCCAGTGCCTGATAGGGCGTCTCAGGCAGGATCACCATGCGTTCCGTGCGCGTAGCCCCGGTTTCGGCCCCCCGCCCGGCAAAGGGATCAAGCGCGAAAATCTCGCGCTCCACGGTGGAAAACCAGCCGTCCTTCACCTCTTCCACCCGCTCTGATCGCAGATCCTCCACCGTCCACACCAGCGCCCAATCATCGCCATCCGGCGCATTCGCCCCTGCCAGCACCTCGGAAATCGGCCCCGATTGCAGCGTGAAAGCATGCGAATACATCGGTCCCAGATGAATCCGCCGCAACCGTTTCGGGTGCAGGTCACTGAAATCCTTGTCAAATCCTTGGGCGATGGTCAAAAGCTTCAGCCCGCCCAGCGATTGCGCCATCAGATGCGCCTGCGCCTGCGGCCACCGCCTGTCATCATTCGGCAGCGGCTTTTTCCCCGAATCGTCCACATCCATCAGGTAAACCACCGGCAGGTTGATCTGCGTGTCGTAAACCGCCCAATGCACCAGATACTGCCGCCGCTCACCCTTATCGGCAATCCACTGCGCGTCCGGGTCATTCCTCGCCCAAAAGAGGCCCCCCTGCGCCAGCGCCTCATAGTAAAACCGCTGGCTCAGCGCGAACTGCAACTCCACCGGCACCACCAGATCGCGCACGATCTGCCGCACCATGCGGTCTTTCAATTCGGCCGCCGCCGCCATGCCGCCCAGATGCTTTTCCACCTGCGCCGCATCCAGCGCCATCACCATCAACTCCTGCGCCACCGGAAAGCCGCTTTCGTGCCGGTCAAACGTCAGCCGGGGCGC
>JANNAV010000073.1:0-76264 GCA_031384695.1 Paracoccaceae bacterium
GGCATTGATGCCGCAGCGCCGCATCGGGGCGGCCTGGGGTTCCCTGAGGCGATGGTGCGGCAGTTCGATTTTCTGACCCATCCGGTGTTCCATATGAACCGGGCGGAGTCGGAAATGATGCGCTACATGCGGCGGCTGAGCGACCGCGATCTGGCGCTGGACCGGGCGATGATCCCGCTGGGGTCTTGCACGATGAAGCTGAATGCGGCGGTGGAGATGATGCCGATCACCTGGCCGGAGTTCGGCGCGCTGCATCCTTTTGCACCGCGAGATCAAGCACTTGGGTACGGTGAGGCGATCGAGGATCTGATGGCCAAACTATGCGAGATCACTGGTTACGACGCGTTTTCGATGCAGCCTAATTCCGGCGCGCAGGGCGAATATGCCGGGCTGTTGACCATTCTTGCCTATCACCGGGCGCGCGGCGAGGGGCACCGGGATGTGTGTCTGATTCCGGTTTCGGCGCATGGCACCAACCCGGCGAGCGCCCAGATGGCGGGGATGAGGGTGGTGGTGGTGAAATCGGCACCGAACGGCGATGTCGATATGGAGGATTTTCGTGCCAAGGCGGTGGCAGCGGGGGGCAGGCTTGCGGCATGTATGGTCACGTACCCCTCTACCCATGGTGTGTTTGAGGAAACCATCCGCGATATCTGCCGTGTCACCCATGAATTTGGCGGGCAGGTTTACCTTGACGGGGCCAATATGAATGCGCTGGTCGGACTGGTGAAACCGGGGGAAATTGGCAGCGATGTCAGCCACTTGAACCTGCACAAGACCTTTGCCATTCCGCATGGTGGCGGCGGGCCGGGGATGGGGCCGATTGGGGTGAAAAGCCATCTGGCGCCCTTTTTGCCGGGGCATTCCGAAACCGGTGGCGAGGAGGGGCCGGTGAGTGCGGCACCGTTTGGATCAGCCTCTATCTTGTTGATATCATGGGCCTATTGCCTGCTGATGGGCGGCGAGGGGATCACGCAGGCGACGCGGGTGGCGATCCTGAATGCCAATTACATCGCCGCGCGGCTGGCGGGGCAATACCCGATCTTGTTCATGGGCAACAAGGGCCGGGTGGCGCATGAGTGTATCATCGACACGCGGCCTTTTGCCGAGGTGGGGGTGACGGTGGATGATATCGCCAAGCGGTTAATTGATAACGGTTTTCATGCGCCGACGATGTCGTGGCCAGTTTCTGGCACGTTGATGGTGGAGCCGACGGAATCGGAAACCAAGGCCGAGATTGACCGGTTTATCACCGCCTTGCTGGCGATCCGCGAGGAAATCCGGGCGGTGGAGCGGGGGGAAATCTCCAGCGAAAACAGCCCCTTGCGCCATGCGCCGCATACGGTGGAGGATCTGGTGGCCGAGTGGACACGGCAATATCCGCGTGAGCAGGGCTGTTTTCCGCCGGGCGCCTTCCGGGTGGACAAATACTGGCCACCCGTGGGCCGGGTGGACAATGTGTTTGGCGACCGCAATCTGGTCTGCACCTGCCCGCCGGTGGAGAGTTACATGCAGGCGGCGGAGTAGGGTTTCGCGGTGTTTTGGCATGCAGCCGGCTATGCACATCCGATGCATACGCCGGATGCAGCCGGATTTCGTGGCGGAGGCTTGACAAGCCGGGGTGGATCGGGCTTTGACTGAAGGCTTGTGGGGCAATAGCTCAGTTGGGAGAGCGCGTCGTTCGCAATGACGAGGTCGTCGGTTCGATCCCGATTTGCTCCACCACTTTCCCACGCCATGCGATCCGGAGGCGACAGGCGATTTGTTGCCATTAAGATGCTTGGGCTGCGGCGGAAAACCGCAGGGCGGCGCGGTGTGGTTGTGGCGCACCTCGACCTTTTGCGCGCCGATGTTAGGTGCAAAATGAGCGTTTGCCGATTCCCTGATCCCAGATTTTTTGAACATTGAAGAGGAGTGCCGCCATGGCTTTGTTTACCGGAACGACAGGTGCCGATACGCTGATCGGGAAAGCGACGGATGACAGTGTGAGCGGGCTTTCGGGCAGCGACGTGCTGAATGGCGGCGTGGGTGCGGATACGGTTTCGGGCGGCGAAGGCAGCGATACGCTGGTCGGTGGCGCGGGCGACGATGTGATTTACGGCTTTGGCGCCAGCGACAGCGTGGCCGGATCGGGCGATATTCTGGCGCGGCGGGTGGCGGGCAATTTTGATCAGCCGGTGTTTGCCACCTCGGCGCCGGGCGACCCGGACCGGCTGTTCGTAGTGGAAAAGACCGGGCAGATCAAAATCCTGGATACCGCCACCGGCACCACCAATGCGGTGAACTTTC
The DNA here is from genome assembly GCA_031384695.1 of Paracoccaceae bacterium. Taxonomy (GTDB): domain Bacteria; phylum Pseudomonadota; class Alphaproteobacteria; order Rhodobacterales; family Rhodobacteraceae; genus JANNAV01. The sequence goes on from JANNAV010000073.1 coordinate 2,290, forward strand.
TGACCATTCCGCAGGCGCAGTTGCAGACAGGTGGCGAGCAGGGGGTGCTGGGACTGGCGTTTCACCCGGACTATGCCACCAATGGCCGGTTTTTCGTTTACGTGACCAATGCGGCGGGCGATCAGGAGGTGCGGCAATACAGCCGGTCGGGCACCAACCCGGACTGGGCGGCTGCGGCCAGCGGTGATGTGATCCTGACCATCCCGCATCCGGGCAATTCCAACCACAATGGCGGCTGGATCAGCTTTGGCCCCGATGGTTATCTCTACATCGCAACCGGCGATGGCGGGGGTGGCGGTGATCCGGACAACAACGCGCAAAACCCCAACTCGCTGCTGGGCAAGATGCTGCGGATCGACGTGGACGGCGATGATTTTGCCGGCGATACCGGGCGCGATTATGCCATTCCGGTGGATAATCCGTTTGTAGGCTTTGCGGCTGCGGACGAGATCTGGGCGCTGGGGTTGCGCAACCCGTGGCGACCGTCGTTTGACCGGGTGACGGGCGATCTTTACATCGCCGATGTCGGGCAGGGCGAGCGCGAGGAGATCAATTTTCAAGCTGCGGGGTCTGCGGGGGGCGAGAATTACGGCTGGGTGATCCGCGAGGGCATGCAGGTGTTTGATCCCGGCCGGCCGGGCAATCTGCCACCCGATTCGCCGTTGCTGACCGACCCGGTGCTGGATTACGGCCACAGTTTTGATGAAAACGGCGGCTTTTCGGTGACGGGGGGCTATGTCTATCGCGGGCCCGCGGCGGGGTTGCAGGGGGTGTATCTTTACGCCGATTTCATCTCGAACCAGATCTGGAGTTTCCGGATTGTGGAGGGCGCGGTGGTGGATGCCGCCAACCGGACCGGGCAGTTCGTGGTGACCGGCGGCAGTCTGGACAGCATCGCGTCGTTTGCCGAGGACGGGCGGGGCAATCTTTACATCGTGAGCATCGGCGGCGATGTGTTCGTGCTGGCGCCGCAGGTGGGGGCGGGGGACGGGGCGGATGATATCAACGGCGGTGCGGGGGCTGACCGCATCTGGGGCGGTGCCGGGCGCGATACCTTGCGCGGCGGCGATGATGATGACCGGTTGCACGGCGGCGGGCAGGCCGATCTGATTGTGGGTGGCGCGGGCCGTGATGTTCTGTACGGCGATGGCGGCGCGGATGTGTTTGATTTCAACGCGGTGGCGGAGTCGCCCGCAACAGCCGGGCGCGATGTGATCATGGATTTCGTGGCGGGCGAGGACCGGCTGGATTTCGCCTCGATTGACGCGCGGGCGGGGATTGCGGGCAATCAGGGTTTCAGTTTCATCGGCACGGCCGGGTTCAGCGCCGAAGGGCAGATCAGGGTGGTGCAATCGGGCGCGTCAGTGGTGGTGCAGGTGAACACCACCGGCACGTCGGGGGCCGAGATGGTGCTGATCCTGCGCGACGTGCAGGTGGGCGATCTGACACCGGGGGATTTTGTCCTGTAGGGGCGTCGGCGTCAGGCGTTCAGGAACAGCCGCACGGTTTCTTCGAACTCGCGCGGGCGTTCGGCGTGGAGCCAGTGGCCTGCGCCGGGCAGTTGGGTGAAGCGGGCTTTGGGGAACAGGGCGCGGATGGCGGCGTGGTGTTCGGGCAGCACGTAGGGGCTGAGGGCGCCGGTGAGGAACAGGGTGGGGCCTGTGAATTGGCCCGGGAACTGGCCGGCGAACTGGCCCTGGGGTGCGGGCCAGCCGGTGATGTGGGGCATCTCGGCTTCGAGCACGTCGAGGTTCAGGCGCCAGCCTGGCGGTTCGGTTTTCAGGTCCAGCGATTGCAGGAAGAAGGCGCGCAGGGCGGGGTCGGGGATATCGGCGGCAAGGCGGCGGTCGGCTTCGCTGCGCGAGGTGAGGTTGGCGAGGTTGAGGCCGCGCATGGCGTGGATATGGCGGGATTGGTCGTGGGCGTAGGCCACCGGCGCGATGTCGGCGACGATCAGTTTGCGGACGGGCGGGTTGGGCAGAAGGGCGAGGTACATCGCGGCTTTGCCACCCATCGAATGGCCGAGGGTGTCGGCGATGCCGCCGTGGGCTGCGATCACCTCGGCGAGGTCGGCGGCAAGATCGGGGTAGCGGTGGCTGGCATAACGCGGGCTTTGGCCGTGGTTGCGCATATCGACGGTGATCACATCACGCTGATCGGCGAGGCGGCGGGCGATCACGCCCCAGTTGCGGCCCGAGCCGAACAGGCCATGCGCGATGACCAGCGGCGGCTGGTTGGCGGGCGATTGGGCGGGGTGCAGGGTGGTTGCGAGCATGGGGGGATGTTAGCGGCTGCTTGGCGGCGATGCCAGAGGTTGGAGGTGTTGAAGCGGAGGTTCGTCGCGGATAGGGTGCTGCGAAAACGCGGAGGGCGGGCGATGAGTGCGGTGACGATACAGCAGATGGCCGACAGGGTGGCGGGGCTGATGGAGGAGCGGTTGCGCGCAACCGGGGTTGGGCTGGCCGAAAAGCTGCGCCAGCGCGGGCGGCTTTTGCCGCGCCGGGTGCGGGAGGCGGCAGAGCTGCTGGCGCAGGCGGGGATGGCGGCGCAGAACCCCAAGCTGTTGCGGCGGATCGACGAGGAAAAGGTGGCGGCGGCCTATGATGTCTGCGTGCGGCATCTTGGCGGGGTGGATGCGGGGGCGCGGCGGCGGGGAGCGGTGCTGGGGGTTGCGGCGTCGATCGGGTTCAGTTTGCTGGTGGTTGCGGTGATGGTGTTGGTGGTGCTGCGGTGGCGGGGATTCCTGTAGGGCTGAGGCCCGGCCGGCTGACGAGGGTGACGGTGACGACGGCCACGTAAAGCAGCAGATACCACGAGCCCGGCTTGGCCGCGCTGACGATGTGGCCGGGTGTCTGGCCGGAATAACCCCAGGTGCCGGTGGCGGTGCCGATGTTTTCGGCGACCCGGAGGGCGATGATGGCGGCGAGGAAGAGGCCGCCGAACAGGCAGGCCCAGCCCTGTTTCAGCACGAACATGATGAGGTCGGCTGCGAGCGGCGGCAGGTGCGCGCGGGCGCTGTCGCCAAGGGCGCGTTCAAGGCGGCGGGTGTTTTGCGGTTGGGTTATTTGGGGGGAGGGGTGGTGGTTGAGGGAAGGGAAGACTTTTTCTTGCCTGATTTGCCCGGCCTTCAGGAATGTGGATAGCCCCTTGCCCAAGCGGCCTCCGGCCTTTTGGGCAACGAACCGGAAAACTCTCCCCCGGAGAGTTTCCTTTTCGGTCCGGACAAGGGTGGTTCAAAGCCCCGGATAGATCGGGAACTGACGGCAGAGTGCCTCGACCTTGGCGCGGACGGCGGATTCTACAACGCCGTTGCCGTCTTCACCATGGGCGGCAAGGCCGTCCACCACTTCGACGATCCAGTCGCCGATCTGGCGGAACTCGGCTTCGGCAAAACCGCGGGTGGTGCCTGCGGGGGTGCCGAGGCGGATGCCGCTGGTGATGGTGGGCTTTTCGGTATCAAACGGGATGCCGTTCTTGTTGCAGGTGATATGGGCGCGGCCCAGTGCCTTTTCGGTGGCGTTGCCCTTCACCCCCTTGGGGCGCAGATCGACCAGCATCAGGTGGGTGTCGGTGCCGCCGGTGACGGTGCCAAGGCCGCCCTTCATCAACTGATCGGCGAGGGCCTGCGCGTTCCTGATCACTTGCGCCTGATAGGTTTTGAAACCGGGGCGCAGGGCCTCGCCAAAGGCCACCGCTTTGGCGGCGATCACATGCATCAGCGGGCCGCCCTGAATGCCCGGAAAAATCGCCGAGTTGAATTTCTTGGCCAGCGCTTCGTCATTGGTCAGGATCATGCCGCCGCGCGGGCCGCGCAGGGTTTTATGGGTGGTGGTGGTGGCGACATGGGCGTGCGGGAAGGGCGAGGGGTAGAGGCCCGCCGCGACAAGCCCCGCGAAATGCGCCATATCGACGAGGAAATAGGCGCCAACCTTGTCGGCGATGGCACGGAACCGGGCCAGATCGAGGATGCGGGGGATGGCGGAGCCGCCGGCGATGATCATCGCGGGCTTGTGCTCCAGCGCCAGACGCTCGATCTGGTCGTAATCGGGCAGCAGGGTATCAGGGCGGACGCCGTATTGCACCGCGTTGAACCATTTGCCCGACTGGTTGGGGGCTGCCCCGTGCGTGAGGTGGCCACCGGCATCAAGCGACATGCCGAGGATGGTATCGCCGGGTTTGATCAGGGCCTGAAACACGCCCTGATTGGCCTGGCTGCCGGAGTTGGGCTGCACGTTTGCGAAAGAGCAGGAAAACAGCTCACACGCCCGCGCGATGGCGAGGTTTTCCGCGATATCAACGTATTGGCAGCCGCCGTAATAGCGTTTGCCGGGATAGCCTTCGGCGTATTTGTTGGTCATCACCGAACCCTGCGCCTCCATCACGGCGCGCGAGACGATGTTTTCGGAGGCGATCAGTTCGATCTCGTCGCGCTGGCGGCCAAGTTCGGAGGTGATCGAGCCGAAAAGTTCGGGATCACGGTCGGCGAGGGATTCGGTGAAAAAGCCCGCGTCGCGGGAGATGCCGGAAGTTTGATGGTTCATGGGAAGCTCCTGTTCCGAAAGGGCGTTAAGCCTGTGTTTACGGCAAGGCGGCAGGGGGGGGAAGGTGGGAAAACGACGCAAGGAAGCGTTGCCGCGAAATATTGTTGCGCAGAGCAATTCCGGCGGCGGGGGGTTGAGTTTGCAAGCGATGCTGTTCAAGACTGTGCCGCAGCGGTAGGGGGCGGTTTTGGCATTCAGGAAGATTGCGTTCAGGGCAAGCGCCAATCCGGTGGCCGAGCAGGCGCTGGCGGGGCTGGTGGCGCTTTACGGCCAGGTGGGGATTGGTCAGGCGGGCGTGGTGGTGGCGCTGGGCGGCGATGGTTTCATGCTGCAGACGCTGCATGAGACGCAGCAATTTGATGTGCCGGTGTACGGGATGAACTGCGGCACCATCGGCTTTTTGATGAACACCTATCAGGTGGAGGGGTTGGCGGGGCGGCTGGCGGCGGCGGAGGAGGCGGTGATCAATCCGCTCGCCATGCGGGCGGTGCGGGTGTCGGGCGAGGTGGTGGAGGCGTTGGCGATCAACGAGGTATCCTTGCTGCGCGCGGGGCCGCAAGCGGCCAAGCTGCGCATCACCGTGGACGGCAAGGTACGGCTGGAGGAATTGGTGTGCGACGGCGCGCTGGTGGCGACGCCTGCGGGATCGACGGCCTATAACTATTCGGCGCATGGGCCGGTTTTGCCGATCGGCTCGGGGGTGCTGGCGCTGACGCCGATGGCGGCGTACCGGCCCCGGCGCTGGCGCGGCGCGCTGTTGCCCAAGGGGGTGGTGGTGCGGTTTGACGTGCTGGAGCCGGACAAGCGGCCGGTGCGGGCGGATGCCGACAGCCGCCCGGTGGAGGATGTGATCTCGGTGGAAATCCGGTCGGAGCCGAACGTGGGGCACCGGATTTTGTTCGATCCGGGGCATGGTTTGGAAGAGCGGCTGATCGTGGAGCAGTTTGCCTGAAGGGGGGCGCACATCAGGATTTCGACCAGCCCTCGATCTTGCGGTAGAGGGTGGAGGGCGACAAGGCCAGCACCCTGGCGGCTTTGGGAACCGAGCCTGCGTGGCGGGCGAGGGTTGCCTCGATCACCAGACGCTCGATTTCAACCAAGGGGCGGCCGATCAGGCTTTCGAAATCGGTTTGCGCCGGGTTGAAGGGGACGAGCGAGGGGATGGCCGCGTGTTTGTGATCGATTTCTTCGATCAGGCTGTCGGGCAGCATCGCCACGGTGACAAGGCCACCTTGGTTAAGCACCACCACATTGCGGATCACGTTCAACACCTGACGGACGTTGCCGGGCCATGGCAGGTGGTTGAAGAGCACCTGGACTTCGCGGTCCAAGCCGTGGAAATCCTTGCCCTCTTCCTCGGCAAAGCGGGCGAGGGCGGCCTCGGCTATTTCGATTACGTCTTCGCCGCGCGTGCGCAGCGGGGGCATGTGGATCGGCACCACGAACAGGCGATAGTAGAGGTCTTCGCGGAACTGGCCCCGGCGCACGGCATCAAGCGGGTCGCGGTTGGTGGCGCAGACGATGCGGACATTGACCTTGCGCGGCCGCGTCGCCCCTACCGGCACCACGGTGGAAGTTTGCAAAAAGCGCAGCAGTTTGGTTTGCAGCGCCGGGGCCATCTCGCACACCTCATCGAGAAACAGCGTGCCGCCGTCGGCGGCGGTGGCGGCACCGGGTTTGTCGGAGATGGCGCCGGTAAAGCTGCCCTTCATATGGCCGAACACCTCGGATTCCAGCAATTCCTGCGGGATGGCACCGCAGTTGAGTGCGATGAACGGCCCGGCGGCGCGGGGGGAATTGTCGTGGATGGCCAGCGCGCACAGCTCTTTGCCGGTGCCGCTTTCGCCGGTGATGAACACGGTGGCCATCGAGCGCGCGACGGAGGCGATTTTGGCATGGATGCGCTGCATCACCTCGGAGGTGCCGACGAAGGCGCTGTTCGGGGCGGTTGCATCGGGAGCGGGCGTCTGCGGTGCTGCGGTGGGTTTCGGCCTTGGTCTGGGGCCGCCGACCGCATTGGCGACCGCCGACAACAGCCGTTGTTCGTCAAACGGTTTCACCAGAAACTCATGTGCGCCGGCCTGCATCGCCTCGACCGCCTTGTTGACCGAGCCATGCGCGGTGATCACGATCACCTGGGTTTTCGGTTGCAGGGCCAGAAATTCCTGCATCAGATCAAGGCCGTCACGATCGGGCAGCACCAGATCGAGCAGCACCACGTGGAAGGGTGATTTGGCAAAGGCGGCAAAGCCTTCGGCGGCGGTGCCCGCGACCACCACCTGATGGCCCGCCGCCACCAGCACGGCCTTGTAGACCAGCCGCAACGAGGCCGTATCCTCGATCAGCAGGACCGGCGGCCGGGCTGATTTGGCGTTCGGGGTCATTCAGCGCAATCTGCCGCCCCGATCTGGCGGCTGACGAAATGGATGGTGGTGTCGAGCGATTCCATCAGATCACGGAACATCACCACGAATTCGGCCCCGTCCTGCTGCGCCAGCGCCATCTGGTTGAGCGCCTCGGCCTGGGTTTGCAGGCGTCTGGCACCGATTGCCCCCGCCACGGCGATCAGCACATGGCTTTTGGCGCCGATCATCGGCCAGTCGGGCGCGCCTGCGGCCTGCAACAGCGCGCTTTCGGCGCTGGTCAGATCGGCGAGCAGGTGATCCAGCAATTCGCAAGCGGCCACCGGCCCGGCAAGCTGCAACAGGCGGCTGAGGTGGCCGGGATCAAGTTCGGGCAAGGCGGTGACGCGGTTGGCGGCCCGGCTGGCATAAAAGCCGGGGGCGGCGGTGGCGGGCAAGGCGCGGCTGATGGCCAGCGCCAGATTGCGCGGGCATAGCCGGCTTTTGGGCAGGGTGGCATCGGCACCCGCCGCCGCAATCGCCAGTTTGTTGGCGCGCAGCATATAGGCGGTGACGGCGATCACCGGCAGGCAGCCTGACTGCTTGCGCACGGCGCGGATCACGTCGATGCCCGACAACCGGGGCATTTCGATATCGACCACCAGCAGGTCGAACGCCGCGCGGGCCAGATGTGCCAGCGCATCAACCCCGTCGACCGCGAGGGTGACGGTTGCGCCCATCTGCACCAGCATGATCCGCAGAATCTCGCGATTGGTGGCGCTGTCGTCGGCGACCAGCACGCGCAGATTGGCAAGATCTGGCAGGTCGGCGTCGATATCGTCGGGGGCGCTGGCGGGCAGCGGCAGGATCACCTGCACTTCGGCACCACCGGCGGCGGGGTTGCGGGCGGTGACGTGGCCGCCAAGTTCCGCCACCATCTGGTGTACGATGTGCAGCCCCATGCCGGTGCCGGGGGCGGCGTTGCCGGATTGGCGGCAGTTGGGGGCGAAGATGCAGGCCAGCACCTGCGGGCTGAAACCGGGGCCCTGATCGGTGACGGACAGGTGCAGGCGGTTTGCCTTGCTGGCCAGCCGCAGGGTGATGCAGCCCGCGCCGGAATATTTCAGCGCATTTTCCAGCAGGTTCGACAAGATACGTTCGAACGTCACGGGGTTGATGGTCAGCCGTGCGGGCAGGCCTGCGGCGGCATCGAGGTGAAACGCAAGGCCTGCCGCCTGCGCGCGGGCTTGCCAGCGCAGGTTGAGATCGGCCAGCAGGCGCTGGCTGTGGACGGTGCGGCTGGGGTTGAGGGCGGGCAGGGTGGGTTCGCCCAGAATGAGGACGAGGGCCTGTTCCATCAGCAGGGTCAGCGCCTCGGTGGCCGCACGGGTCCGTTCGATCTGCAGGGCGGCGGCGGCGTTCAGCAAGCGCGGATCAACCAGCCGCAAGCCGCCGATCACCTCGGCCAGCGCCGCCCGCAGATCATGGCCCAGAAGCGCAAGAGCAGGCGGCGGGGCGAAGGCGGGCGGCGGCGCGAGAGCAGGCGGCGGCGCGAGAGCAGGCGGCGGGGCAAGAGCAGGCGGCGGGGCGAGAGCAGGCGGCGGGCTATGGCGCGCGGCAGCCGCCACGGAAGGCGCCATGGGCGGCGCAGCGGGGGGTGGGGTGATCTGCGATACCGGGTTCATGGCGCAAAGGTTACTGAACGCCGCCCGCTTGTCCAGCGGCTTGGTGGGTTTCCTCGCGGGCGCGCTAGCCGTAATGCGCCACCGGCGTGCCTGCGAGTGCCGACATGTTCAGCAAACCGCGCGCGGTGATGGCGGGGGTGACGATATGGGCGCGGTTGCCCATGCCCATCAGGATCGGGCCAACCTCCAGCCCGCCCGCCTTGAGTTTCAGCATGTTGCGCGCGGCGTTGGCGGCATCGGTATAGGCGAAGATCAGGGTATTGGCCGGGCCTTGCAGGCGCGAACGGGGAAAGATGCGGGCGCGCAGTTCGGGATCAAGGGCGGCATCGGCGCTCATCTCGCCCTCATAGGCGAAGTCCAGTTCGCGCGCGTCCAGCAGCTCAAGTGCCGCGCGCATCCGGCGGCCGGAGCAGCTGTCGAGATTGCCGAAGTTGGAGTGTGAACAAAGCGCCACATTCGGGGTGACGCCAAAGCGTTTGGCGTGGCGCACGGCACCGATCACGGTTTCGGCGATCTGTTCGGGCGTGGGCACGGTATTGACCTGGGTATCGGCCACAAACAGCGGGCCATCTTCAAGGATCATCAAGGACAGCGCGCCGCGCGGGTGCAGGCCACCCTGCGCCAGCACCTGCCGGACATAGTTCAGGTGCCAAAGGTACTGCCCGAAGGTGCCGCAGATCATGCTGTCGGCATCGCCGCGGTGCACCGCGATGGCGGCGATGGCGGTGGAGTTGGTGCGCATCACCGCGCGGGCGATATCGGGGGTGACCCCCTGGCGTTCCATCAATTCGTGGTAACTGCCCCAGTAGTCGCGGTAGCGGTGATCGCTTGCGGGGTTGACGATCTCAAAGTCGCGGTCGGGGCGGATCGGCAGGCCCGCGCGCTCGGCCCGCGCCGCGATCACCTCGGGGCGGCCGATCAGGATCGGCTTGTCGGTCATCTCTTCCAGCATGGCGTTGGCAGCGCGCAGCACCCGTTCATCCTCGCCCTCGGCAAACACGATGCGGCGGCTGACGGTGCGGGCGGCCTCGAACACCGGGCGCATGATAAGGGCGGATCTGAACACCGAGCCGTCGAGTTTCTGCTTGTAGGCGTCCATGTCGGCGATGGGGCGGGTGGCGACGCCGGTTGCCATCGCGGCGCGGGCCACGGCAGAGGCGACAACGCCGATCAGGCGGGGATCGAAGGGTTTGGGGATGAGATAATCGGCGCCGAAGGTGAGCACTTCGCCCCGGTAGGCGGCGGCGGCTTCGGCGCTGGTGGTGGCGCGGGCGAGGGCCGCGATGCCTTCGATGCAGGCCAACTCCATGGTTTCGTTGATGGTGGTGGCACCCACATCCAGCGCCCCGCGAAAGATGAAGGGAAAGCACAGTACGTTGTTGACCTGATTGGGAAAATCGGAACGGCCGGTGGCGATGATGGCATCGGGGGCGACGGCGCGCACCTGTTCGGGCAGGATTTCCGGCATCGGGTTGGCGAGGGCGAAGATAATCGGGCGGGGGGCCATTCTGGCGACCATTTCGGGGGTCAGCACGCCGGGGCCGGACAGGCCGAGGAAGAAATCGGCCCCCGCGATCACATCGTTTAACACGCGGGCCCCGGTGGATTGGGCGAAGGCGGCCTTTTGCGGGTTCATGTCTTGCGGGCGGCCCTCATAAACCACGCCGTGAATATCACAAAGCCAGACATTCTCGCGCTTCACCCCCAGTTTCAGCAGCATGTTCAGACAAGCGATTCCCGCAGCCCCGCCGCCGGTGGACACCAGCTTGATCTCGCCAAACGCCTTGCCCGCGACATGCAGCGCATTGGTGGCGGCGGCCCCCACCACGATGGCGGTGCCGTGCTGATCATCATGAAATACCGGGATGTTCATCCGCTCACGACATAATTGTTCAACGATGAAACAATCCGGGGCCTTGATGTCTTCGAGGTTGATGGCACCGAAGGTAGGCTCCAACGCGCAGACGATATCGGCCAGCTTGTGCGGATCGGCCTCGTTCAACTCGATATCAAAGCAATCGATGTTGGCGAATTTCTTGAAGAGAACTGCCTTGCCCTCCATCACCGGTTTGGAGGCCAAAGCGCCAATGTTTCCAAGCCCTAAGACGGCGGTGCCGTTGGTGACAACCGCCACCAGATTGCCGCGCGCGGTATAGCGCGAGGCGGTGGAGGGATCGGCCTTGATCTCCAGACAGGCTTCGGCCACGCCCGGCGAATAGGCGAGGCTCAGATCGCGGCCATTGGCGAGCGGCTTGGTGGCGCGAATCTCCAGCTTGCCCGGTTTGGGAAATTCGTGGTAATCCAGCGCCGCCTGCCGGGCATTATCCTGCCGTGCTTCGTCCGTCATGCCCATCCCCCTGCATTTGGTTTAGTATTAAACCATATCACAAAGCCTGCCAATGCGTGTTCTGGTACAGGTGTTGTTCGGTCTGCTTGCAAATCATTGGTCTGATGGGCACTGTGACCCAAAGCCGGAGAAATTGCCATGACCGAGACCCGCGCCGAAATCCGCCTGCCCACCACCGAGTTACGGCTTGATTTGCCGTTTTACACCAAGGTGTTGGGGATGCGGCTGGAGTCGATCTATCCCGCCGACAACCCGGAGGTGGCGGTGCTGTCGGGACACGGGTTGCGCATCCGCATTCAGAAAGGCGCGCCCGAGGCCCCCGGCACCTTGCGGATTCTGACCGATGATGCCGATGGCTTTGCGGCAGGCGCCCGCAGCCTGACCGCGCCCAACGGCACGCTGATCGAAATAGATGATCTGAACCCACCGCTGATCCTGCCGCAAACCGAGCATGCGTTTGTGGTGCGCCGGCTGGCTGATCAGGCGCCCTGGGTGATCGGGCGGGCGGGGATGCATTACCGCGATCTGGTGCCCTCAAGGCTGGGTGGTGCCGTGATCGCCAGCCACATCCGCATACCGGATGGCGGGCCGGTGCCGGATATGGTGCATTATCATAAGGTTGGCTTTCAGTTGATCTTTTGCATCAAGGGCTGGGTCGATGTGGTTTATGAAGATCAGGGCGGCGCGATCCGGCTGCATGCGGGCGATTGCTTTATCCAGCCGCCCGAGATCCGCCACCGCGTGCTGCAGGCCAGCGACGGCATCGAGGTGATCGAGATTGGCGTGCCCGCCGATCATGTGACCGAGATCGACCACGAGATGACCCTGCCAACCGCCTTTTTCCGCCCCGACCGTGAATGGCAAAACCAGCGTTTTGTGCATGATGTGGGGGCGAAAGCCCCTTTCATGCCGTTCCGCATAGCGGGGTTCGAGGCGCGCGATACCACCATCAACACCCATACCAAGGGTGTGGCCTCGGTGATGGTGGCGCGCCCCACCGGCGCCGCCGCGCCCTGGACGCGGCACGCGGGCGATATTCTGTTCACCTTCGTAATGGCGGGCGGCATGACGCTGGAAGGCGAGGGCAAAGACCCCTTCCGCCTGTCGCCCGGCGATGCTTTCGTGATCCCGCCGGGCCTTGCCACCCGTTATGCCAACACCACCGCCGATCTGGAACTGCTGGAGGTGTCCTTGCCGGGCGTGTTCAAAACCGACGTTCTTTGAGCGCACTTGCACATCCGGCGGCAAAGCCGCTAACTTCCGGACCAGATTGTCAAATTTCGTGAGGCTCCGATGACGCTTTTGCATGCCGCAACCGACGTGCGCCTGCGCGCCTATGCCCCCTATTCGCGCTTCAAGGTGGGGGCCGCGATCCGCGCGGCTTCGGGCGCGGTTTATGCCGGGTGCAACGTGGAAAACGTGGCTTATCCCGAAGGCACCTGCGCCGAGGCGGGGGCGATTGCCGCGATGGTCGCGGGCGGTGACACGGTGATTGCCGAGGTTTGCGTGATCGCCGACAGCCCCGAGCCGGTGCCGCCCTGCGGCGGCTGCAGGCAGAAGATTTCCGAGTTTGCGGCGCAGGATGTGGTGGTAACGCTTTGCACCACCAGTGGAAAATCAAAATCCATGACAGTGGCCGAACTGCTTCCCGGCCTGTTCACTGCCGCTCATATGGGCAGTATCTGATGGATGCGCGCAGCATCATCGCGCGCATCCGCGATGGCACACCACTTGCGCCTGAGGAGTTGCACTGGTTTGCGGCGGGTCTTGCCTCGGGGGCGGTCAGCGATGCGCAGGCGGGGGCGTTTGCGATGGCGGTGCTGCTGAAGGGGCTTGGCGAGGGCGGCACCGTGGCCTTGACGCGGGCGATGCGGGATTCGGGGCAGGTGCTGGAGTGGGATATGCCGGGGCCGGTGCTGGACAAGCATTCGACCGGCGGGGTGGGCGATTGTGTGTCGTTGCTGCTGGCCCCGGCGCTGGCGGCCTGCGGCGCTTATGTGCCGATGATTTCGGGGCGGGGGCTGGCGCATACCGGTGGCACGCTGGACAAGCTGGAGGCCATTCCGGGCTTTCGCACCGCGATGACGGCCGAGCAGTTGCGCCGCCAGATGAAGGAGGTGCGCTGTGCCATCGTGGCGGCCAACGCCGATATTGCGCCCGCCGACAAGCGGCTTTACGCGGTGCGCGATGTGACGGGCACGGTAGAAAGCATTGATCTGATCACCGCGTCGATCCTTTCCAAAAAACTGGCGGCGGGGTTGGAAGCCCTTGTACTGGATGTGAAATGCGGCTCTGGCGCGTTCATGAAAACGCTGGAGGAGGCCACGGTTCTGGCCAAGGTTCTGGTGGCCACGGCGCAAGGCGCGGGCTGCATGACCAGTGCGCTGATCACCGATATGAGCCAGCCTTTGGCCACGGCGGTGGGCAATGCTTTGGAGGTGACGGAGGTGATGGAGACGCTGACCGGCACTTCGGTGAATGCGGCGCTTTGGGATATCACCATGGCGTTGGGGGGCGAGGCTTTGGCGCTGGGCGGGTTGGCCGCAGACCCTGCCGACGGGGCCGGGCGGATTGCCGAGGCGCTGGAATCGGGGGCGGCGGCGGATTGGTTTGGCCGGATGATTGCGGCGCAAGGCGGGCCCGCCGATTTTGTCGACCGCTGGCCCGATCGTTTGCCTGCGGCGACAGTGATCCGCGAGGTGCCGAACCTTGCTACGGGCTATGTGGCGCGCATCGACGGGCAGGTTTTGGGGCAGGCGGTGGTGCATCTGGGGGGCGGGCGCTTGCGCGAGGGCGACCGGGTGAACCCGTCGGTGGGGCTTTCCGATCTTGCGGGGATCGGCGAGGATATTGGTGCGGGTGATACCTTGGCCATGGTGCATGCGCCGTCCGAGGCCTTGGCGGAAGTGGCGATCCGGGCGGTGCAGGCGGCCTATACCATGGGCGAAGCGGCCCCTGCCGACCCGGTTCTGATCCTGAAACGGATCGCGTAATGGCGCGGGCGTTTTTGGTGGTGATGGATTCGGTGGGCTGTGGCGGCGCGCCGGATGCGGCGGATTTTGGTGACGCGGAGTTTGGCGATGCCGGGGCGAATACGCTGGCGCATATCGCGCAGGAATGTGCTTTGGGGCGGGCGGATCGGGGGCGCTCGGGGCCTTTGCATGTGCCGGTGCTGGACGGTTTGGGGCTGGGGGCGGCGGTGCGGCTGGCCTCGGGCGATGCCACGCCGGGGCTTGTGGCGAAGCCTTCGGGGCGGTGGGGGGCTTTGACGGAAGTGTCGCGCGGCAAGGACACGCCTTCGGGGCATTGGGAATTGGCGGGGGTGCCGGTGCCGTGGGAGTGGAGTTATTTCCCCAAGGTTGGCCCGGCCTTTGCGCCTGACCTCGTGGCGGAGGTGTGCCGGTTGGCGGGGGTGGCGGGGATTTTGGGCAATTGCCATGCCTCGGGAATTCCGATTGTGGCCAGCCTTGGGGCCGAGCATCTGCGGACGGGGTGGCCGATCTGCTATACCTCGGCGGATTCGGTGTTTCAGATTGCCGCACATGAGGGCGCGTTCGGGTTGGAGCGGTTGTTGCGGCTTTGCGAAGCGCTGGCGCCGATGTTGCACGCGATGAAGGTGGGGCGGGTGATCGCACGGCCGTTCATCGGGGTTGAGGGCAGTTTTCTGCGCACCGCCAACCGGCATGATTACGCGATGGCGACGCCTGCACCCACCTTGCTGGATTGGGTGCAGGGGGCGGGGCGGATGACGCATGCGGTGGGCAAGATCGGCGACATATTCTCGATGCGGGGGGTGGGGGCGCTGCACAAGGGGAAATCCGATGTTGATCTTTTCGAACATTTATTGCGGTTAGCGGTGGAAGCTAAACCCGGTTCCTTGATTTTTGCGAACTTTGTCGAGTTCGACAGCCTTTATGGCCATACCCGCGATGTGGCGGGCTATGCCCGGGCGCTGGAATGGTTCGATGCCCGCGTCGGGGTGTTTCTGGCGCAGATGCAGCCGGGAGACCTCGCGATTTTCACCGCTGATCATGGCAATGATCCGACATGGCGGGGCACCGATCACACGCGCGAGCGGGTGCCGGTGCTGTGCGCGGGGGTGGGCGCGGGTGAGATCGGCTTGCGGGGGTTTGTGGATGTGGCGGCCTCGGTTGCGGCGCATCTGGGGGTGGCGGCGCAGGGCGCAGGGCGGAGTTTCTTGACATGACCAAGGGTTTGCCGAAGGTGGAGTTGCATCTGCATCTGGAGGGGGCGGCACCGCCTGCCTTTATCCGGGGGCTGGCGCGCGAGAAGAACATGGATATCGCGGGCATCTTTGATGAGAAAGGCGGTTATAAATTCAAGGACTTCTGGGATTTTCTGAAAGTGTATGAAGCGGCGACCGGGACGTTGAAATCGGCAGAAGATTACCACCGGCTGACGCTTGCGGTGCTGGAAGAAAGTGCCGCAAGTGGCGTGGTTTACTGCGAAACTTTCGTCAGCCCCGATTTTTGCGGCGGGCGCGATGTAGGGGCTTGGCGCGAATACCTGCACGCCATGCGCGAAGCGGCTGATATTGCCGAGAAAAGCCATGGCATCGTGCTGCGGGGCATCGTGACTGCGATCCGGCATTTCGGGCCGGACAAGGCGCGCGAGACGGCGCGTTGTGCGGCGGAAACTGCGGGCGACTGGATCGTGGGGTTTGGCCTTGCCGGGGATGAAAAGATCGGCGCGCCAAAGGATTTCCGCTATGGTTTCGATATGGCCCGCGAGGCGGGGTTGCGGCTGACGGCGCATGCGGGCGAGTGGGGCGGGCCGGATTCGGTGCGCGATGCGCTGCGCGATCTGGCGGTGGAGCGGATCGGCCACGGGGTGCGGGCGATCGAGGATCTGGCTTTGGTGGATGAGTTGGCCGAGCGCGGCATCGTGCTGGAGGTCTGCCCCGGATCGAACGTGGCGCTGGGGCTTTATCCGTCGTACCGCAAGCATCCGGCTGGCGAGTTGCTGCATCGCGGCGTGAAGGTGACCATCTCTACCGACGATCCGCCGTTCTTTCACACCACCATGGCGCGGGAATATCAGATGCTGGCTGAGGCGTTCGAATGGGACGCGGGGGTTTTCGCGCAGATTGCCCGCACCTCGCTTGACGCGGCGTTTTGTGACGCGGATACCAAGACGCGGATCGGGAACATTCTGGAGTTGGGCCATGCTTGAACATCTGACCGTCGTTGCGCACCCTTTGGTGCAGCACAAGCTGACGCTGATGCGGGAAAAGGACAGATCGACTGCCAGTTTCCGCAAGCTGTTGCGCGAGATCAGCCTGCTGCTGGCCTATGAGGTGACGCGCGAATTGCCGATGACGACCAAGCGGATCGAGACGCCGCTGGAACCGATGGACGCGCCGACGATTGACGGCAAGAAGCTGGCGCTGATCTCGATCCTGCGGGCGGGCAACGGGCTGTTGGACGGGATTCTGGAGCTGATCCCGGCGGCGCGGGTGGGGTTTGTCGGGCTTTACCGCGATCCGGAAACGCTGCAACCGGTGCAGTATTACTGCAAATTGCCGGATCATCTGGACGAGCGGATTTCGATTGTGGTTGATCCGATGCTGGCGACGGGCAATTCCTCGGTGGCAGCGGTGACGCTTTTGAAACAATCGGGGGCGAAGCAGATCCGGTTTTTGTGCCTGTTGGCGGCCCCTGAGGGTATTGCTCGCATGAAAGAGGCGCATCCTGACGTGCCGATTGTCACAGCGGCGGTAGACAGCCACCTGAATGACCATGGATATATTGTACCGGGGCTAGGGGATGCGGGCGACCGCATGTTCGGTACTAAATAGAGGCATTGGGCCTTTACTCGGAAACAATAAGACTTCATGATTGCCGCGTCGGGCCACTTCTGGGCTTGGGGGGTGATGATGATTTTCAAAGTTCTGTCCGTTGCGGTGCTGGCGGCGTTGAGCCTGCCGATGGCGGGTGAGGCGCGGACGGTGGCGCAGGTGGGTGCGCCCGCAGAACTGCCGCCAGCCAGCTTCAAGGGCCAGCAATATGTGGACAGCCGGGGCTGTGTTTTCCTGCGGGCGGGGTTTGACGGGCGGGTGAACTGGGTGCCGAGGGTTGGCCGCGACCGCAAGGCGATCTGCACCGCGCAGCCGACCTTCGGGCCGCGCCCGGCGATCGAGGTGGCGGCGGATGAGGCGCCCGAGGTGGTGGCGCCTCAGGTGGTTGCGCCCCGGGTGGTGGCGCCAGTCGCGAGAACGCCTGTGGTCAGAACGCAGGTCGGGGCACCGTTGGCGACGATTGCCAGCCTGCCTGCGGCGCGGGTTGTGGCCCCGAGGGTTGTGGCGCCGAGGGTGGCGGCGGCACCGGCGCCGGTTGCGCCTGTCGGCGTTGTGGCCCCGGGCAGCCGGTACGAGGTGGTGCCGTCGGCGGGGGGCAGCGGTCGGCAGATCGGGTGTTACACCTCCGCCCCGGTGGCCGAGCGGGTGCGGCTGCGCACCGGCGGTTCTGTGGTGGTTTGCACGCGCGGCGATGGCACCCTGACCGGCTGGCGGCCGCCGATCTATCCGGCAGGTGCCGGGGTTGGGGCGGCGTTGAGCGATCAGGTGGTGGCGCGGGGTACGTCGTCAGGGGCCACTGTGGCGGCGGGCGGATATGCGCAGGCCGAAGTGGTTATTTCAAAGCCGCCAAAGGGTTACAAGCTGGCCTGGACCGATGACCGGCTGAACCCGCAGCGTGGGCAGGGAACGGCCGAGGGCTGGGCGGCGCAGGATCAGGTCTGGACCCGCGATGTGCCGGCGGTTCTGGTGGCCGATCAGCGGAAAGTGAAAAAGCGGAAGGCTGCGAAGGCCGGCGGGGTGACGGTTTCGACCAAATCGGTGGCGACTGCGCCGGTTGTGGCGCGCAGCAAGGCGGTTGCGGGCGGGGTGCTGGTGCAGGTTGGCACCTTCGGGGTGGCCGCGAATGCCGCCGGTGCCGGGGCGCGGTTGCAGGCTTTGGGCCTGCCGGTGGCGAAGGCGCGGATCAGCCGGGAAGGGCGCGATTTGCAGATCGTCTATGCCGGGCCGTTCGGATCGGTGGCCGAGGCGCAGCGGGCGGTGGCGGCGGCGCGCGGTGCGGGTTTTGCGGATGCATTCATCAGATAAAGCAAGAAACGAGCAGTCACCCTTGGCCCCCCGGCGCAATCCGGGGGGTTTTTCTTTGGCTTGCGGGGGGGGATTGCCGGAACCGAAGCATTGCTGGCTGGTGGCTTTTGCGGGTTTTACACCCCCTGCATCCGCCGACAGAAGCGGGGGAACAGCGCCCCCGCACCCGCCATCAAAAGTGGGGGTTTCACACCCCCGCACCCCTGTGGAGTATTTGAACACATGACAAGCGGGGCGCAATTTTTAGGCGAATTGTCAGGGATTGGGGGCGGCGCGGTTCCGTCGGGTCGGATCCCGGTCTAGCCGCAGATCGCTTGCAGGTTCAGCCAGTCGCCATCGCTGAGGATCGGGCGCGGAGAGCCGCCGAGGAAGGGGTCGGCCTCGATCAGGGGAAGGGTGGTTTTGCCTGTGGGATCAACGGCAAAGGCATAGGGCGAGGTGCTGAGATCGGCGGCGGTGAAGCTGGCCAGCAGATCGGCGTCGGGGATGGCGGGGGTGGGCGGGTTGGGTGGGGCGGTTGTGGTCTGGCGCAGCAGCACCTCGGCATAGCCTGCCACCGAGGCGGGCTGCATCGCGCCGGTGGTCAGCAGGCGGATGGTGGCGCCGAGGCCCGCGTGGTGCAGCAGGCCGATCACCGGATCGGCGGCGCGGGCGCGCAAGGTTTCGGCCAGCACATAGCCCGCCACCGCCTCGGGGCCGTCGATCAGTTCCAGCAGACTGGCGGGCAGCACCACCACGCCGCCGGGCAGATGCAGCGGTGCCACAAGGCCTTCGCGCACCACCACCACGAAGGGCGGCAGGTCGGGGTTCACCCGCAGCCCCAGCGTGAGGGCGGCAGCGACACCGGGTTTGCTGTCGCAGGCCGAGCCGGTGAGGCGGTAAAGATCGGCCAGCACCAGATCGCCCAATGCGGCGCGGGTGGCATAGGGCAGCACCGAGCCGGTATAGCGGGTCAGCCGCTCGGGCAGCCAGAACAGTGCCAGCACCACCAGCGCCGCCGTGCTGCCCCCCAGCATCACCCCGCGCAACCGGCCCGAGCGCGGGCGGCGGCGCAGCATTTCGCGGCGCACCGTCTCCAGTGCTGCGATCATCTCGGGGTCTTGCAGTTCCAGGGTTTCCGCAGCGTCGTCTCCGGGAGTGAACAGGGCAGGGGTCTTGCCGGGGTTGAGGCGGAGCAGCGCGGGCAGCGACCACGCCGACAGCGGCATTTCGGTTTTCGGATCCGACAGCACCACGGTGGCATCGCGCAGGCCCACCACCACTTCGCGCAGTTGCGCATCGGGGGCCGCGCGCCACAGGCCGGTGGTTTCAAGCCGGTCGTATTTGCGCAGGGCGGTCATTGCGGGGGGTTCCGGGGCTTCATGCGGGCAGGTTAGCCCAGCGGCTGGCGCGCTACAATCAGGTGGCGCGGTGTTTCGCACCGGTGGCGGCGGGTGGCGGTGAAAAACCGGGCAGAATGTCGCATTCGGGCGCGCAAGGTTTGGGCAGAGCGGGCCTGCTGGCGGCGCAAGGGTGAGGATGGGGCAGGCCGTGAGCGCAACAAAAGACCGCACGATTGCGGCGGCTGGCCTGATCTTTGTCTATGCGATGATGATCGGTTATACCGATAATTATGTGCGGGTGATCGCGGCGGAGGCCGGGCTTTGGCAGTTTCACCTGACGCGGACGGTGATGGCGATGGCGCTTTTGGGGCTGGCGGCGGTGCCGATGGGCCTGCGCTTGCGCCCGGTTCGGCTGCGGGCGGTGATCGGTCGGTCGGCGATTCATGGGTTGGCGATGGTGATCTATTTTGGCTCGCTGGCGTTTCTGCCGGTGGCGCTGGTGGCGGCGGGGCTGTTCACGGCGCCGATCTGGGTGCTGCTGATCTCGCGCTTTGCGTTCGGCCAGGCCATTGGCCCGGTTCGGATATTCGCGGTGTTGCTGGGGTTCGCGGGCGTGGTTCTGGTGCTGGGGCCGGAGGCGGTTTCCGGGGCATCGCTGGCGGCGTTGCTGCCGGTGCTTGCCGGGGTGATGTATGCGATGGGCAATATCGCCACCCGGCAGTTTTGCGCCGCAGAAAGTGCCGAGACGCTGCTGGCGGGTTTTTTCATCGCTTTGGGGGTGATCGGGGCGATTGGCATGGCGGTGCTGACGCTGCATCCGGTGGCGGTGCCCGAGGGGGCGGCAGGGTTCTTGCAGCGCGGCGCGGTGTGGCCGGGGCAGGGGTTCTGGTTCTGGACGTTCGTGCAGGCGGCGGGCTCGCTGATCGGGGTGGGGATGATGATCCGGGCCTATCAGATCACCGATGCGGGGCGGGCCTCGGTGCTGGAATACGTGATCCTGCCGGCCTCGGCGTTCTGGGGCTATGTGCTTTGGGGCGAGACGCTGGAGCGGGGGGCGGTGGCGGGAATGGGGTTGATCGTGGCGGCGGGGGTGGTGATTGCGCTGCGGGCGCGGGCGCAGGAGGTGCAGGCGGTGCGGGGTTAACCTTCCACCGCCGCACGCCAGTGCCTACGGCAGAGCGAGACGTAGGTTTCGTTGCCACCGATCTGCACCTGCTCGCCGTCTTGCAGGGCGCGGCCATCGGGGCCACGGCGGATCACCATGGTGGCTTTGCGCCCGCAGGCGCAGATGGTGCGGACCTCGCGCATCTCGTCGGCCCAGGCCAGCAGGGCGGCGGAACCGGGAAAGAGATTGCCCTGAAAATCCACCCTGAGGCCGTAGCACATCACCGGCACGCCCAGATCATCGACGGCGCGGGCCAGTTGCCAGACCTGCGCCTGACTGAGAAACTGCGCCTCGTCGATAAAGACGCAGGCGATTTTGGTTTGGGAAAACCGCAGCTTAAGCTTGGCGAACAGATCCTCGCCGACGGCAAAGGTATCCGCCGCCTCGCCGATGCCGATGCGCGAGGCGATGCGGCCATCGCCCGCGCGGTGATCAAGCTGGGCGGTGACCAGATAGGTCTGCATCCCCCCCTCGCGGTAGTTGTGCGAGGCTTGCAGCAGCGAGGTTGATTTGCCCGCGTTCATGGTGGAATAGTGAAAATAAAGCTTGGCCATGCAAGCTTTTAACCAAGCATGGCGCAGCAGCGCAAGCCTGCGTGAAGCGGCGCCGGGGTTGCGCGGCGACAGGGCACGCGGATGTTGTCGGGCCGGGGCACGGCTGATAGGTGTGGGGCCCGCCGCGCTATGGAGACTGCCTTTTGCAAGGCAGACGCGCGGCGGACCCCCACCCAAAACCAGCGCTGGGGACGCCGGACACTCTTTACACATCCGGTTGCCCGGAACGCCTTTATGAATGACAAACTGTTGCAGGCGGATTAATGGGAAAAGATGTAGTGATTTCCCCGGTGCGGGACCAGATGGGGAAGTAAGGGCGGGGTATGAGCAGTCAAAGCTATCTCAAGAAACACAGCGAGGCCCTTGTCAAGGATGTGGGAATCGAGGCGGCCTGCCGGTTGACGGGCAAATCCAAGGCGACGCTGGGGCGGTATTATTCGGATTCCGACGAGCATGACGACCGGTTCATGCCGATTGATGTGGTGGCGCAACTGGAAGCAGCGGCGCGGTTTCCGCATGTGACGGCGGCGCTGGCCGATTTGCGCGGCATCACGCTGAGCTATGACGCGGAAAAGCGCAATGCGCCGACCAAGGGGGTCAATCAGGATGTGGTGGCGCTGGCGCAGCGGTTTGCCATGCTGATGGGCGAGTATAATCAGGCGATTGGCGATGGGGTGATCTCGGTTAACGAGGCCAAGAAGATGTTGCGGGAAACCCTTGCTATTCAACAGGTTCTGCTGGAGATGAAGCTTAATCTGGAAGACGAGGTGAGCTGAAGGCTGCGGTTTTTGTCGCAGCCTTCAGGCGATTTTCAGCTTGGGCGGCGCTGGGGCGCGCGGGCTTTCGCACCTTCGGGACGGCGGGGGGCGAAGCTGCCGCCTTGGGGTTTGGGGGCCGATGGGCGGCCTGCGCCGGGCTTTTGGCCTTGCGGGCGCGCGGCGGGTTTGGAGCCTTGTTTCTGGCCGCCTGCATGGACCGGACGCTGGCCGCGATTCTGCCCCGGTTTTGGCGCTGCGGCCACGATATCGGCGGCCCAAGGCGCGCCTGCCAGAATTGGGATCTGCTTTTTCAGCATCTTTTCAATGGCTTGCAACTCTCCCATTTCAGCAGGGGCGCAGAAGGCGACAGCGGTGCCATCGGCCCCGGCGCGGGCGGTGCGGCCGATGCGGTGCACGTAGTTTTCTGGCACGTTGGGCATCTCGTAGTTGTAAACATGCCGCACGCCCGGAATGTCGATGCCGCGCGCGGCCACATCGGTGGCGACCAGCACATCAAGGTCGCCGTTGCGGAATTCGGTCAGGGTGCGGTCACGCTGGCTTTGGCTTTTGTTGCCATGGATCGAGCCCGCCTTGAACCCCCAGGACACCAGCAATTTCATAAGCTTTTCAGAGCCATGCTTGGTGCGCCCGAACACCAGCGCCTGCTCGGTCGGATGGCCCTTGAGGTAGGTTTCCAGCAGTTTGGCCTTATCGCTGTTGGGGATGTAATGCACGCCCTGCACGATCTTTTCGATCGGCTTGCCGGGGGCTGCGACCTGTACCTTGACCGGATCGCGCAGGTAGGTGCCGGCCAGTTCCTCGATATCCTTTGGCATGGTGGCCGAGAACAAAAGAGTCTGCCTTTTCAGGGGGATATGCTTGGCAATTTTGCGCAGGGAGTGGATGAAACCCATGTCGAGCATGTGATCAGCCTCGTCCAGAACCAGATAGCCGGTCATCTGCAACGACACCGCGTTCCGCTCCAGCAGGTCGATCAGGCGGCCGGGGGTGGCGACGAGGATATCGGCACCGCGCGCGAGGCGTTCGGTTTGCTTGAAAATCGAGGCGCCGCCGACGACCGTGGCCACTTTAACAGCCGTGCCTTTGGTGAAAACCTCAAGGTTATCAGCGATTTGGGTGACAAGTTCGCGGGTGGGGGCAAGGATCAGGGCGCGCACGTTGCGGGGGCCGGGCGGGTGGCCGATATCGAGCAGGCGGTGCAGCAGGGGCAGGCCGAAAGCGGCGGTTTTGCCGGTGCCGGTTTGCGCCAGACCCATCACATCACGCCCCGCCATGATATGCGGGATCGCCTGCACCTGAATCGGGCTTGGCAGTTTGAGAAGGGTTTTCTCCAGGCTTTTCAGGATCTTGGGCGAAAGCCCGAGGTCTTCGAACGTGGTCATCATTGTCTTTCCGGCGGCACCATAGCCGCCTGCCGAACCCGCAGGATGCGGGGTGGCGATGGGTGTGCTGCATGCCCTCGCCTATGGCGGATGCCAAGGGCCGTGCGTGCAGCGGAACCCCTGCGTGCGGTGGGAACCAAACTCCGGGCCTTACACATGCTCACGCGGCACGGGCACTCGGATAGGGGGGCAAATGGCGGATATCGGGGGATATGTCAAGGGCGGTTGGGGGATGCAGGCAGCCATGCACCGGCCATGCATACGGTGAATGCAGAAATTTTTAGGGAATTTTTCGCAGGATGGGGCGTGGATCAGGAGGAACGGGATGGTTGACCTTACCAAGCAGACGCCGAAGCAGCGGGCGAATTATCACTTTATGACGGATGCGATGCGGCGGCTGGAATGGGATTTGCATCATCATATCGAGGCCACCTCGCGGATACCCGATGAGTGGCACGAGATTGCCAAGACCCGCGCGCCGCAGGGCAAGCAGCGGATCACGATGGCGGTGGACCGCGATGTGCTGCGGTTTTTCCGCTCGATGGGTGCGGGGTATCAGCCGCGCCTGAACGAGGTGCTGCGCAGTTACATGCATGCGCGGCTGGCAGGCGTGATCCGGGGGGCGGAGACCATGGCGCATCACCGGCGGGCGGAGGCCTATCACGAGGGCGAGCGGCCGGGTTGGGGCGATACGATGCGGCAGATGGGGGAGGATCATGCGATGGACCCGCAGGATCAGGAGGCCGAGGGGATGGAGCGGGTGCGGGAGCGGGCGAAGCTGCAGGGGTTGGAGTGAGGGGGGGGGCGGACCGATCTTGGACACTCTCCGGGAGAGAGTTTCCCGGGACGTTGGCCATAAGGCGGAACGCCGTTGGGCAAGGGATTGTCGGCAATCGAGGCGGTTGGGCAAATCGGGGCGCGGCTGCCTGGGCTGGTGCGTTTACGCGCCTGCCCGTTCAATCAGATGGGGGGCAGGCAGGCGCGGCCGCCGGGGCGATGGCCCCTTGCTTGATTGAAATCAAATCGGGCAAGGGAGAAGGGCGGTTTTAGCTGCGTTGCAGTTTCACCGGCTCGGAGCGGGCCAGTTTCAGGAAATGCGCCATGAAGGGTTTGGCGGCATCTTCGCTGCGGGTGGCGGCGTAGAGGCGTTTGGTGATGGTTTGGGGGCCGAGGGGGCGGGTGATGTAATCGGGGTTGCGGCGGACCTCGCGCAGCACCCAGTCGGGCAGCACGGCCACGCCGCGATTGGAGCCTACCAGCATCAGGATCACGGCGGTCAACTCGGCGGTGCGCTGGGCGCGGGGTTCGATCTTGGCGGGGGTCAGCAGTTCGGTGAAGATATCCAGTTTGTCGCGGGTGACGGGGTAGGTGATCAGGGTTTGATCGAGGAAATGTTCGGCCAGGATCACCGGATGCGCCGTGAGCGGGTGAGAGGCTGCGGCAAGGAAGGTGGGGTGGTAATCGAACAGCGGGTTATAGGTGATCTCGGGGATCGGCACCGGGTTGGACGAGATCACGAGGTCCACATCTTCGCGGTTCAGCGCGGGCAGGGCATCAAAGGCGAGGCCGGCACGGATATCGACATCCACCTCGGGCCAGGCGTGGCGGAACATTTCCAGCACCGGGAACAGCCAGTCAAAACAGGCGTGGCATTCGATGGCGATGTGCAGCCGGCCGGTCTTGCCCGATTGCAGCGCGCGGAACTCATCCTCCAGCGCCGCGATTTCGGGCAGCAGGCGCTCGGCTACGCGCAGCATGCGGATGCCTGCGGAGGAAAGCCGCATCGGTTTGGAGCGGCGCACAAACAACTCCATCCCAACCTGATCTTCCAGCGATGCCACCTGATGCGACAGGGCGGACTGGGTCATGTTCATGGTTTCGGCGGCCCGCGCGAGGCCGCCCGCGTGCTGGATGGCGCGGATGGTGCGGAGATGGCGGAGTTCGATGTACATGCGGTGGCCTCATGTTGATCTTGAGAATTATGAATTTGTCTCACATATAAAATGGTGAGACAAGGGGGGAAGCCTGTGAGGAGCCATTGTCATGACCTGTAAGACCCCGACCCGTAAAACTCTGCCGCGCGTGTCGTTCGAGTTTTTCCCGCCGCAAACGCTGGATGCGTCATTCCGGCTGTTTGAAGCGGTGCAGATGCTGGCGCCACTGGGGCCGGAGTTCGTGTCGGTGACTTACGGGGCCGGGGGTGCGACGCGCAAGCTGACGCAGGATGCGGTGGGGCTGATCGGGCGCAATTACGGGGTGAATGTTGCGGCACATCTGACCTGTGTGGACGCCAGCCGGGCCGAGACGCTGGCGGTGGCCGAGGGGTTTGCCGAAGCCGGGGTGCGCGAGATCGTGGCCCTGCGCGGCGATGCGCCGAAGGGGGCGGTGCGGTTTGCGCCTGCGCCCGACGGCTTTGCCAGTTCGGTGGAACTTGTGGAGGCGCTGGCGCGGACCGGCAAGTTCAGGATCCGGGTGGCGGCCTATGCCGAGCGGCATCCCGATGCGGCCGACGCTCTGGCTGATGTGCGCTGGCTGAAGCGCAAGATTGATGCGGGGGCATCAAGTGCGATCACCCAGTTTTTCTTTGAGGCTGAAACCTTCCTGCGGTTCCGCGATCTGTGTGTGAAAGAGGGCATCAACGCGCCGGTCATTCCGGGGATTTTGCCGGTGCAGGGCTGGGAGGGGGTCAAGCGGTTCGCGGCGCGTTGTGGGGCCTCGATCCCGGTGCGGGTGGCCGAGGGCTATGAGCGGGCAGTGCGCGACGGGCGCGAGGCGCTGATGTCTTTGGCGCAATGCGTGGGCCTGTGCGACCGGCTGGTGTCGGAAGGGGTGGAGGATCTGCATTTCTACACCCTGAACCGGCCCGGCCTCACGCGCGAGGTGGTGCGGGTATTGGGAATCGCGCCACAGGTGGCGTTGGAAAAGGTCGCCTGAGCCGGCAACGTTCGTCCCTGACGGCTGGCTAGACTGTGGCGATCTGCGCGCATCCCGCCCCTCCCCACACGGTTTGGGGGGCGTGGTGCGCGCCTTTTTGTTTTTGGTTTGGCGGCGCGGGCGCCTGAAGCGGGGGGCTTACCAGCCCCCCAAAGCATTGGCTGGCCAATGCTTTCCCCCCCGGTGGATATTTGTGCAGAGAAGAAGCCGGAGCGGCTGTGCGGGATTGCGCGGGATGGTTTGCCTGCGCGCGCGGATCGGCTATGCTGGGCGGATGTTTGCAGAAGGACGCGGCGCGTGAAGCCCATATATGTTTTGAACGGCCCAAATCTGAACCTGCTTGGCTTGCGGCAGCCCGAGATTTACGGGCGGGAAACGCTTGAGGATGTGGGGGCGGCGCTGGCCGATCTGGCGGAGGAGTTGGGCGTCGCGGTGCGGATGTTGCAATCCAACCACGAGGGGCAACTGGTGGATTGGGTGCAGGAGGCGCGGGGGGCGGCCTCGGGCATCATCATCAATCCGGGGGCCTATAGCCACAGCTCGATTGCCATACTGGACGCGCTGAACGCCTATGAGGGGCCGGTGCTGGAGGTGCATATCTCGAACATCCACAAGCGCGAGGCGTTCCGGCACCATTCGTATGTGTCGGGGCGGGCGGAGGGGGTAATCGCGGGGTTTGGAGTGGAAGGCTATCTGCTGGCGCTGCGGCGGATGGCATCGCTGGTGGGCAAGGGATGATGTTGCCGGTGAATGCGTTCAAGCGGGCGCTGGCGGAGGGGCGGCCGCAGTTCGGCTTGTGGAACTCGCTGCCCGGCCCGGTGGTGGCGGAGGTGCTGGCGGGGGCGGGGTATGACTGGCTGGTGATCGACACCGAGCATGCGCTGACCGATGTGCCCGACACCATGGCGATGATGCAGGCGATGGCGCCTTATCCGGTGTCGGTGGCGGTGCGGCCTGCGAGCAACGATGCGGTGCTGATCAAGCGGCTGTTGGATCTGGGGGCGCAGACGCTGATCATCCCTTATGTGCAGAACGCGGCTGAGGCGCGGGCGGCGGTGGCGGCGATGCGCTATGCGCCGCGCGGCATCCGGGGCGTTGCGGGGATGACGCGGGCCAGCCGGTTTGGCGCGGTTCAGGGCTATGTGCAGCAGGCGGAGGCGGAGTTGTGCCTGATCGTGCAGGTGGAAACCGCCGAGGCTTTGGCGCAGATCGAGGCGATTGCGGCGGTGGACGGGGTGGACGGGCTGTTCATCGGGCCTGCGGATCTTGCCGCCTCGATGGGGCATGGCGGCAATGCGGGGCATCCTGAGGTGGTGGCTGCGATTGAGGCTGCGATCAAGCGGATTGTGGCGGCGGGCAAGCCTGCGGGGATTTTGACGCTGGACCCGGCCTTCGCGCGGGTTTGCATCGGCTGGGGCACGCGGTTTACCGCCTTGGGGATGGATATTGCGTTGCTGGCGGCAGCGGCGCGCGGGTTGGTGGCGGGGTTTCGCGGCCCGTGAGCGACGCGCGGTTTCGCTGGCACCCGGAGGCGCGGGTGATGGATGCGCGGGGGGCGCGGGTCATGCCGGTTGCGGCAGGGCCGGTGGTGATCGACGCACTGCTTTCGGGGCGTGCTTTGGCGCAGGCGCTGGCCGCACCGGACGGGTTCCGCATTGGTGGGGCGGGGGAGGCACCGGCGCGTGGGCCGGTGCCGATGTTCGAGACGCTGACCTCGGGCTCCACCGGCGTGCCACGGCGGATATGGCGGTCGCAGGCATCCTGGACGGTGAGTTTTCAGGTGAATGCCGGGCTGTTTGGCATCGGGCCGGGGGTGCGGGTGGCCGTGCTGGGGGGGATGGTGCAATCACTCGCACTTTATGGCGCGCTGGAGGCGGTGCATCTGGGGGCGGAGTTGCATCTGCTGGACGGCATGCGACCGGACCGGCAGGTGGCGGCGTTGGCGCAGCGGCGGGTGGCGGTGATCTATGCCACCCCGGCGCAACTGCGGCTGTTGGCGGCGGCGGGGGGTTTGGTGCCTGATCTGCGGCTGGTTCTGGTGGGAGGATCGAAGCTGGACCCGGCTTTGCGGGCGGGGTTGCGGCGGCTGTTTCCTGCGGCGGTAGTGCGTGAGTTTTACGGCGCGGCGGAGGCGAGTTTCATCACTTTGGCGGCGGAGGATAGCCCTTTGGAGTCTGTGGGCCGGGCCTATCCGGGGGTGGAGATTGCGCTGCGCGCGGGGGCGGTCTGGGTGCGCAGCCCGTATTTGTTTGCGGGGTATGGTGGCGGCGAGGCGGGGGCCGTCTGGGACGAGGATTGGCTTTCGGTGGGCGAGATGGGGCGGCTTGAGGCGGGCAATCTGTACCTTTCGGGCCGGGCGGGGCGGATGGTGACGGTGGCCGATCAGAACGTGTTTCCCGAGGGGATCGAGGCGTTCATGGCAGGGTTGCCGGGGGTGCGGCAGGTGGCGGTGATCCCGGGTGCCGATCCGTTGCGGGGGGTGGTGATGGTGGCGGTGGTGCTGGGAGACGTGGCGCAGGAGGCGGCGATACTGGCGGCCACGCGGCGGCAGTTCGGGGCGCTTGCGGCACCGCGCGCGGTGATCTGGCGCGAGGGCTGGCCGGTGCTGGCTTCGGGGAAAACCGATCTGCTGGCCATCGCGCGTGACGCGGGATGAGCGCGGTGGTGGTGGCCGCGCGGCGGACGGCAGTGGTGCCGCGGGGGGGGGCGTTTGCGGCGCTGTCGATTGAAGATATGGCGGCGTCGGTGGTGGCGGCCTTGCTGGCGGATGCGGGGATAGCGCCGGAGCGGGTGGACGAAGTGATTGTGTCCAATGCTTTGGGCGCAGGCGGCAACCCCGCGCGGCGGGTGGCGTTGGCGGCAGGGCTGCCCTTGGCGGTGGCGGGGCTTTCGGTAGACCGGCAATGCGCGGGGGGCTTGGACGCGGTGCTGCTGGCGCGGGCTTTGGTGGAAAGCGGGGCGGCGGAGGTGGTGATTGCGGGCGGGGTGGAGAGCTATTCGCGCCGGCCGGTACGCTTTGCGGCTGGTGCGGCGGTGGCCTACGATCAGCCGCCGTTCACGCCCTGGCCCGGGCGTGATCCGGGGATGGCGCAGGCGGCGGAGGCTTTGGCGCGGCGGTTGGGGATATCGCGGGCGGCGGCGGATGCTTGGGCGGTTTTGAGCCATGGGCGGGCATTGGGTTTGGGTTCGACAGGCGAGATTGTTGAGGTGGCGGCGCAAGTGCGTGATCCGTTTGCGCGGGCACTGACGGCGGCGGTGGCGGGGCGGGCCAAGGTGGTGGTGGGAGGGATCACGGCGGCCAATGCGGCGGTGGCGGCGGATGCGGCGGCGTTTGTGCTGGTGGTATCGGCGCGGGTGGCGGCGGGGTTGCCGGGCGTGCGGGGCATGCGGATTGTGGGCGGCGCGACGCTGGGGGGTGACCCGGAAGAGCCGGGACTGGCACCGGTGGCGGCGATTGCGGCGGTGCTGGCGCGGGCCGGTGTGCCGGCGGATGAGTTGGCGGTGAGCGAAATCATGGAGGCCTATGCGGTGCAGGCGATGGCTTGTGTGGCGGCGGCGGGGCTTGATCCGGGGCGGGTGAATATCGGTGGCGGCGCGCTGGCACGGGGGCATCCGATTGGTGCCTCGGGCGCGGTGCTGGCGGTGCGGCTGTTCTGGCAGTTGCAGGCGGGCTACGGGCTGGCCGCGATTGCGGCGGCGGGGGGGATCGGCACGGCGTTGTTGGTGGAGCGGTAGATTCAGTATTTGCCTGCCACATAAAAGAAGAAACTTTTCAGAAACTGCTCGTAGGTCAGGCCGCCGATGCGGGGCAGGGTGGTTTCCGAGCCCCAGGTGAAGATCGGGATGCTGATGCGGCTGTCGCGCCGGGTGGGAATATCGAAATCGCCACGGATCACAACGACATGGTCTGGCGACGGGCTGTCTTTGAAGGAGGAATCGATGATTGACGCCTCTATCCCGATGACAATCCGGTAATTCTTGCCAACCAGTTCCTTGCATTTGGCGAGGAACTTTTCGCGGTCTTTCAGGCTGTCGAGCGCGCCGCCGTAAGAGAAGAAAGAGCAGCCCTGACTCTGGATGTCGGTGAACTGTGCCTTTGCCATCCATGCCTCGATTTCAGACATGGTTGTGCCGTCGCTGTCGTCTTTGTCGGAATGGTAATCGTACCACCAGTTCTCGGAATCGCGGATGCTGGCGAGGATGATCCAATCCACATGTTCGAAGGCTTCGACGACGGTGCCTGCGGTGTCTTTGATGCCTGCAGGGCAGGGCATCGTCAGGAGTTCGGCATCGGGTTTCAGCTTCCATTTGCGGATGCTGGCCTCGCCGGTTTCAAACAGGCTGGTGACGGCGGTGGCGTAAAGCAGCGGTTGTGACTGGGCGATGGCAAACAGGATCGACGCCGGGCCGCAGACCCCGGCGCTGGTCTGATTGATCTTGTAGGGGTTGTTAATGCGGATGCGCAGGCCGGCGGCGATTTTGGCGCGATCCAGTTTGGTGAATTTCCCGGCAGTGCTGCGGGCTGCGAAATCATCGACGTGTTTCAGGGCGAGGTCTTTGGTCATGGGCCTTATCCTTACAATACAGGAAACCGGCGGGCAAAGGGCCGGATGAAAACATCACGCTATGGCGCCGGGCGCAAATTTCAAAATACCGATAGCAAAAGACGTCGATGGGCAACACGGGCCACGTGCAAAAGCTACTCCGAGGCGCAAATTTCCTCAAGCGGAAGTTTTGAGCGCGCCCCGGGATGCCCTTCGGTCAGCGGCGCGACAGCAGGGCTGCGGGGCGGGCGGCGGCGATGGTTTGGGTGATCAGGCCCGCGAGGACCGCCTTGATGGTGTCGCCGATCATGTAGGGGGCGGCGAGGAGGGCGGCCTCAGGCAGGGTTTTGTCCAGCATCACCGACATGCCGACAACGCCAAAGCCGTTCAGCAGCACGAGGCCACCCAGAAACGCGCCTATGGTGGAAGCCAGCCCGATGTTGGCGCGCAGGTGGGTGGTGATGGCGCCAGCCACAAAGGCCGCGACCGGGAAGCCGATCAGATAGCCGATGGTCGGCGAGGCCAAGAGGCCAAAGCCGCCGCGCCCGCCCGCCAGCAGCGGCAGACCGCAGAGCGTGAGGAACAGGAACAGCAGCACCGCCGCCGCACCATTGCGCGCGCCCAGCACCGTGCCGCACAGCATGATGCCCAAGGATTGCGCGGTGATCGGCACGCCCGAGGCGAGGTCGATCTTCGGCACCAGCCCGAGAACGGCGATCAAGGCGGCGAAAAGTGCGATATGGGTGAGGTTCTTTTCCATGGTGGTCTCCCTGTTCACCGGCCATTAACCAGTTCCGCCACGGGCGCGCAATGCCTCGGCGGTGTTTTCGGCATCATCAAGGGCGGCGAGGGTTGCGGGCATCAGGATGCGCCAGCCGGGGCGGCGGGGCGAGCGGGCGCGCCAGGCGTGGCGCAGCGTGGTCATCCGTTCCAGCATCACCGGGATGAAGCGGATGGTGAGGGCGATGGCAAGGGCGAAGGTGCGGGGGTTGAGGCCGAGGCGGGCGAGGGGGCGCGCCGCGCGTTGCAGGGTGGCGATCATGTCGGCAAGCCGGGTGGTCATGGTCACGAAATTGGCGGCAGCGACGGCGGCGAGCATGCGGAGCACAATGGCCGCACCTTCGCCGGGGGCGCGGGTGACGAGGTGCCAGAGGGCCACGATGACGATGAAGGGCAGCAAGGGGCGCAGCATGTGCAGCGAGGCGCGGGCAAAGCTGTGGCCGCCGGTGGCGATGATGGCGGCGACAAGGGTTACGGCGGCGGCGAGGGCAAGCGGCGATTTCAGGGCGAACAGCAGCACCGTGGTGGCGGTGAGGGCGCCAAGTTTTGCCCCCGCAGGCAGGCGGTGTGCCCAGGTTTCAACCGGCGAGGTGAGTGTCAGCATCCTGCTCTCCCAACCTTGCCATCTCGGCGGTGAAGGCTTTGATGGTGGCGGCGGCAGGGCCGTCGGCGCGGATGTGGCCTGCATCAAGCCACAGCACGCGGTCGGCCAGCGCCACTGCGGCGGGCGCATGGGTGATGGTGATCAGCCGTTGCGGCAGGGCGGCAAGGCGGCGGGAGAGGCGGGCTTTGGTCGGCAGATCGAGGCCCGCGAAAGGCTCGTCCAGCAGGATGGTGCCGGGGTTCATCAAGAGGACCGCCAGCAGGCAGAGGTAGTGGCGCTGGCCTTGGGAAAGGGTGTGGGTGGGCGCTTTGGCCCAATGGCTGCGGGACTCTGTGGCCAGCAGGGTTTGCACGGCGGCGGCGGGGTTGGGGTGGCCTTGCTGGATCAGACCGAAGGCAAGCTCCTCTTCCACCGTGGGGAACAGGATCTGGTGATCGGGGTTCTGAAACAGGATGCCGAGCTGCGCCAGCAGCGCCTTGCGGTCTTGCGCGGGGTTGAGGCCGTTGATCTGCACGCTGCCGGTGGAGGGCGGGGTGAGCCCGGCGATCAGGCGCAGAAGCGTGGTTTTGCCCGAGCCGTTGCGGCCGATGATGCCGATGCGGGCTTCGGTGAGGGTGAGGCTCAGGGGGTGCAGGATGGTTTTGCCGGAGAGGGTGACGCTGGCGTTGATAAGGTTGATGCCGGGGGCGTCGCGCATGGGGGATCCTTTCCGCTGGCAAGGCTTCTAGCGCTCCGCTGGCAAGGCTTCTAGCGCGCAGCGGGGGAAGGTGCAAATGCGGGGGCCTACGCGGCACTTTTGCGGCCGGGATCATGAAAATGCCGGGCATCCTTTGGGGACGCCCGGCTGATGCTGCGGCTGTGGTCCGGTGCTTGCAGCGGACCGGTTGTGCCTTAAAGCGTGTTACGTCCAATCGGGTTCAACCGATTGGGCGCGACACGCAACATTCCCAAGCCGGTCTTGTCCTGGATTTCCTTCAATCTGAATCAGATTGAAGGAAATCCGCTCTAGCAATCGTCGGTATAGGTCTGGCCGTTCGAGTTGCGATAGTAGCACTGGCCGCGCTGGGGGGCGGGACCGATCAGGGTGGAGGCGGCGACGCCGACAGCAGCCCCGATCAATGCGCCCTGCACGCGGTTTGAGGGTTTCGAGACCGCAGCCCCCAGAACCGCCCCGCCAAGCGCGCCTGCGGCGGTATTCTGGTCGGTGGTCTGGCAGGCCGAGAGCGACAGGGCGATTACCGGCAGGATAAGGAAAAATTTGGTCATGGCAGCCTCGATTCGGTTTGAGGGGGTGAGGGAGTGAGCGGGTTACGAGGGGACAACGCGTGGCGGCAGGAATGGTTCCGCAAGGCGGCGGAACAACTTGCGTTACGCGGTGCGCCGGATGGTGCGGTTGAGGCCGAGAAACAGGCCGATGGCGCCTATCAGGGCGGCGCAGGGCATGGCGATGCCGAAGCCCTGCGCATCGGCCAAAAGGCCCACTCCCAGAACCGAGATCGCGCCCGCCGCGCGGGCCAGCATCAGGTTGTTGCCCAGAACCCGGCTTCGCATGTGTTCGGGGGTGCGGTTCTGCAAGATGATGTTGTTGCCTGTCACGACATAGCTGCAGCCAAACCCCAGCAAGAACAGGCAGGCGATAGCGAGTGTGGTGGCACCCGGAAACACGCTGAGCGCCGGAAAGAGCAACCCATCAAGCAGCATCACCGCGACAAGCACCCGCAGCGTCGCGCGTTCCTGCCCGTGACCCGAATTGCGCCTTGCATGAACCAGACCTGCGAACAGCCCGCCCGCCATCAGACTGGCGGTCAGCAGGGTGAAATATGCGGGCGAGAACAGCGAGAAGCGGTCGTTGATCGCGGGCATCATGCTTGTCAGCGGCCTTTGCATCACCGCCACCACGAGGACGAAGAGACTGGCACGAAAGACCACCGGGTTGGTCCAGAACACGGTGAGGCCAGCGACAACCTCGGGCAACAGTGCGGGGGCGTCGGTTGCCTCTTTCGGCGGCTGCGGGTGCAAGGTGATACCACTGAGGCACCACAGATACCCCAGCGTTCCCAATGCGTTGGCAGCAAAAGCCAAAGGCGCGATGCCCAGCCCGAAGGAAAACAGCATCCCTGCCAGCAATGGCCCCAGAATATAGCTGATCTGCACCACGCTGACATTGACGGCAACCGCCGCAGACAGGTTCTGCTGGCTGACAAGCCGGTTCAGAAGTCCAAAGAACGCAGGCTGGCCAAAGCCCACGAGCGTACCCTCGACGAGGGCAAATCCTGCCAGCATGGCAGGGGTCAGCGCACCTGATGCCGCAACCGCTGAGAGCGTCAACCCGGTGCAGACCTGCAACCACAAGACCGATTTGAGGATGCGGAGCCTGTCGCCACGATCGGCAAAGGCCGCAGCGAACGGGGTGACGAGGATGGACGGGAACAGATCGCAGAAATAAGCGATGCCGACCCAGGTTGCGGACGCGGTTGTCTGCCACATCCACCAGCCAATCGACAGCAGCGTGATCCAGTAGAAGACATAGGATATCCCGTAGCCGGTGACAAACCGCAGATATGCGGGTTCGCGGAGCACGCCGAATCCATCCCTGAGCCGCATTCAGCACTTTCTTTCTTCGCGCGCTGGCCCGACCGTTTTGGCGGGCCGGGCCTTGCGCCTGTGCAGGCCCGGCGGTTTGGGTGAGTTTAGTCGGGGTGAACCCCCGACCTACGTGCGGGCCGCCGCCACGGCTGCCTCAAGAATATCCATCGCTTCGGCGAAGTGGGCGTCGGGGATGGTGATGGGGGCGAGGAAGCGGATGACGTTGCCGTAGACGCCGCAGGTGAGCAGGATCAGGCCGCGCTTTTGCGCCTCGGCGCGGACGCGGGTGGTGAAGCCTGCGTCGGGCTCGTGCGTGCCTGGGTTGGCGAATTCGACCGCCACCATGAAGCCGGGGCCGCGGATGTCTGCGATCTCGGGGGCGGTGGAGCGGATCGCCTCCAGACGCTGTTTCAGGCGGCTGCCAAGTTCGTTGGCGCGGTCGCAAAGCGCCTCGTCTTCGATTACGTCGAGCACAGCGTTGGCCGCCGCGATGCCCAGGGGGTTGCCGCCATAGGTGCCGCCAAGCCCGCCGGGGTGGGCCGCGTCCATCAGGCTGGCGCGGCCGGTAAGGGCGGCGAGGGGCAGGCCTCCGGCGAGGCCCTTGGCCATGGTGGTGATGTCGGCGGCGATGCCGTAGCCTTCCATCGCGAACATGTGGCCGGTGCGGGCAAAGCCGGTCTGCACCTCGTCGGCGATCATCACGATGCCATGCTCGTCGCAAAGTTTGCGGATGGCGCGGACAAGGTCTTTGGGGGCGGGATAAAAGCCGCCCTCGCCCTGCACCGGCTCGAAGATGATGGCCGCGACCCGGGCGGGATCAAGATCGGCCTTGAACAGTTTGGTGATGCCGTCCATCGCGTGGGCGGTGGTGACGCCGTGGATCTCTTGCGGGAAGGGGACGTGGTAGATATCGGGCATCATGGCGCCGAAACCCTTCTTGTAGGGCTCCACCTTGCCAGTGAGCGACATGCCGAGGAAGGTGCGGCCGTGAAAGGCGCCGCCGAAGGCAATCACCGCGTTGCGCCCGGTGGCGATGCGGGCGACTTTGACGGCGTTTTCGATGGCCTCGGCGCCGGTGGTGACGAAGACGGTTTTCTTCGGCCAATCGCCGGGGACGGCGGCGTTCAGGCGCTCGGCCAGGCGGACGTAATTCTCGTAAGGCAGCACCTGATGGCAGGTGTGGGTGAAGCGCGACATCTGTTCGGTGACGGCGGCCATCACGCGCGGGTGGCAGTGGCCGGTGTTCACCACCGCGATGCCGGCGGCGAAATCAATGTAGCGGTTGCCCTCGATATCCCAGACCTCGGAATTGACCGCGCGGTCCACATAGATCTGGGTCATCACCCCGATGCCACGCGAGATCGAGGCATCACGGCGGCTGGCGACTTCGGCGTTTTTCATCGGTTTGGTCCTTCGGGTGGTTTGGAGGTATTTGATCAAATTTCGATGCCGGTTTCAATGGCAAAGGTGGGGCCTCCGGCGGGGATATTTGGCCAGAGAAGAATGCGGGGGCGTTGGAGAGGATTCATCAGCGGTTAACCTTATCCGGGTCTGATCGGGAATCAGGGGTGGGTGAGGTTGGCGATGGGGTTGAGATTGGTGGCGGCTGAGGCGGAGGATCCGGCGGATTGGTTGCGGCTGATCCGGTCGCGGCGGGTGGGGGCGGTAACGTTTCACCGGTTGCTGGCGGAACATGGCTCGGCCGCAGCGGCGCTGGCGGCTTTGCCAGAGATTGCGCGGGCGAGCGGGGTGGAGAATTACACGATTTGCCCTGAGGCGGTGGTGCGGGCGGAGATGGCGCTGGCGCGGGTGGCGGGGGCGGTGATGCTGCGCTGGGGCGAGCCTGGGTATCCGGCGTTGCTGCGCGAGGTGGCGGATGCGCCGCCGGTGCTTTGGGTGCAGGGCGATCCGGGGCTGCTCGGCCGGCCGATGGTGGCAATGGTGGGCGCGCGCAACGCCTCGTCGTTGGGGGTGCGGATGGCGCGGCGGCTGGCGGAAGGCCTGGGGGCTGCGGGGATGGTGGTGGTGTCGGGTCTGGCGCGCGGCATTGATGCCGAGGCGCACCGGGCGGCGCTGGCCACGGGAACGGTTGCGGTGCAGGCGGGCGGCGTCGATGTGATCTATCCGGCCGAGAACACCGAGCTTGCGGGCGAGATTCTGGCGGCGGGCTGCCGGATATCGGAGCAGCCGATGGGCATGCCGCCGCAGGCGCGGCATTTTCCGCTGCGCAACCGGATCGTGTCGGGGGTGGCGCGGGCGGTGCTGGTGGTGGAGGCGGCTGCGCGATCGGGGAGTTTGATCACGGCGCGCAATGCTCTCGATCAGGGGCGCGAGGTGATGGCGGTGCCGGGGCATCCTTGTGATGCACGGGCCGCCGGATGCAATATGCTGATCCGCGATGGGGCGACGCTGATCCGGGGGGCGGGCGATGTGATGGAGGCGCTGGGGATCACCGGGTTCGCACCGGAGCAGGCGGTGTTTGCCGGGAGGGAGGCGGCCGATCCGGCACCGCCGCCGCCACGGCCACCGCGGGCGCTTGCCGATATCTCGGCGGTGCACAGCCAGATACTGGCGCGATTGGGGCCGAGTCCCCTTGCGGAGGACCAGTTGATCCGGGATCTGGCCTTGCCGCCGTCGTTGCTTGCGGGGGCGCTGATCGCGTTGGAACTGGAGGGACGGGTGCTGCGGCAGGCGGGAGGGCTGCTGAGCCGGGTGGAGTGAGGTGACACGCTCCATTGACAAGGGGGCATGTTCGCCCGCATCTTGCCGCGCCGCCCGTTGGGGCGGCAGGCAGTGAGGGTTACATGGCTGTAGTTGTTGTCGAATCTCCGGCTAAGGCCAAGACAATCAACAAATATCTGGGGCCGGGCTATACGGTTCTGGCCTCGTACGGCCATGTGCGGGACTTGCCTGCCAAGGATGGCTCGGTGGACCCGGAGGCCGGATTCGCCATGACCTGGGAGATTGCGGCGGACAGTCGCAAGCATATGAAGGCCATCACCGAGGCGCTGAAAACCGATGACGAGCTGATTCTGGCAACCGACCCCGACCGCGAGGGCGAGGCGATTTCGTGGCATTTGCAGGAGGCGCTGCACAACAGCCTGAAAAAGGGTAAGAAGGTTTCAAGGGTGACGTTCAACGCCATCACCAAGGCGTCGGTGACCGAGGCGATGAAGCATCCCCGCCAGGTGGACCAGCCTTTGGTGGACGCGTATCTCGCGCGGCGGGCGCTGGATTATCTGGTGGGGTTCACCCTGTCGCCGGTGCTGTGGCGCAAGCTGCCGGGATCACGCTCGGCCGGGCGGGTGCAATCGGTGTGCCTGCGGCTGGTGGTGGAACGCGAGATGGAGATCGAGGCGTTCCGGGCGCAGGAATTCTGGACGGTGAAGGCAGATTTGGCAACGCCACGCGGGCAGGTGTTCGAGGCGCGGCTGATCTCGCTGGCAGGCCGCAAGCTGGACAAATTCGATATTCCGACGGCGGAAGCGGCGGAAATTGCGGTGCAGGCGGTGAGGTCGCGGCCCTTGAAGGTGCTGTCGGTCGAGGCGAAACCAGCGGCGCGCAACCCTTCGGCGCCGTTCATGACCTCGACCCTGCAACAGGAGGCGAGCCGCAAGTTCGGCATGGGGGCCAAGGCCTGCATGTCGGCGGCGCAGCGTTTGTACGAGGCGGGGCACATTACCTATATGCGGACCGACGGTATCGACATGGCCCCCGAGGCGGTGATGGCGGCGCGCGAGGCGATTGTGGCGCGGTTCGGGAAGGCCTACGTGCCCGACAGCCCCCGGATGTACAAGAACAAGGCGAAAAACGCCCAAGAAGCGCATGAGTGCATCCGGCCGACCGAGATGGCGGCGGGGCCGGAGGATCTGCGGCTGGCCGAGGCGGATCAGCGCAAGTTGTACGATCTGATCTGGAAGCGGACCATCGCCAGCCAGATGGCGGCGGCGCGGCTGGAGCGGACGACGGTGGATGTGGCCAGCGCCGATGCGCAGGTGGTGCTGCGCGCGACGGGGCAGGTGGTGCTGTTTGACGGGTTCCTCAAGGTTTATGAGGAAGGGCGCGACGACCCTGAACATCGTGCCACCTCCGGCGGCGAGGACGAAGACGACGCGCGGCTGCCGCAGATCATGCAGAATGAGGCAGTGGAAAAGCGGAAAGTGGCACCCGAGCAGCATTTCACCCAAGCGCCGCCGCGCTATTCCGAGGCGACTTTGGTGAAGCGGATGGAAGAGCTGGGGATTGGCCGGCCTTCAACCTATGCCTCTGTTCTGACCACGATTCAGGACCGGGAATATGTGCGCAAAGACAAGAACCGGCTGATCCCCGAGGATAAGGGGCGGCTGGTTACCGCGTTTCTGACCAATTATTTCCGCCGCTATGTGGAGTATGATTTCACCGCCGATCTGGAGACGCAGCTTGATGATGTCTCGGCGGGAACGCGGGATTACAAGCAGGTGCTGGAACGGTTCTGGCGCGATTTCTCGGCGGCGGTGGCGGAAACGGCGGATTTGCGCATTGGCGAGGTGCTGACCAAGATTGATGAGTTTCTGGCCCCGCATTTGTATCCGCTGCGCGCGGACGGGTCTGATCCCAAGATTTGTACGGTGTGCGGCACCGGGCGGTTGCATCTGAAAACCGCGCGGTCAGGGTCGGCGTTCATCGGCTGCGGCAATTATCCGGAATGCCGCTATACAAGGCCGATTTCGGGCGGCGATGAGGGCGGCTCGGTGGAGGGGCGCATTCTGGGCGAGGACGATGGGGTGCCTGTCAGCCTGCGCGCCGGGCGGTTCGGGCCCTATGTGCAGAAGGGCGAGGCGACGGAGGAGGTGCCGAAACCGCCGCGCGCCAGCCTGCCGAAGGGCTGGGCGCCAGAGAGCCTGACGCTGGAACGGGCGATCACGCTGTTGAACCTGCCGCGCCAGATCGGGCCGCACCCGGAGGACGGCGTGATGGTGGAGGCGGCGATCGGGCGGTTCGGGCCTTATGTGAAGCATGGCGCGGTTTATGCCAATGTGGCCGATGTGGAGGAGGTTTTCACCATCGGCATGAACCGGGCGATGGAGGTTCTGGCGCAAAAGGCGGCGTCGCGCGGGCGGGGCACGGTGGCGGTGGTGGCGCTGCGCGATCTGGGCGCGCACCCGGACGGCGGGCCGGTGCAGGTGATGCCGGGGAAATACGGACCTTACGTGAAGTGGGGCAAGGTGAATGCGACCTTGCCGAAGGAATTGACCCCCGAGACGGTGACGCTGGAGGAGGCTTTGGCTTTGGTGGCTGAAAAGGCGGGCAAGAAGCCGGGCGCGAAAAAGGCGGCTGTGAAGAAACCGGCGGCCAAAGTTGCGGTGAAGAAGGCGGCCGCGAAAAAGTCTGCGGTGAAGAAGGTTGTGGCGGGGAAACCGGCTGCCAGGAAACCTGCCGCGAAGAAAACCGCTGCCGGGATGGCGGCGGATTTTGGGGTGCTGGAGTAGCCGTCAGGCGGTGCCGCGCGGGTTCAGCAAGCGCTTTAGCACCCCCTCGCGGGTGATCTGGCCGACGGTCACACCGTCTTCGATCAGGCGCAGAGCGCGGGTGTCGCCGTGCAGTTTCGACATCACGTCGCGGATCGGGGTGTCGATATCCGTGTCGCCCGAGGTGGGGAAGGTGCCGGGGGTGGGTTCCATCGCATCGCGCGCGGTCAGCACGCCCAACGGGTTCATGTGATTGACAAAATCGGCGACGTATTCCGACACGGGGTTCGAGAAAATCTCGCGCGCGGTGCCGCATTGCACGATGCGGCCACCTTCCATCAGGGCGATACGGTCGCCCAGTTTGAACGCTTCATCCAGATCGTGCGACACGAAAACGATGGTGCGCTGCAGCTTGTCCTGAAGTTCCAGCAATTCATCTTGCAGGCGGGCGCGGATCAGGGGATCGAGGGCGGAAAACGGCTCGTCCATCAGCAGGATCGGGGCTTCGGTGGCGAAGGCGCGGGCGAGGCCGACGCGCTGTTGCATGCCGCCCGACAACTCGCCCACCTGCCGGTCAGCCCATTGCGCAAGGCCGACGAGGGCCAGTTGGCGCTCCACCCGCTCACGCCGTTCAGCCTCGGGAACGCCGGCAAATTCGAGGCCGAGGCCGACGTTGTCGCGCACCGAGCGCCACGGCAGCAGGCCGAATTGCTGAAACACCATGGCGATGTTGGAAAGACGCAGGCGGCGCAGGGTGAGGGGGTCGGCGCGGGTTACCGAGGTCATCCTGTCGCCGTCGTTCACCCGGACCTCGCCGCGCACCACCGGGTTGAGGCCGTTGACGGCGCGCAGCAGGGTGGATTTGCCCGAACCGGACAGGCCCATCAGCACAAGGATCTCGCCTTGCGCCACCGTGAGCGAGCAGTTGTGCACGCCGAGCACCTGACCGGTGGCACCCTGAATTTCGGCCCGGTGCTGGCCTTGATCCATCAGGGGCAGGGCAGTGGCGGGGGTTTCGCCGAACACGATGGAAACATTGTCAAATTCGACAGCTGGAAGGGGGGCGTTCATTTGGTTTTGATCCTCAGCATACGGTCCAGCACGATGGCGACGACGACGATGATGAACCCGGATTCGAACCCGAGTGCGGTGTTGACCGAATTCAGCGCCCGCACCACCGGCACGCCAAGCCCGTTTGCGCCGACGAGAGCGGCGATCACCACCATGGACAGCGACTGCATGATGGTCTGGTTGAGCCCGGCCATGATCTGCGGCATCGCGAAGGGTAGTTCCACCTTCCACAAGCGCTGCGACGGGGTGGCACCGAAGGCGGTTGCGGCCTCCAGAAGGGCGGTGGGGGTGGTGGAGATGCCGAGGTGGGTCAGGCGGATCGGCGCGGGCAGCACGAAGATCACGGTGGCGATCAGGCCGGGCACCGGGCCGATGCCGAAAAACACAATGGCCGGGATCAGGTAAACGAAGGTGGGCAGGGTTTGCATCAGATCTAGCACCGGCACCATATAGGCGTAAAGTTTCGGGCGGCGGGCGAAGGCGATGCCGAGGGGCACGCCTATCCCCATGCAGACCACGCAGGCCGACAACACCAGCGTGAGGCTTTCGGTGGTTTCCTCCCAATAGCCTTGGTTGAGGATGAAGAGAAACCCGAGTGCGACCCCGAAGCAGGTTTTCCACGAGCGTTGCAAGTACCAGGTGAGGCCCACAAAAAGGCCAATCAACACAAGGGGGTGGGGGGCTTGCAGCAGCCACAGGACCGAGTTGATCAGCCAATCCATCACGGTAGAGATGCTGTCGAACACGCCGCTGAGATTGGCTTTCATCCAGTCGAACACCTGCTTGGCGGATTTACCGATCTGGATCTTGATGGATTTGTCGCTCATCAGGTCGATGAAGGTTTCGCTGTCGGTCAGCCAATTCATGGTGCCCCCTTTGCCGTTCGAGACTGGCGGCCCCGGTCTGTGCCGGGGCCGCGGACCGGTTACTTCAGCGCAGTCATCACGGCGGCGGTGGCATCGCCGCCATCTTTGGTGGTGACCCCGGCAAGCCAGGCGGTGACGGCATCGGGGTTGGCAACCATCCAGGCCTTGGCGGCATCAAGCGAGTCGGTGCCGTTATCAAGGATGGCGGCCATGATCTCGTTTTCCATCGGCAGGGTGAACTTCAGGTTGGTCAGCAGCTTGCCTATGTTCGGGCATTCGGCGACGTAGCCTGCGCGCGCATTGGTATAGACGGTGGCGCCGCCGAAGTTCGGGCCGAAGAAATCGTCGCCGCCCGTCAGGTAGTTGACCGAGAAATTGGCGTTCATCGGGTGGGGGGCCCAGCCAAGGAAGATGATCGGCTCTTTGTCGCCCGCGCGGGCCACCTCGGCCAGCATGCCCTGCTCGGAGGATTCGACCACTTCGAAATCCTTCAGGCCGAACGCATCTTTTTCCACCATCGACAGGATCAGGCGGTTGCCGTCATTGCCGGCCTCGATGCCGTAGATCTTGCTTTCCAGCGCCTCGGAGTTCCTGGCGATATCGGCGTAGTCCTTGATACCAAGTGCCGCACCCACGCCGTTGGTGGCGAGGGTGTATTTGGCACCTTCAAGGTTGACGCCAACCACATCGACGGTTTTCGCATCGCGGTAGGGGGCGAGATCAGCCTCCATCGTGGGCATCCAGTTGCCGAGGAACACATCAATATCGCCCTGCGCGAGGCCGGTGTAAGTGACCGGAACAGAAAGCAATTTGATCTCGGATTCGTAGCCGAGCGCGTTCACGATCAGGCTGGTGGCGGCGGTGATGGCGGTGATATCGGTCCAGCCGACATCGGAGAAGGTGACCTTGTCGCAGCCCGCGGCGTATGCGCCGTTTGCGAAAGTAAAGGCCAGCGTGGTGGCGAGCAGGGCGGATTTGAGGGTCATGTGAGGGCTCCGGGTTGGTGAGTTGTTTATTCTTGATTGACGAGTCAATAAACTTCAAGCTAGCCTCAAAAATCAAGGGTTATTTTTGGGTGGCCGGATGCCGAAGCTTGGGATGGAGCCTATTCGAAAGGCGGCGCTGGTCAAGGCAACTATTGTCGAGATCGGCCGGGCGGGGTCTTTGGATGTGACGGTCAGCCAGATTGCCAAGCGGGCGGGGATGTCTTCGGCGCTGGCACATCACTATTTCGGCTCCAAGGAAGAGATGTTTCTGGCGGCGATGCGCCACATCATGACGCTTTACGGCGCGGAGGTGCGCGGCGCGCTGGCGGCGGTGGACGGGCCGGAGGCACGGTTGAACGCGGTGCTGCGCGCATCATTTTCGCCTGCGAATTTCCGGCGGGAATCGGTGGGGGCCTGGCTGAATTTCTGGGTGCTCGCCCTTTCGGTGCCCGAGGCAAAGCGGTTGCTCGCGGTCTATCAGGGGCGGCTGCGCTCGAACCTTTTGCATGCGCTCAGGCCTTTGGCGGGGGCGCGGGCCGGGGCGATTGCGGGCGGCCTGGGGGCGCTGATCGACGGGCTTTATCTGCGGGAGGCGTTGAAATCGGGGCCACCCGACGGGGTGGGGGCGGTTGCCGCCGCTGCGGCCTATCTCGCCGGGCAGTTGGGCGAAAACTGGTTGCAGGGCGCGCGGCCTGCGCCCTGAGGGCGGCAATGGAAGGGCCGGGAAACCGGAAAGGGTTCTGGGGATGCAGGCGGATTTCGTGATTGTGGGGGCGGGCTCGGCGGGGTCGGCGATGGCGTACCGGCTGGGCGAGGCGGGGCAATCGGTGATCGTGATCGAGCATGGCGGCACCGATATGGGGCCGTTCATCCAGATGCCGGGGGCGCTGTCCTACCCGATGAACATGCCGCTTTACGACTGGGGGTTTCACACCGAGCCCGAGCCTTATCTGGGGGGCCGGGTGCTGGCCACGCCGCGCGGCAAGGTGCTTGGCGGCTCATCCTCGATCAACGGCATGGTCTATGTGCGCGGCCATGCAAAGGATTTCGACACCTGGGACGCGATGGGGGCCCAAGGCTGGTCTTATGCC
The DNA here is from genome assembly GCA_031384695.1 of Paracoccaceae bacterium. GTDB lineage: Bacteria > Pseudomonadota > Alphaproteobacteria > Rhodobacterales > Rhodobacteraceae > JANNAV01. Next base: position 46,439 of record JANNAV010000073.1, read on the forward strand.
GATGTGCTGCCCTATTTCAAGCGGATGGAGAACTGGCACGGCGGCGATGCGTCGGAGTGGCGCGGCCACGACGGGCCGCTGCACATCACGCGCGGGCCGCGCGACAACCCGCTGTTTGACGCCTTTATCGAGGCGGGGCGGCAGGCGGGCTATCCGGTGACGGGCGATTACAACGGCGCGGCGCAGGAGGGGTTCGGGCCGATGGAGGCGACGATCTGGAAGGGGCGGCGCTGGTCGGCGGCGAATGCCTATCTGCGGCCCGCGATGGCGCGCGGCAATGTGACAGTGGTGCGGGGCTTCGCGCGCCGGGTGGTGATCGAGGCGGGGCGTGCGGTGGGGGTTGAGGTGCTGCGCAGCGGCCGGGTCGAGGTGATACGGGCGGCGCGCGAGGTGGTGATCGCGGCCTCGCCGATCAACACGCCAAAGCTGTTGATGCTGTCGGGGATCGGGGCGGGGGCGCATCTGGCCGAGCACGGCGTGCCGGTGGTGGCAGACCGGCCCGGGGTGGGGGCGAATTTGCAGGACCATCTGGAACTCTATCTGCAATTCGCCGCCAGCCAGCCGATAACGCTCTATAAATATTGGAATATCTGGGGCAAGGCATGGGTTGGCGCGCAGTGGATGCTGACACGCAAGGGCCTGGGTGCTTCGAACCAGTTCGAAGCTTGCGCCTTTATTCGCAGCAAGGCGGGGGTGGAATATCCCGATATCCAGTATCATTTCCTGCCCATCGCGGTGCGCTATGATGGCAAGATCGCGGCCAGCGGCCACGGCTTTCAGGCCCATACCGGGCCGATGCGATCGCGGTCGCGGGGGGCGGTGACACTGCGGTCGGCCGATCCGATGGTGCCGCCGAAGATCCTGTTCAACTATATGCAAGACCCCGAGGACTGGGTGGATTTCCGGCGCTGCATTCGTCTGACGCGCGAGATTTTCGGGCAAGAGGCGTTCAGGCCGTTCGTCAAGCACGAGATTCAGCCGGGGTCGGCGGTGGAAAGCGACGCCGCCCTCGACGCCTTTATCAGCGAGCATGTGGAAAGCGCCTATCACCCCTGTGGCACCGCGCGGATGGGGCGGCGCGATGATCCGATGGCGGTGGTGGACCCGGAGTGCCGGGTGATCGGGGTCGAGGCGCTGCGGGTGGCCGACAGCTCGATCTTCCCGCAGGTGACCAATGGCAACCTGAACGCGCCCTCGATCATGGTGGGCGAGAAGGCCGCCGATCATATTCTGGGGCGGGTGCCGCTGGCGCGCTCCAATCTGGAGCCGGAACTGAACCGCGAGTGGCGGGTGGCGCAGCGGTAATCTTCCTCCCCCCCCGGCGTTAACGCTTTGTTAAGGAATCGGTTGTGCTGTGCGGGCTGCCGGGTGATACCGGGGCCATGTTCACACTTCGTTCACTTTTGGCCGGGGCATTGCTGATGCTGGCGGCGTCTGCGGCAGCGGCACCCGAATTGCGCGGCACCGCCCGGGTGGTGGACGGCGATACCATCGCGCTGGGCGGCGTCAATCTGCGGCTGTTCGGGATCGACGCGCCGGAACGCGGCCAGACCTGCGAGAAAAACGGTGAAAGCTGGGCCTGCGGTGGGTTTGCGCGTGCCACGCTGGCAAAGCTTGTCGCCGGGCATGAGGTGCGATGCCGTGTGCTGCGCAAGGTCGACAAGTACCAGCGGCCGGTGGTGATCTGTGCGGTTGCGGGGGAGGATCTGGCACGCGCCATGGTCAAAGCCGGGGCGGCGGTGGCCTATCTGCGCTATTCGGACCGTTATGCGGCGGACGAGGCGCAGGCGCGCGCCGCACGCACCGGCATCTGGGCGGGGCGGATGGTGGCACCCGAGGATTACCGCCACCGCGATGCCAGCGCTGCCCCCGGCCCCGACCCCGGCCCCGGCCCCGGCGCCTGCCGTATCAAAGGCAATATCGGCACATCAGGCCGGATTTTCCACGCTCCCGGCCAACGCGACTACACCCGCACCAAAATCAACCCTGCCACAGGTGAAGCGTGGTTTTGCACCAGTGCCGAGGCCAAAACGGCGGGCTTTCGCGCCGCGCTGCGCTGATCGGCTTTTTCGGCGCTGCGGGCCGTCAATCCGCTATTTCATAGGGCAGCACGCCGCGCCGTGCCGGGTCAATCTTCAGCCGCCGCTCCAGGGGGGGCACCGAGCGTTGGTGGCAATCGCGGCGCTCGCAGATGCGGCAGGAAATGCCGATCGGCTCGAACCGGCCTTTCAGATCAAGGCCATCGGCATAGACGAGGGCTGCGGCATGGGTGATCTCGCAGCCAAGGCCGATGGCATAGCGGCGCACCGGGGCAAGCCAGGCACCGCCGGGTTTGGAGACATCGCGCGCGAGGCAGAAATAGCGCACCCCGTCGGGGGTTTCGGCCAGTTGGCGCAGGAAATGGCCCGGCGTCTCGAAGGCGCGGTGCACATTCCACAAGGGGCAGGCACCGCCGAAGCGGGCGAATTGCAGCCGGGTGGCGGAATGGCGTTTGGTGATGGTGCCGGCCTGATCGACGCGCACAAAGAAGAACGGAATGCCCTTGGCACCGGGGCGTTGCAGGGTGGACAGCCGGTGCGCCACCTGTTCAATCGAGGCGCCGAACTGGCCTGCGAGGCGTTCCAGATCATGGCGCGTGCTTTGCGCCGCCGCAAGGAAGGTGCGGTAAGGCATCAGGGCGGCACCGGCAAAGTAGTTGGCAAGGCCGATCTTGGCGATATCGCGGGCAGCACCAGATTGAAAGCGCGCGAGATCAAGCGTGGCCTCCAGCAGATCATTCTGGGTTTGCAGCGCGATCTGGTAGAGCAGTTGAAACCGCTGGGTCGCGGTGGCGGCCTGGGCTGCAAGCACAAGATGCCGGGTTTTGGCGTCAAACAGGCGCAGGGCGGAATTGTTGGAAAACTGCACCTCGATGCCCTGTTTGCCAAGCGCCTCGATTGCGAAAACCAGCAAGTCTTTACCGGGGGTTGCGCCCAATACGTAATGTTCGGCGGCCCGGTCGATGGCATCAAGGTAATTGTCGCAATAGTGAAAGAAGTCGCGCACCTCTTCCCAGGGCGAGGCGCGAAACGCGGCGTCGTCGCGGCCCAAAGCCTCGTCCAGCGAGGCAAGCCGTTCGTGGCTTTGCCGGTAGGCGCGGTGCAGATCGAGAAAGGCCCGCGCCAGCGCAGGCGCGTTGGCGGCAGCCAGCCGCAGGTCGGCCAAGGGCGGGGTGGTGCTGGCGAACACCGGATCGGCCAACGCCTCGCGCATGTCCGAGACCAGACGCTCGCCCTCGCCGGCGCTGATCTCGGTGACGTCAAAACCGAACTCCTGCGCCAGCGCCAAAAGGACCAGCGCCGACACCGGGCGGTGGTTGTTTTCCATCTGGTTGAGATAGGGCAGCGAGATGCCGAGTTTGGCCGCAAAGCCGCGCTGGGTCAGGGCGAGGCGGGCGCGCAGTTCGCGCAGTTTGGCACCGGCGTAAAGTTTGGTGGGGGGCATGGCTGCGTCCTTGTTGCAAAGCCAAGCGTGGCTTTGCAAACAGGCGTCGTCAAGGGGTGAGGCCAAGGCTTTTGGCGCGGCGGATCACGGCGAGGATCGCGATGACCGAGGCGGCGGAGCAGGTGAGCATCAACAGCACCAGCGGCAGTTCGGAGGATCCGGGGTGCAAAAGCGCGCCTGCAAGGGCGGCAAGGGCGGCACCGCCGCCGATCATGATGGCACCGCCAAGGCCCGAGGCGGTGCCCGCAAGATCAGGCCTCACCGACAGGATACCGGCGTTGGCATTGGGCAGCGCCATGCCGTTGCCAAACCCCATCGCCACCGTCAGCCCGAAGAACACCACCGGGCCGGAGAGGCCGGCCAGCGTCAGCAGCATCAGCACCGTCAGGCCCGCCGTGGTGGCAAGCGTGCCCAGCAGGATCATCCGGTTCATGCCGACGCGCACCGAAAATCGCCCGGCGCAGAAGTTGCCGACAAGATAGCCGACGGCGGTAAGCGCGAACAACAGGCCGATGCGCGACGAGGTGAGGCCGAACACCTGATCGCCGACAAAGGGCGCGCCGCCGAGATAGGCGAAAAAGCAGCCCGAGGAAAAGGCCGCGGTCAGGCTGTAGCCCCAGAACCGGCGCGCGGCGATCAGGGCCGGAAACTGGCGCAACTGATCCTTGAAGCTGCGCCGGGTGGGGGCGGCGGTTTCGCCAAGATCGGCCCATACGAGGCCAAGGGTGATCAGGCCAAGGCCAAGCAGCAGGGCGAAATTTGCCTGCCAGCCGAACGCCTCGTCCAGCACGCCGCCGATCACCGGGCCGATCATCGGCACCACCGTCATGCCCATGGTGACATAGCCGATCATCGAGGCGGCCTCGGCATCCGCCACCATATCGCGCACCACCGCGCGCGACAGCACCATGCCGGCCGCAATCACCGCCTGTCCCATGCGGAAAAACAGGAAAATGCCGGCATTGGGGGCAAGCAGCGTGCCGACGGTGGCGATCAGGAACAGGATGAGCGCGCCGAGGATCACCGGGCGGCGGCCATAGCGATCCGAGATCGGCCCGATCAGCAGTTGCAGCACCGCCGACAGCGCAAGGTAAAGCGCGACCGAAAGCTGCATCAGGGCGTAGGGCGCGTTGAACCACTTGGCCATGCCCGGCAGCGACGGCAGGAAGATGTTCATCGTCAGCGCCGAGAGGCCCGCGAGCAGGATCAGGGTGATCACTTTGGGGGGGGTGGTGCGGTCGAGGAAACGGGCGTTCATGGCGCGAGGGCTACGCCTGTGGGGCTGGGATGTCCAGTCTTGGGCTGGCGGTCTTTTTGGCGGGGTGGGGCCTCCGGCGGGGATATTCGGGCAAAGATGAAGCGGGCGGATCGGGCGTGTCTGGGGCAGATGAGGTCGCGGACTCCGGGCGGGCTGAGCGCAGGCCCGGAGCCGGTTGCAGGCAGCGGGCCGGTGGTGGAGGGGGGGCCGGTGGTGGAGGGGGGGGGTAACGGGAGGAATGGTTTGCCGATTTGCAATTTGCAGAAAATTTGGTGTGCAAGGTTTGCATATTATCGGGAATTGGCTTTTCGCATGCCGCAGGGCGCTGTATGACGGTGGCAGGATGCCCGCAAAGGGCACGTTTTGGCGGTGCCACGGGGGGCGGGCGATGACCGGGATATTGCAGCAGTTGGAGGCGCGCCGCGAGGTGGCGCGCCTGGGTGGCGGCGCGCGGCGGATCGCGGCGCAGCATGCCAAGGGCAAGCTGACGGCGCGCGAGCGGGTGGAACTGCTGCTGGACGAGGGCTCTTTCGAGGAGTTCGACATGTTCGTGGCGCACCGCTGTGTCGATTTCGGCATGGAGCAGGACCGCCCGGCGGGGGACGGGGTGGTGACGGGCTGGGGCACGGTGAATGGCCGGATGGTCTATGTCTACAGCCAGGATTTCACCGTGTTTGGCGGGTCTCTGTCGGAGACGCATGCGCAAAAGATCTGCAAGATCATGGATATGGCGATGCAGAACGGCGCGCCGGTGATCGGGATGAACGATTCCGGCGGCGCGCGGATTCAGGAAGGCGTGGCCTCGCTTGCGGGCTATGCCGAGGTGTTTCAGCGCAATGTCATGGCCTCGGGCGTGGTGCCGCAGATCAGCCTGATCATGGGGCCCTGTGCGGGGGGGGCGGTTTACAGCCCGGCGATGACCGACTTCATCTTCATGGTGAAGGACTCGAGTTACATGTTCGTGACCGGGCCGGATGTGGTGAAAACGGTGACCAACGAGGTGGTGACGGCAGAGGAGCTGGGCGGCGCCGGCACCCATACGCGCAAATCGAGCGTGGCGGACGGGGCGTTCGAGAACGATGTGGAGGCGCTGGCCGAAGTGCGGCGGCTGGTGGATTTTCTGCCCTTGAACAACCGCCAGAAGGCGCCGGTGCGGCCGTTCTTTGATGATCCGGCGCGGCTGGAGATGAGCCTTGATACGCTGATCCCCGAGAACCCGAACCAGCCCTATGACATGAAGGAACTGATCGAAAAGCTGGCCGATGAGGGCGATTTTTTTGAGATACAGCGCGAATTTGCCGCCAATATCATCACCGGCTTCATCCGGCTTGAAGGGCAGTCGGTGGGGGTGGTGGCAAACCAGCCGATGGTGCTGGCGGGCTGTCTGGATATTGATGCCAGCCGCAAGGCCGCGCGGTTCGTGCGGTTTTGCGATGCGTTTGAAATTCCGATCCTGACGCTGGTGGATGTGCCGGGGTTCATGCCGGGCACGGCGCAGGAACATGGCGGCGTGATCAAGCACGGGGCCAAACTGCTGTTTGCCTACGGCGAGGCGACGGTGCCGAAGGTGACGGTGATCACCCGCAAGGCTTATGGCGGCGCCTATGATGTGATGGCCTCCAAGCATTTGCGCGGCGATTTCAACTATGCCTGGCCGACGGCGGAGATTGCGGTGATGGGGGCAAAGGGGGCGGTGGAGATCCTCTATCGCAGCGAGTTGGGCGACAAGGACAAGATCGCGGCGCGGGTGAAGGACTACGAGGCGCGCTTTGCCAACCCGTTTGTGGCGGCTGAGATGGGCTTTATCGACGAGGTGATCATGCCGCATTCCACCCGGCGGCGGGTGGCGCGGGCGTTCGCCGGCCTGCGCGGCAAGAAGCTGGTCAATCCATGGAAAAAGCACGACAATATCCCGCTTTGAGGAGGGCAGGTTGCGATGACGGAGGCCTTGGTGGTAGGGGAGTTGGTGGTGGTGCCTTCGGGGCAGGCGGTGACGTTGCAGGATGTGATCTGGAACGAGCCGGGGCCGGAGGGGCTGGTGGCGCGGTTCCGCTTTGTGGCCCCTGCGATTGCGAAGGTGGGCGGTACAGTGGATCTGGCCGCCGCGAGTGCCGATATGCTTGATCTTTGCCAGCGTTATGCCGTGCCGCGACTGGCGGCAACCGGGCCGAAACCGACGCAGGTGATCATCTCGCTGTCGGATGTTGCGGTGGCGTTTGGCGATGCGGCCCCGGATGCCACGCAGTTTTTCGAGGCCTATGCCATCGAGGGCGACGCCTGCATATGGGAGCAGTATTGATGCAGCCACAAGATATTGCGGTGCGGGCCGGGGCGGGTGGCCCGGCTGATGTAGCGGGGCAACAGGTGGCGGCATTGGGCAGATTTGCGTGTCAATCCCGAGGTTTGTGGGCTATTGTTCATGTAGGCCGAACCCAAGCGGCCTTAACCTCGGAACGGGAGCCGGCATTGTGCACGGCTCTCCAAGAAACTAGGAGTAGAGGATGTCGAGTACCAAGATCATGCTTCTGGCTGTTTGCATGGTGGCCTTCGTCGCCGCTTGTGCAAAGAAAGTCGAAGAAGTCGTGTATGTGGACGAGCCGGTTACAACCGAGCCCAGCTATACCGGCAAATACAAGTAACACTTTCGGGCGGGCGATGGCGGCGGTTGCCGCCGTGCCCGCCCTTATTCTGTCTGGCGCAGCGCGACCCGCGAAAATGGGCGGGTGCCCTTCGGCGAAAAACCCCGCATCGGGGGGCGATCCGGTTGCAGGTGGCTGTGGCGTCGTTCACTGTGGCCCGGTCATTCACGACCTAACCCGGAGAAAACGATGCGTTCCAAATCTGTTCTGCTCGCCCTTATGGCCCTCGCGGTTGTTGCCGCCTGCGCCAAGCCCGCACCTTTGCCCGAGCCGACCCCGATCGAGCCCGAGCCTACCTCGACCGGCAAGTACAAGTGATCTGCGGGGGCGGGCGTTCGCGCCTGCCCCAACCCTTCGCCTTACCGGCTGGGGGGCAATTTCATGCTGAAGCATCGCGGCTTTCCGGGCCGCCTTTCCGGCACTGATTTTCAATTCGTCATCCGCCGCGCCAACATGAAGGCGGGCGCGACAAAGATCGTGGCGCGCGAGCGTTTTCGGGATCGCAAGTCCGAAGACAAGAAGGCGGATGCGGGGTTCATGGCGGCCCTGTGGGCGTGCTTTGGCGAAGAGCCGTTCGAGCGCGGCAATCTGGATGCGGGGCGGCTGTCGTGGCTGTTCGGGCGCGAGGTGGTGCCGGCCGAAGACCCGTTCGATGCGGCAAGTTATGATGCGTTGCTGAAGATCAACGTCCGGCGGGCGCAGGTTGCGTTCCCCGAGGTGTTTGCGCCCGATGCCGCCGCCGTGGTGATGGACGACTGGGACGATGAGGACGAGGATTAGGCATGTTTCCGCTTGGCCCCATGGCAGATTGGCAGGAAGGCGCGCAAGCAGTGGTTGTGCGCGAAACAGGCTTTGCCTCGAATCGGCGCGCGGGCGATGCTGCAACTGCGAGTGCTTTGCTTCGGGTTTCCGCTGAAGGTAGCCGTGACTGTTACCCTTTCCCTTCTGACTGGCCCGGCCCGCAAAAGGCTGGGCCATTTTTTGCGGGTTCGGGTAAGCGCTGCTTTGCCGATGTGTGGCCCGCGCGCGGAATTCGCTTTGCAATGGCGGGGAATCCGTTAAAATCGACGAACATAATAACAAACAATCGAGGCGGACCCATATGCGTAAAACCATCCTTATCCTTTCCCTTGTTACCATGCCGCTGGCTGGCTGCTTGCAAGACCCCGCATCGCGCGGGCTTTTGGGCGCGGCAGTTGGCGCAGGCGTGGCCGATGCCACCGGTGGCAACGCGATTACAGGCGCGGTTATTGGCGGCCTTGGCGGCGCTGCGACTTGCGGCATCAATGTGGGGCTGCCGCCCTGCTATTGATCTGACGCCTGCGCCGTTCGGGCGCGGTTTATCTTTCATGACGGCCAGCCGGGTGTGACCCCCGGCTGGCCGTTTTTGCTTTTGGGGACGTGGGCATGTTCAAGAAGATTCTGATCGCCAACCGGGGCGAGATTGCCTGCCGGGTTATCAGATCGGCGCGCAAGATGGGCATCGCCACGGTGGCGGTTTACTCGGATGCCGACCGGGGCGCGTTGCATGTGAAGATGGCGGATGAGGCGGTGCATATCGGGCCGTCGCCTGCCGCGCAAAGCTATATCGTGATCGAGAAGATCATGGCGGCGGTAAAGGCCACCGGGGCGGAGGCGGTGCATCCGGGCTACGGGTTCCTCAGCGAAAACCAGGCGTTTGCGGCGGCGCTGGAGGCGGCGGGGGTGGTGTTCATCGGGCCGCCTTCGACGGCGATTGAGCAGATGGGCGACAAGATCACCTCGAAAAAGATCGCGATGGCGGCGGGGGTATCGACGGTGCCAGGTTTCATGGGGATCATTGCCGATGCCGATGAGGCGGTGAAGATCGCGGGCGAGGTGGGTTATCCGGTGATGATCAAGGCCAGCGCCGGGGGCGGTGGCAAGGGGATGCGGATCGCCTGGAACGCCGATGAGGCGCGCGAGGGGTTCGGCTCCAGCCAGAACGAGGCGGCGGCGTCGTTCGGCGATGACCGGATTTTTATTGAAAAGTTCGTGACGCAGCCCCGGCATATCGAAATTCAGGTGCTGGCAGACAGCCATGGCAACTGCGTGTATCTGCATGAGCGGGAATGCTCGATCCAGCGGCGCAATCAGAAGGTGATCGAGGAAGCGCCCTCGCCGTTTCTGGACCCGGCCACCCGCAAGGCCATGGGTGAGCAGGCTTGTGCTTTGGCGCAGGCGGTTGGCTATACCAGTGCCGGCACGGTGGAGTTCATCGTGGACGGCGCGCGGAATTTCTTCTTTCTGGAGATGAACACAAGGTTGCAGGTGGAGCATCCGGTGACCGAACTGATCACCGGGATTGATCTGGTGGAGCAGATGATCCGGGTGGCGGCGGGCGAGGCTTTGCCGTTCCGGCAGGACGATCTGAAGATCAACGGCTGGGCGATGGAAAGCAGGCTTTATGCCGAAGACCCCTACCGCAATTTCCTGCCCTCGATCGGGCGGCTGACGCGGTATCGCCCGCCGGTGGAGGGGGTAACGCCAACCGGCGGCATCGTGCGCAACGATACCGGCGTGTTCGAGGGCGGCGAGATTTCGATGTTTTATGATCCGATGATCGCCAAGCTGTGCACCTGGGGGCCGACGCGGATTGCGGCGATTGAGGAGATGCGCACGGCGCTTGATAGTTTCGAGGTGGAGGGGATCGGCCATAACCTGCCCTTTGTGGGCGCGGTGATGGACCATCCGCGCTTTGTGTCGGGCGATATCACCACGGCGTTCATTGCCGAGGAATACCCGGACGGGTTTCAGGGCGCGGTGCTGAGTGCCGATATGCTGGCGCGGGTGGCGGCGGCGACGGCGGCGATGAACCGGGTGGCGGAAATTCGCCGCACCCGCATCACCGGCACCATGGACAATCACGAGCGCCGGGTGGGCGACGATTGGGTGGTGACATTGCAAGGGGTTGAACATGTGGTGAAAGTGGCGGCCGACCCTGCGGGTTCCACCGTGCATTTCGCGGATGGCCGGGCGCTGCGGGTGACATCGGGCTGGGTGCCGGGGCAGCCTTTGGCCCGCCTGATGGTGGACGGGGTGGCTTTGGTGATGAAGGTTGCGAAGATATCCGGCGGCTTTCGGGTGCGGCTGCGGGGGGCGGATCTGAAGTGCCATGTGCGGACGCCCCGGCAGGCGGAACTGGCCAAGCTGATGCTGGAGAAGGTTGCGCCGGATACCTCGCGGTTCCTTTTGTGCCCGATGCCGGGGTTGATCGTGAAGATCAATGTGGCGGTGGGCGACGAGGTGCAGGAGGGGCAGGCGCTGGCCACGGTGGAGGCGATGAAGATGGAGAATATCCTGAAAGCCGGGCGGCGCGGGGTGGTGAAGGTGATCAACGCGGTGCCGGGGGCCAGCCTGCGGGTGGATGACGTGATCATGGAGTTTGAGTGAGGTTCAGGGGTTGCGCGCCTGCGCATCCTCGATGGCGCTGGGCAGGTTGTCGATGGCGCGGGTGATCTCGCGCACGTCCCAGGGCAGGGGTTTGCGGATCGCGGTGGTGCCGTCCTTGTCGATCAGCACCAGCGCAAAGCCGCGCGGGCGCAGTTTCAGCCGCAGGGCGGAAGGGGTGGCGGGGTCGGTATCGGTGATGACGATCACATCGCGGGCCGCGAGGGCCTTGGGATCCTGGCCGAGCAGGGCCATCTGGCGGATGAAAGCGGGGTCGGCGGGGCTGTCGGCAAAGATGATGACCGGGCGCTTGAGGTAGAGGAAATCGGCCAATGCGACACCAGCGGCGGGGGTGGGGGATTGGGCGAGTGCCGCAAGTGGCAGCAGGATTGCGATGACGAGGATATATAGGGGTTTCATGGTGTCTCCTTGGCCAAGATATAGGCGAGGTTGCAGCAAAACCCAAGCGCGCCGGGGGGTTATCCCGGTCTGGAGGATGTGATGACGGACAAGTTGGCGGATTGGGCGGCGCAGGCTGCAAAAGAGATGAAGGGGGCCAGCGCCGGGGGGCTGGTCTGGCACACGCTTGAGGGGATCGCGGTCAAGCCGCTTTATACCGAGGCGGATCTGGCGGGGCTGGCGCATCTGGGCGGCGTGCCGGGGGTGGCACCGTTCACGCGCGGGGTGCGGGCCACGATGTATGCCGGGCGGCCCTGGACCATCCGGCAATATGCGGGATTTTCCACCGCCGAGGAAAGCAACGCGTTTTACCGCAAGAATCTGGCGGCGGGGCAGCAGGGGGTCTCGGTCGCCTTCGATCTGGCGACCCACCGGGGCTACGATTCCGATCATCCGCGCGTTGAGGGGGATGTGGGCAAGGCCGGGGTGGCGATTGATTCCGTGGAGGACATGAAGCTGTTGTTCGACGCCATCCCCTTGGAAAAGATCAGCGTTTCCATGACGATGAATGGCGCGGTGATCCCGGTACTGGCGGCCTTTATCGTGGCGGGCGAGGAGCAGGGGGTTGCGCGTGCGGCCCTTTCCGGCACCATTCAGAACGATATTCTGAAAGAGTTCATGGTGCGCAACACCTATATTTATCCGCCCGAGCCTTCGATGCGGATCGTGGCGGATATCATCGAATACACCGCCGCCGAGATGCCGAAGTTCAACTCGATCTCGATCTCGGGCTATCACATGCAGGAGGCGGGGGCCAATCTGGTTCAGGAACTGGCCTTTACGCTGGCCGACGGGCGCGAATATGTGCGCACGGCGATGGCGCGGGGGATGCAGGTGGATGCGTTCGCGCCGCGTCTGAGTTTCTTCTTTGCCATCGGGATGAATTTCTTCATGGAGGCGGCGAAGCTGCGGGCGGCGCGGCTTTTGTGGCACCGGATCATGCTGGAGTTTGGTGCGGAGAAGCCCGAAAGCCTGATGCTGCGCACCCATTGCCAGACCTCGGGCGTGTCCTTGCAGGAGGCGGACCCCTATAACAACGTGATCCGCACCGCTTATGAGGCGATGTCGGCGGTGCTGGGGGGCACGCAAAGCCTGCACACCAATGCGCTGGATGAGGCGATGGCGCTGCCGACCGAGTTTTCGGCGCGGATCGCGCGCAACACCCAGTTGATATTGCAGGAAGAAACCGGTGTCACGCGGGTGATTGATCCGCTGGCGGGCAGCTATTACGTCGAGAAGCTGACGGCGGACCTGGCGGCGGCGGCGTGGACGCTGATGGATGAGGTCGAGGCGATGGGGGGGATGACACGCGCTGTCGCCTCAGGCATGCCCAAGCTGCGGATCGAGGAATCAGCGGCGCGGCGGCAGGCGGCGATTGACCGGGGCACCGAGGTGGTGGTGGGCGTCAACAAGTACCGGCTGGACAAGGAAGATGCGATCGACATCCTTGATATCGACAACGTGGCGGTGCGCGAGGCGCAGATAGTGCGGCTGCGGGCGATCCGGGCCAGCCGCGATTCGGTGGCCTGCGAGGCGGCGCTGGCCGAGATTACCCGGCGGGCCGAAGCGGGCGGTAACCTTCTGGAGGCGGCGGTTGCGGCTGCACGGGCGCGGGCGACGGTGGGAGAGATCAGCATGGCAATGGAAAAGGTGTTTGGCCGCCACCGGGCCGAGGTGAAGATGCTGGCGGGGGTTTATGGGGCCGCCTATGAGGGCGACGCCGGTTTTGCCGCCATTCAGGCCGATATCGAGGCGTTTGCCGTAGAGGAAGGCCGCCGCCCGCGCATGCTGGTGGTGAAGATGGGGCAGGACGGGCATGACCGGGGGGCCAAGGTGATTGCCACCGCCTTTGCCGATATCGGCTTTGATGTCGATGTGGGGCCGCTGTTTCAGACGCCGGAAGAGGCGGCGCAGGATGCCATCGACAATGATGTGCATGTGATCGGCATCAGCAGTCAGGCGGCGGGGCACAAAACGCTTGCGCCCAAGTTGGTGGCGGCGCTGCGGGCGGCGGGGGCGGGCGAAATTCTGGTGATCTGCGGCGGGGTCATCCCGCAGCAGGATTATCAGTTCCTGTTTGATCGCGGCGTGAAGGCAATCTTTGGGCCGGGCACCAATATTCCTGATGCGGCGAAGGACATATTGCAGTTGATCCGGGCGGGGCGAAAATAGCTATTGGCCAGCCTTGCCTGGTCCAGCCAGCATCAGGACGGTAAAGCCCAGAATGGCGGCCACGATGGAGCCGGACAGAACGCCCAGCCGCACGGCGTTCATTTGCGCAAGATCGCTGAAGCTGAGTGAACCTATGAACAGCGACATCGTAAAGCCGATCCCGGCAAGAGCGGAGACGCCGAACACATGTATCCAGCCCGCACCGTGGGGCAGCCTTGCGATGCCGGATTTCACCAACAGCCAGGTGAAACCGAACACGCCTGCAAGCTTGCCCAGCAGCAGACCCAGCGCGATGCCCATCGGCAAAGGCGAGGCGAGGTCTTGCAAGGTGATCCCGGCCAGCACCACCCCGGCGTTGCCAAAGGCGAACAGCGGCACGATCAGGAATTTGACGTAAGGCCCCAGACCGTCTTCAAGTGCGTGCAGCGGCGATTTGCCGAACCGGTCTTTCAGCGGCACGAAAAATGCGGTGATCACCCCGGCGAGGGTGGCATGCACGCCGGATTCCAGTACCAGCACCCAAAGGATGGTGCCCAAAAGCACAACCGGTGCGATGCGGTGGCCTTTGGTGCGGTGATGCAGATAAAGCCCCGCCAGTGGCAGTAGCGCCGCCGCCAGATAGATCGCATCCAGATTGGCGGTGTAGAACAGCGCGATGATGATGATGGCGCCGAGATCATCAAGAATGGCCAGCGTCAGCAGGAACACCTTGAGCGAGGCGGGCGCGCGTTTGCCCAACAGCGCCAGCACGCCCACCGCAAAGGCGATATCGGTGGCGGCGGGGATGGCCCAACCGGGCAGGGTGGCCGGGCTTGACCAGTTTATCGCCACGAAAATCAGCGCCGGCACCGCCATGCCGCCCAAAGCCGCAACCCCCGGCAGCAGCACATCGCGCGGATTGCGCAGCTTGCCCTCCAGCACCTCGCGCTTCAACTCCAGCCCGATCAGGAAGAAGAAGATCGCCATCAACCCGTCATTCACCCACAGGATCACCGGTTTCGAGATGCCAATGCCGTCGATCAGCACCGAGAACTTCTTGTCGAACAGGCCCTGATAAATCTCGTTGAGGGGGGAGTTGGCGATGATCATCGCAAGGGCTGCGGCCAGCATCAGGGCAACGCCGCCTGCGGCCTCGTGCTTGAACAGGCGGGTGAGCAGGCTTTCGGGCGGCATCGGTTTTCCCTGAATTGGCGGCGTTGTGCCAACAATGGGGAAAGATGCGGGAATGACAAGGCTTTGGCAGCGCGAAATGGGTGCTGTTGGCTGCCTAAAGTTCGTATTCCTGGTTAAGCGCGGGGGGCGGGGCCAGTTCGGACGGCAGTTTGCGGCGCAGGATGATATCGCCGTTCGGCAGCTTTTCGGGGGCGTGATAGTTGCTGAGATCATCGACCATCGCGATCATGTCGCGCAGCATCGGCTGCAACTCGCGCAACGCCGGTTCGAGTTCCGAAAGCGCGCGGCCCATGTCATCCAGCGAAGGCTCCACCTCGGCCATCAGGCCGCGAAACAGCAGTTTCGCGCCCTCTTCCATCAGGTTGAAGCCGTCGCCTTCGGGGACGCCTTCGGGGGCGCCTTCGGGGGCGGGCGGGGTTTGCTGGGCCGGGGCGGGGGACGCCGCGAGGGCCAGCAGCAGGGGGAGGGTGAATATCTTCATCACGCCAATATGGGGCAAGTGGCGGCAAATTTCAATTCAATCGGCAAGATCAAGTGTTACCGGGAAATGGTCGGAGGCGGCCAGCAGTGCCGGGGCCAGCGCGGGCGTTGCCAGAACCCCGGGATCGTTCAAAGGGTGCCAGATGCGCCAGGTGGCGCGGGGGGCGAGGTCGGGCGAAAGCATGATGAAATCTATCAGCGCCTCGAAATAGCGCTTTTGCGGTGCTAACCAGAAGCGCGCGGTGGTGGGCATCGGGCCGCTGTGCCGGGCAAGCGCCATGGCGGCGTGCGGATCGGTCAGGCGGCGCGGGGGAGGCGCTTGCAGGCCCAGCACGATCTCGACGCCGGAGTGGCCGAACAGCTTTTCATACTCGTCAAGGCCGGGGCCATCGTTGAAATCGCCCATCACGATCAGGCTTTGCCCCGCCGCAAGATGATCTTCGGCGCGGGCGCGCAGCCACAGGCATTCGGCCAGTTGGCGGCGGCGGTTGTCGATGGCGATGCGGGTGTATTCGGCGGGCGTCAGATGGCCATGCGGTGCCTTGGATTTGGCATGCACGCCGATCAGGCGCAGGTGTTGGCCTGCGGCGGTGGTGACGGCCAGTTCCAGCGGCGGTTTGGAAAACCGCACCACCTCTTGCACGCCGTCGCCATTCAGATCGGACCGCCGCGCGCCGTCAAAGCGTGGTGCGCCGACCGCGCCCTCGGATGGAGCAGGCAGGCCTTGTGGATCGTGCCGGGCGGTGAGTTTATCGGGGTCATAGAGAAAAGCTATTTCCTGTTCAGTGTCAGAGGCATAGCCGATGATGGCGCGGCGCGCGCGCAGCCTGAAGTGCCGTGCGAAGGCTTCGAGGGCTGCGACGGTGGAGCGGTGGTTGCCGGTATCCGGTGCCTCGATGATCATCACGCCATCGGCATCAAGCGCGGTAAAAACCCGGCCCAACGCCGCCAGTTGGCTGGTGCGGCTGATCTGATAGCGGGCCGATGGTTCAGCGTCGTTCAGCAGCCTGCCCGCATCATCAAACAGCGCGTTGAACCATTCGACGTTGTAGCTGGCAAGCCGGAGCGGGCGGCTCATGCCGGGATGCGGGCCTGAATTTCGCGCCATGCCTGATTGATGGCGATGAGGCGGCGCTCGGCCAGTTGCACGGCCTCGCGCGGGACACCGCGGGCGATCATCGCATCGGGGTGGCTGTCTTTCACCGCCTGACGCCAGGCGCTGCGGGCGGCGGCGATATCGGCGTTGGGCGCAAGGCCCAGCACATCGAACGGGTCGCGTTCCGCACCTTCGACAAAGCGGGCGCGCATCACCGCGTAACAGCGGCTGTCGAGGCCGAAGATGGTGGCAACCTCTGTCAGGAATGCGTCTTCCTGCGGATGGAACCGGCCATCGGCGAGGGCGATGTGAAACAACCCCTCCAAAAGGTCGATCAGCACGTTGCGGTCATCGGCGCAAAGCGGCTCATCGTTCTGGCGGAACATCGCCGAAACCTTGCGGGCGTAGCTGTCGAACCCGGCCACATCCTGCCGCGCGAGGTTGAAGACGCGGGCGGCGTTGGCCTCTTCCTCGGGCGGGATGGTAAAGACGCGGCGGAAGGCCGACACCTCGTTGCGCGTCACCTCGCCATCGGCTTTGGCCATCTTGGCCCCCAGAGCGATCACCGCGATGGTGAAGCCCACCGAGCGTTCGGGGGCGCTGCGCAGGCGGTCGAACACCATGCTGAGGGGTTCGCCCGAAGCGAGGGCGGCGAGGGCGGCGGCAATACGGGACCAGATCGACATGGGGCGAGATTAGCGGGTTCTTTGCGGGCTGTCAGGGGGGTATTATTCCAGATGGCGGGGGCCTCGGGGTGTGGAAAAGCTGGCGCGGATGGCTTTGGCGGCGCCTTGGGTGATGACGATGCGGCGGTCTTGCAGCAGGGGCGCGAGGGCGGCGGCGAGGGCTGTGGCCTCGGGGTGGGCGATTTCAAGGCGGGTAAGGCGCAGGTGGGAGGCGGGCAGATGTGCCGCCGGATGCAGGGTGCCTTGCCACTGGATCAGCGCCGGAAAGCCGCCGTCAAAGGGCAGTTTGCCATTGGCGGGCACGGCCATCTGCCAGCGGTAATCGCCGCGTTGCAACGCCACCGGCGTGCCGGTGCCGGGCGGGCATGTGGCAAGTGCGAGGGCGATATCATCGCAGGCCGCCACCCAGTTGGTCAGGCGCGGCGGGCCTTGGAAGTGATCCAGATCAAACCAGCGCGGCCAAAGCGGGCGGGGGGCAGCGGGATCGGCGGCGATCACCTCAAGGTATAGATCACCAAGCCCCAGCAGGCGGTTGTGGGTGGCCATATGCGGATGCTGCCCGCCACCGCCAAGTGTGACGCCAAGCGCCGCCTCGACCGCCGCCACCCCTTCGCCGAGGTTTTCGGCGGCGATGGCGATATGATCCAGACGCAGCATCAGGCGCTGGTGATCGAGGTTTCGGCGCGCAGAGCCAGCGCCAGCGAAGCAAAGCGGGCCTCGGATACCTCGCCGTAAAGACCACGGCCTTCTTCGGTAAGGGCGAGGCCAAGCTGCATTTTCTTCGGGTTCCACGTCAGGTGGCCCGCAACCGCGGGGTCGCCCACCGCGAACATCGCGCCGAACCGCATGGCTTTGCCCAGAACCTCGGCCTCTTGCAACTCGTCCTCGGTCAAGAGCCGCAACAGCGGTTCCAGCCGCGAGCCGGTGCGCGAGTTCTTGTAGCGGTGCAGCAGGGCGAGGCCCAGAAACACCCGGCCCGGATGATCGAGCCCGCCAAGGTTGGCGCGGGTGGCGTTATCAAAGCAGGCTTCGGCGCGGTAATCGGGGTGGGCGCGCCAGGTGGTATCGTGCAACAGGCAGGCCGCCTTGATCAGGCGCAGACGGTAGGGGGTGGCATCGCGGAACAAAGGCAGCAGAAACTCGAACAGTTTCTTGCCAAAACCGGGGATGCGCGACGAGGTAAGCTCGGCCATCCGCGCCGCCTCGATCAGGGGATCGCGGGCGCGCAGACGTTCGGGCATCTGCTCGTACAGCAGGCCCTCGCGGATGCCATAGGCGGACACGTCAATCTCGGCGGGTTTGAAGACGTGCAGAATTTCGCGCAGCACCTCGCAGGCGAGCGGGACCAGTTCCATCCGTTCCGGCGAGGTGCCGGTGCGGGCGCGCAGCAGTGCCAGATCGGAGCTGGCGATCCATGCGATGGTATCCAGCACGGATTTGGGGGTCATCCGGTATTCGTGCAGCACGGTCAACGGATAGCTGCGGCGCTCCATATCAAGGCGGGCAATCACCCGCCACGAACCGCCCACCAGATAGATGCGGTCACCTTCGGATTTCAGCTCGGTCTGGCAGTCTTTCAGGATTTTGGCGATATGGGCCGCGCGTTTTTTCGGATCGGCCGAGATTTGTTGCAGGCGGAACGGGCCGAGTCCGGTGGTGGCGCGTTTGCCAACCTTGCCGCCGCCGATGCGCGCGAGTTCCATCGAGTTGCCGCCCAGATCGCAGACGATGCCCTTGGCGTCGGGCCAGCCGAGCAGCACGCCTTGCGCGGAAAGCCGGGCCTCTTCGGCACCGTCCACCACCCACAGCTTCAGGCCGGTCTGGGCCAGTACCTCGGCCTGAAAGGCGGGGCCATCCTCGGCCTCGCGGCTGGCGGCGGTGGCAACGACGGTGAGGGTCTCGATACCCATGCCTTTGGCGAGCAACGAGAATCTTTTCAGCGCCAGCAGCGCGCGGCGGCGGCCCTCAGGGTTCAGGCGGCCGGTTTCAGCCAGCCCCTTGCCAAGGCCGCACATGATTTTCTCGTTGTAAAAATACGCGGGAGAACGCGCCGCGCCGTCAAACACCACCATCCGCACCGAGTTTGAACCGACATCGACCACCCCCACGCGCGACAAGGCGCGCACCGACGGATCATCGAACAGGGGGCGCCCGAAGGGGCCGTGGTCTTCGGCAAGATCGTTCATGAGGGTGTTCCAAAGTGGGCGTTATGCAAGGCGCTGCACGTCTTTTGCCCCCGCCGTGCCGCGACCGGACAGCGAGGGGGTTTCCATGAAGAAACGGTGGCAATTGAAGGGGTTGCCATCGGCAGGGGCCAGATCGCGGGTATAGCTGCCATCGGGGCCAAGCACCCAGCTTTGCGCCTCGTCGGCCAGATTGGCGGCCATGATCTGGCCGACGATCTGCGATTTGACGGTGGGGTTGTGAATTTCCACCAGCGTCTCAATACGCCGCGTCAGGTTGCGGCCCATCCAGTCGGCCGACGAGATGAACACGCGGGCTTTCTTGCCCGGCAGCCCGTGGCCAGAGCCGAAGCAGACGATGCGCGAATGCTCCAGAAACCGGCCGACGATGGATTTGATGCGGATGTTTTCCGACAGGCCCGCGATGCCGGGGCGCACGCAGCAGATGCCGCGGATCACAAGGCTGATCTGCACCCCGGCGGCGGAGGCGGCATAAAGCGCGTCGATCACTTCGGGTTCGGTCAGGCTGTTCATCTTGGCCCAGATCTGCGCCGGACGGCCGGCGCGAGCATGCTCGGCCTCGGCCGCGATCAGTTCCAGCAGCCGGGGCTTCAGGCTGATCGGCGCGAAGGCGAGGTTCTCCAGCCCCTGCGGCTGGACGTAGCCCGAGAGGTAATTGAACATCTTGGTGGCATCGCGGCCCAGTGCGGCATCGCAGGTGAAAAACGACAGATCGGTGTAGATGCGGGCGGTTATGGGATGGTAGTTGCCGGTGCCATAATGGGTATAGGTAACCAGTTGATCACCTTCGCGCCGCACCACGGTGGAGATTTTCGCGTGGGTTTTATAATGGATAAAGCCGTAAACCACATGCGCGCCCGCGCGTTCCAACCGGCGCGACTGGCGGATGTTGGCGGCCTCGTCAAAGCGGGCTTTCAACTCCACCAAAGCCGTCACCGACTTGCCCGCCTCGGCAGCCTCGCACAGTGCCGAGACGATCGGGCTGTCAAGGCTGGTGCGGTACAGCGTCTGCTTGATCGCCAGCACATTGGGATCACGCGCGGCCTGTTCCAGAAAGCGGATCACCAGATCGAAGGTTTCATAGGGGTGGTGCAGCAGGATATCCTTTTGTTTTATCGCGGCAAAAAGATCGTTGTCGTTGTCTTGCACCCGTTCCGGCACCCGGGGCGAGAAGGCGGGCCAGAGGAGATCCTTGCGCGAGGACAGCACCAGTTCCTTCAGATCGGCGATGCCCAGCAGGCCGCGCACCTCGACCACCTCATCTTCGGTGACGGCCAGTTCTTCCATGATCACGCGGCGCAATTCCTCGGGCGCCCCGGCGCTGAGTTTGAGGCGGATCACCTCGCCCCGGCGGCGGCGTTTGAGCGCGGTTTCAAACTCGCGCACCAGATCTTCGGCTTCGTCCTCCAGTTCAAGATCGCTGTCGCGCAACACGCGGAACAGGCAATGGCCGCGGTCGCTATAGCCGGGAAACAGCATGTCGAGATGCAGCAGCAGCAGCTCTTCCAGCGGCAAAAAGCGGTGCTCGCCGGGTTTGCCGGGCAAAGGCACAAAGCGCGCGATCTGCTGCGGGATCGGCAGCAGGGCCTTGAGGGTGCGGTGATCTGACACCCGCTCCAACGCCAGCGCCAGCGAAAAGCCGGTGTTGGGGATGAAGGGAAAGGGATGCGCGGGGTCGATGGCGAGGGGCGACAGAACCGGGAACACCTTGTTCAGAAAATGATCTTCCAGAAACTTCAGATCGCGGCCATTCAGTTTGGCGCGGGTCAGGATGGTGATGCCCTGATCGTCCATCTCGCGGCGCAGCGTGTTGAACACCGATTGCTGGGTCAGCATCAGGCGGCGGGCATCGGCGTTGATCAGGCGCAATTGCTCGGTGGGGGTGCGGGCGTCCTCATAGGGAATGGCGTTGCCGCGCCGTTGCAGCGCGCGCAGGCCCGCGACGCGGACGGTGTAGAATTCGTCAAGGTTGGTGGCCGAGATTGACAGGAAACGCAGGCGTTCCAGCAGCGGCACGGCGCGGTTCGACGCCTCATCCAGCACCCGCCAGTTGAAGGCGAGCCAGCTGAGCTCGCGGTTGAAAAACCGGTGCGGCCCCGCAATCTCGGCGGGCTCCAGCGCCACCGGCGGCGGGAAGGCGGATTTGAGGAAATCGGCTTTGGTCATGCGGGGCTTATCTTTGCGCAATGTAACAGGATGGTGACAGTGTTTCACCCATTGGGCGTGCTGTCGAGGCTGTCGGCAGCGCCGTCCTTGGGCAAGAGATCAGCCGCAAGCGCGCGGTTGACGGGGCGGCCAAGGGCGAGGGCGGCTTTATCAAGGCGTTCCACCAGATCTTGTGCGCAGGCGAAAGAGCGATCCATCCGGTTGACAAGATAGCGGATCAGGGGCGGTGTGACATTGATCTGGCGGTCGGCAAAAAGCTTGATCAGCACGGCAGACAGCAGCGCATCGTCGGGTGGGGCAAGGTGGGTGACGGCGGCGGCCTGCAAGCGGCTTTGCAGATCGGGCAGCGCAATGCCCCAGTCGCGCGGCGGGGTGGCGGCGGTGATCAGCAGGTGCTGGTGGGGCAGCGCGAGGTTGTGCAGATGAAACAGGGCGGCCTCGGCAGCGGGGTTGCCCGCGATGTGATCGGCGTCTTCCACGGCGATGGGCGCGCTGGCAAGGGTTGGCAGATCGGCATCGGGCAGGGCGGTGGCCGCAATCATGCGGGCGCCTGCCATGTCGGCCCAGATGCAGGCAAGGTGGGTTTTGCCCGCACCTTCCGGGCCCAGCAGCAGCATCTTGCCACCGGGCCAGCCCCGCCATGCGTCAATCGCGGTAAGGGCGGGCTGGTTGGCGGCGGAAGGGAAGAAATCGGCGCGGGCACGGCGGATGGGCGCGCCGGGCAGATCGAAAACCAGTTGGCGGGTCATCTGCCGGCCCTCAAGCCACGTCTTCGTCTTCGGGGATGCGCCCGGCAACCCCTTGATAAAGCAGGCTATCGTGATACCGGGTGATGCCAAAACGGGTCAGCACCCCCAGCGCCGCCGCAACCGGGACGGCAACCAGCAGGCCGACAAAACCGAACGCCGACCCGAAAGCCGACAGCGCGAACAGCAGCCAGACCGGGTGCAGCCCCACCGATTTGCCAACCAGTTTCGGCGACAGGATGTTGCCTTCGATGAACTGCCCGGCCACGAAAATGGCGGCAATCAGGCCGATGGAAAGCCATTCGCCCCAGAACTGATAGAGGGCGAGGCCGATGGCGAGGCCGCCGCCGATCAGCGGGCCGACGTAGGGAATGAAGGTGATGGCGCCGGAAATGGCGCCGACGATCAGGCCGAATTGCAGGCCTGCAGCCATCAGCGCGACCGAATAAAACGTGCCCATGGCAAGGCAGACTGACAGTTGCCCGCGCACAAAGGCGGCCATCACCGCGTCAACTTCCGCCCCCAGTTGCCGCACCACCGGCGCATGATCGCGCGGCAAAAGCGCGTCGATGCGGGCCAGCATCCTGTCCCAATCGACCAGCAGATAGAAGGTGACCACCGGCACCACGAACAGGAAAACCAGCGCCGATATCAGGCTAAGCGCCGAGGAAATAACGCTTTCCGCCAAAGCGCCGCCCTTGGATTGAATGGCCGCGCCGATCTTGGCGAGGGTAAGGCGGATGGTGGAGGTTTCATCCGACAGGGCGGGGAAACGTTCGGTCAGGAAGTTCTGCAACTTGTGGGCGATCTGGGGGGCGGCGTTGATCAGGGCTGTCAGTTGCTCGATCAGGGTGGGGATGACGGCGAGTACCAGAAGCACCACGATCAGCAGGGCCGCGAGGGTGATGACGCCGGTGGCCGCGACCCGGCCAAGGCCGAGGCTTTCAAGCCGGTCGGCCACCGGATCGAGGAAGTAGGCCAGCGCGCCACCCACAATAAATGGTAGCATGACCGAGCCGAGATACCACAGGATGACAAGAAACACCGCTGTTGCGGCACCCCAGTATTTGGCCTGTGCGTGGATCGGCAATGACATGGCGGCCCCCCTGCTGCTCACCCCCACATCGCGCATCGGGGCGCAAGATTCAAGGGGCGGGGCGGGAATTGGCGGGGATGGAAAGGGTATGGCTTGGGTATGGATTTGGTACGGGGGCGAAAATGGGGGGTATGGCGGGGGTTGCCTGTTCGATCAGATGGGGGGCAGGCAGGTGCTGCCGCCGGGGCGATGGCCCCTTGCTTGATTGAAATCAAATCGGGCAAGGGAAAAAGGAGGGAAGGGGGGCAGTTCGTTTGGAGTTCATCCTGCGTTAGCCCAGCAGGTGGCGCAGGCCTTGCGTCACATCGGTGCGCACGGCAAGGCGCAGGCCCGGCTCGTCGCCGGCGCGCAGGGCGGCGAGGATGACGCGGTGGTGTTGCGAGACCTCGCGGCGGTTCAGTTTCTGGTAGACCGCGCGCATGGTGGGGCCAAGCTGCAGCCAGACCGTCTCGCACAGGGCCAGCATCGCCGGAGTTTGGGCGCGCAGATAGAGGGTGCGGTGAAACTCCAGGTTGGTGCGCAGGTAGGCCACCGCATCCTGATTCATCACCGCATCCTGATTGAGGCCGTTGATGGCGGCGAGGCGGTCGATCAGGGCGAAATGGGCGCGGGGCAGGGCGCGGGCGGCCATCTCGGGCTCCAGCATGGCGCGGATGGCGGCCAGCTCTTCGATGCGGTCGGGGGTGAGTTCGGGGGTTGAGATGCGCCCCGAGGAGGACATGGTGAAAGCACCTTCGGCGACGAGGCGGCGCACGGCCTCGCGCGCGGGGGTCATCGAGACGCCGAACCGGGCGGCGAGGCCGCGCAGGGTCATCGGCAGGCCGGGGGCAAGCTCGCCGTGCATCACCTGTTGGCGCAAGGTGCGGTAGACCCGTTCATGGGCGGCGGCGTTGGGATCGGTGAGGCGGGGCTTGAGCGGCATGGCGAACCCAAGCACCGCGGGGGCGGGCGCGTCAATGGGGTGTGGCGGGGATCGGCGGGGTGCCGTTCGGGCAAGGGGGGCCTGCAATCGGGCCCTGAAGCAGATCAGGCCGCGCAGCTTGCCGGGATCGGACAAGAGTTTGCTGATCGGATCGGGTACCCCCGCCCAATGCCAACCGCAACCGGCATTCACGGCGCATCAAACCGCGTTAACCACAGCAACCGGCCGCTGCCATATGCATGGCCCGTGCATAGCCGCCCGCATAGCAATGAACAGCCCCATTCCGCAGCGATTTCAACCCGTTAACCCAACGCCCGCCGCCTATTGCAGATAGGGCAGCGGATCGACGCTATCCACCCCCTTGCGCACTTCGAAATGCACAAACGGCTGCGCCCCCGCCCGCACCGCCGCAATCGCCTGCCCGCGCTTGACCGCCGCCCCCTTCACCAGCTTTACCCCGTCAACGCCCGCATAAACCGTGAGAATGCCGTCGGCATGCCGGATCACCACGATCGGCGTGCCGGTGGTATCCTTGGTCACCGCCGCCACCGTGCCATCCGCCGCCGCCTTCACCACCGTCCCCGCCGCCGCCGCAATATCTATGCCATCGTTCTTTTTCTTCACGTAACCCCGGATGATCTTGCCATCCACCGGCATCACGAACCGCGTGGCCGAGGCCGCCGTCCGCTCTGCCCCCAGATCGGGCGAGGCGGGGGTTTCCTTGGGCTTGGCGCCGGCCACCGCAGGCTTTTCCGCAGGCAACGGCGTTTTCGCCGAGGGCGGCTGGGGGGTGGGCGAGCCCTGGCCAGGTGCGGTGACAACCGCCACCGGATCAGGCGCGGCTCCCGCCGTCGGGATGATCAGAAACTGGCCCTCGCGCACTTCAAGATCGGCGCCTAACCCGTTCCATTCGGCCAGCGATTTGGCCGACACATTGTAGGTGCGCGCAATCGAAAACGCGGTCTCGCCACGGGCCACCTTGTGGCGTACTGGCTCGCTGCCCGCCGCCGCAGGCCGCGCCGTCACTGGCGTGGTCTGGCTGCCAACCCGGTCCAGCGCGGTGGTGGCGATGGTGCTGACATCCACCGCCCCGCTGCCGATCAGCCCGCCGGTTGCAGTCCCGGAGGCCGCCCCGCCCGTACCCCGCCCGGGCATCGCCAGAACCTCGCCGTCGCGCAAACTATCGCCTGATTGCAAGGCGTTATACCGCGCCAGCTCTTCTGCGCCAAGGCCCACCCGTGCCGCCACCGACGCCACCGTATCGCCCCGCCGCGCCACCGCCACCTGATAACCGGGGTACGCGATCACCCCCCGCCCGTCCGCCTCGGGCCGTGCATCGGCAACCCCGCGCACCGCACCCGAGGTGTCAAGCGATCCGCTGCCCCCCCGCAGATCCCAATCCAGACCGGGCGCATTGCTGCACCCCGCAAGCCACAAACCTGCCACCACGCCAATCACCGGAAACCGCGAAACGCTCATCTCTGCCTCATCCGTTTTGCCCGGGTTCCCCCCGGAACGTGCCATGACCCGCCGCGCTCACTCCGCGCCAAGCCCTTCAACCAACGGCACAAATCGTACCGGGCGCAGCTCTTCATACTCATACCCCGCAGCCCCGCGCGTGACCTTGATCAGGCTTTGCACCGCGTCCGATTGCCCGACCGGCACCACCATGATACCGCCGATCTTCAACTGCGCCAAGAGCGGCCCCGGCGGGTCTTCCGCCGCCGCCGTCACGATGATGCGATCAAACGGTGCCTGATCGGGCAGCCCGAAACTGCCATCCGCCACCATCGCCACGATATTCACCAACCCCATGTCGCGGAACAGATCCGCCGCCTCGCGCACCAGCCTGCGGTGCCGGTCCACCGTGTAGACCCGTCGCGCAAGCTGGCTCAGGATCGCCGCCTGATAGCCCGATCCCGTGCCCACCTCCAGCACCGTATCGCGCGGCTGCACCGCCAGCGCCTGCGTCATCAACCCCACCACCGAAGGCTGGCTGATGGTCTGCCCGCAGGCAATCGGCAGCGGCATATCCTCATAGGCACGCTCCGCAAACAGCCCCTTCACGAACATGCCGCGATCAATGCGCTCCATCGCGTTCAGCACCCGCCCCTCCGTCACCCCACGCGAGCGAAGCGCGAACAAAAACCGCATCTTGCGCTCTGCCACCGTTTCTTCCGGCGGATCAGGCAGGCCGTTTTCCATCAGCCAAGCCGTGCGGCAAGATCGGCCAGTTGGTCATGCGCGGTCAGATCCGCCCGCATCGGCGTAACCGAGATATAGCCTTGCAGGTTCACCGCCGCGTCAGTTCCCGGCAGAGTGGGCGTTTGCTGCGGGCCGCCCTTTATCCACAGGAACTTGCGCCCCGAAGGCGAGATATGCGGCTCCAGCCCAAAGGCGGTCTCACGGCGAAAGCCTTGCGCCGCCACCTTGATCCCCTTGACGTCTGCGGCAGGCACCGGCGGAAAATTCACGTTGTAAAACAAACGGTAATCGGCATTGTCCCACAACCCACGGTCCAACAACGCCCGCACCGCAGCCGTGCCATGCCGTGCCGCCGCCTCGAACGGATCGACAATCTCTTCGGTGCGCGGCCCCATGAACTGCGACAGTGCTATGGCCGGAATGCCCTGCAACGCCGCCTCCATCGCGCCGCCGATGGTGCCGGAATAAAGCACGTTCTCGGCCGAATTGTTGCCCCGGTTCACCCCCGAAAGCACCAGATCGGGCTTGGCCCCCTCGAACACATCATAAATCGCCGCCATCACGCAATCCGCCGGGCTGCCTTCGGTCGCAAAGCGGCGCGGCGCAAGCTTCATGATCATCATCGGGCGGGTATAGCTGATGCAATGGCCGACGCCGGATTGCTCGAACGCGGGCGCCACCGTCCAGACCTCGCCATCGGCCCCGGCAATCTCATTGGCGATCCGGTCCAGAACTTCCAGCCCCGGCGCGTTGATGCCGTCATCATTGGTGATCAGAATGCGCATCAAAACCCCTGTTGCTGTCAGTCTTGATTAGACGACAGCAGGGCAGGCGTAAAGCCGCGATGCGCCATGCAGCACCCTTTATTCCTTGGGGCAATGCGCGCGCGGCCTTACCCCGTCAGCCCCTCGATCTGCGACAGATCAACCGGCGTTTCCGCCTCCACCGCCCGGCGCAACCGCTTGCCGATGATGCTGTCCCAATGCTTGGGTGCCGCACCATAGCCCGGCCGCACCGACCGGATGGCGTCTGCCGTGATGATATCCCCCGCCTGCAACGGCTTGACGAAGTAAAGCGAGCGGCGGAATACCGCGTTGCCCTGCTCGGATGATTTGCGGCCGTAATCCACCGCCCCAAGCGCGCCCCAGGCTGTGTTGGCAGCGGTACAAAGGGCTGCAAATTCAGGTGGTTCAAGCGAAAAGCTGTCATCCGGCCCGCCGCCCTGACGGTCCAAGGTGATGTGCTTTTCGATGATCGACGCCCCCAAAGCCACCGCCGCAATCGCCGTCGTGTTGTCCAGCGTGTGATCGGAAAGCCCGGTCACCAGCCCGAAACGGCCGATCATGTCGGGGATGGTGCGCAGGTTGTAATCGCCCGCCGGGGCAGGATAGCCCGAAACGCAGTGCAAGATCGCCAGTTCCCGGCAGCCGCCATCGCGCGCAGCGTCAATCGCCTCGGCAATTTCATCCGCATCCGCCATGCCGGTCGAGATGATCATCGGCTTGCCCGTCGCCGCCGCATAGCGGATCAGCCGCAGATCAACCGCCTCGAAACTGGCGATCTTGTAGGCCGGCGCGTTCAGGTCTTCCAGCAGGTCCACCGCAGTGGCATCGAACGGCGAGGAAAACATCGTCACCCCCCGCGCTTTTGCCCGCGCGAACAACTCCGCATGCCACTCCCACGGCGTATGCGCCCATTGGTAAAGCTCATAAAGGCTGCGGCCCTGCCATTGCCCTTCGGTGATCTGAAAGTCGGGCCGGGCCGAATTGAGGGTGATGGTATCGGGCCGGTAGGTCTGCATTTTCACCGCCGAAACCCCGGCCCCGGCGGCTTTGTCGATGATTGTCAGAGCCTTGCCCAGATCACCGTTGTGATTGGCCGACAGTTCGGCAATCACGTAAGGCGGGTGCGCTGCACCGATGGCACGGCTGTCGATCACGATCTGGGGCGGCGTTTTGGGCATCAGTGTCTCCTTTGGCCAAGCGATGACCGGGCCGGGCTGATTTGGCAAGGGCAGGGCGGCAGCCCCGTTCTAAAGCGTCAGGATCAGCCGTGCAAACCCCGCGACAGGCGGCGCGTCCCTGAAGCCCGCCGCCGCAAACACCCGCAGCGACGCCGCATTGCCGGGGTGAATTTCGGCAAGCAACTGCCGCAGGCCAATCCGGCGCGCTTCCGCTGTGGCAAGCGCCAGTATCCGCCGCCCAACCCCCCGGCCCGCAACGCCCGCACCCAGCAACAGGCTGACCGTTGCCGTGCCAACTCTTTCGCTGTCATCCAGCCGCAGGTGCCCCACCGGATGATCGGTGCACGCCATGTAAAGCCGCATTCCGGGCGCTTGCAAGGCCGCCTCAAACCACGCGCAATGCGCCGCAAGGCTTGATTTCACACCGGATTTCAACGCGTTGGCATCGGCAATCGCCCGCCATTGCCAGACCAACGGCGCATCCGCCATCGCCGCCGCGCGCAGATGCAGGGCCGGCGCACAGATCGCGGCCACCATCGCACCCGTGCCGCGCCCCCCGGTCACCGCCGCAGCCCGCGCACTCATTGCCTGCAACGCGGCGGGCTCTGACAGCATCGCCAAAGCCTCCGCCAGCCGCCCGGCCAAACCCTTCGCCCCCGCCACCCCCAGCATCAAACCCGCCCCCGCCGCCACCAGTGCCGCCGCCCCCGCCGCCTGATTATCGGCCATCACCACGAACAGCGACGGCAGGCCACGGGCGCACCGCTCCCAAGCCGTGCCGCCAACCCCACCGATGGCCAGATCGGCGCTGGCCATCAGACCCGCCATATCGACCACATCCACCAGCACGCGGCAGGGCACCGGCATCCGCGCGGCCTCGGCCCGCACTCGGTCAAGGCTTGGCGACGCGGGCCCCATCACCACATCAATCCGCACGCCCACCGGCAACGGCAAACCGGCAAGCGCCCGCAGCAACAGCCGCGACACCCCCGGCTGATCAACCCCCCCCAGGGCAATCAGAATGTGGCAAAGTGCCCCCCCCCGCGCCGCCCGCGCGGCAAGCGCCGCATCGCGCAACCCGGCAAACCCGGGCCGCAACAGCGCATAGTCCGGCCCGATCAGCCGTTCCGCCAGAACAGGCACCAACCGATCATAATCCGCCGCCTTGCGCCCCAGATTCTGGTCCAGCAGCAGATCGCACCGATGCACCCGGTCGGCCAGATCATCGATCACCGCAAGCCGCGCAGCAGGCGGCACCGCGATACTTTGCCATTTGATATCAAACGCATAATGATCCAGCACCACCCAGTCATACCCCGCCTCCAGCACCGCCCGCGTCTCGGCGGCATCGCGCTGCCAAGGCACCCCCGCCCAACCCGCATGCGCAGGCGCTGCCCCTTCCGGCACAAAAGCCGCATCCGGCGTGGGCAGGCGCACCAGCGCGAACCCCTCCGCCGTGATCCGCTCCCCCAAACCCCCCGGCAAATCGCGCGCGATAAACGTGCAACGGTGCCCCGCCGCGCGCAACCCCAGCGCCAGCGTCAGACAGCGCATCACATGCCCGGTGCCGATCTCGGTCGAGGCATCACAGCGCAGGGCGACATTCAGGCTCATGCGCGGGGATAAAGGGCGGCAAAGATGCTTTCGGCGCGGGCCCAGTCCTCGGGCGT
>JANNAV010000090.1:0-7000 GCA_031384695.1 Paracoccaceae bacterium
ATCGGCCCAATCCAAAGCCACCCGCAACCCGCGCGCCGCAGCCCATTCCCGCACGTCCGGGTTCGCACTCACCACCGCCGCAACCCCGTGCCCGCGCGCCAGCAGCGCCTCGCCGCACTGCCGCGTCAGGCTTTCATTGCCAATCAGAAGGGTGGTGAATGGGGTCATCGGCTCACTCGGCAAGATGGGTTTCGGCGGAACGCGTCCGCAGCGCATGTAGCGCAAGATCGCGCAGAAAATGCGGCGGGTCGGCCAAAGGCTTGTGTTGCACCAGCAGCCTCGCCCGCCACAAGACCCCGCCCGCAAGCAACGCCAGCGTCGCCAGCGCCGCATAAATACGCCCGTGCGATTTGGTGAAATAATGCCTGCGGCTGTCCAGCCAGAACCCCGGCACCCGGTGCCACTCCTTCATGCCGGTGGAAACCGAACCGATATGCGCCACCTCGCTGGTCCGCACGTAATCCGTCGGCCACCCCGCCCGCGCCGCCCGCAGACACAGATCGGTCTCCTCGAAATAGAGGAAAAACGCCTCGTCAAACAAGCCAATCTGCGCCAGCACCGATTGCCGCATCATCAGGCTGCACCCGGCCAGCCAATCCACCTGCATCGTCGCCTCAGGGATAGGCCGCGCCACAATCTTGCGCCGCAGCAACCGGCTGACCGGGCCAAACCTGATCGCCGCCTCAAACTCCGACGCGATGGAAGGGAACCGGAACGCGGTGCGGTGCGGATCGCCCTCAGGCCCATGAATATAGCTGCCCGCAAACCCGGTTTCAGGATGCGCCTCCAGATGATCCAGCAGTGCCCGGATGGCCCCCTTGGCCGGAAACGCATCCGAATTCAGAATATAAACGTAATCCGGCCAGCCGCCATCCGCCAACCCCGCCCGGATCCCGAAATTATTCCCCGCGCCAAACCCGCCATTGCGCCCCGCCTGCAACACCCGCACCGCTTGCGGCCCTCGGTCCCAGCCCCGCGCCACAACCGCATCCCGCATCACCTCGAAAGACCCATCGCCCGAAGCATTGTCCACAATCGTCAACGCCCCCTCGATCCCCTCAAGCGCCACCAACGCCGCCTCCGCCGCCCGCAGCGTCATTTCCGGCGTCCGCCAGTTCAGGATGATCGTCAACAGCCCGCTCATTCCGCCGCCTCGGCAAAGGGCACCGCTTCCACAACCACTTCTGCCCGCGCAATAACCGCCCGCAACCGCGCCGCCATCACCCGCACATTCGGCTCCAGCACCATGGAATCGTGATCCCCCGGCACCTCGATCACCTCCAGCTTCGGCGCATGCCCCGTCAAATCATTGTCACCAAACACATATTCCTTGCCCGCACTCACCCATTGCCCCGCACTCACCTGCCAATGCTTGTCCAACGGCGGGCGGAACAACACCGTCGCCCCCTGCCGCCTTGGCAACTGATACCCCGGCAAAGCCGCCCGGAACGCCGCCTCAATCGCCGCGTTGTGAAACTGCGTCTCGCCCTCGGCCTGCGCAGCCGGATCGCGCTTGCGCCGCTCCCATTCCCACCGCGCCCGCGCCCATTCCACCAGATACCCCAAGCCCTTGCGCCGTATCTCGGCCAGCTTGATCATCGCCTTGTCACGGCGGCTCAACGCAGGCCGTACCGGCAATGGCGTGTCCAGCAGCACCAGCACCGCCACCTCTTCCCCCAAAGCCTCCAACTGCCGCGACATCTCCCACGCGGTCAAACCACCCCCGGAAAAGCCGCCCAACAGATAAGGCCCTTTCGCCTGCACCTGCCGCAACTCGGCAATGTAATCCGCCGCCGCCTCGGCAATCGTGTCATGTGGTGCTGCATCGCCATAAAGCCCGCGCGCCTGCAGCCCATAAAACGGCCTGTCACCACCGATCAGCTGCGCCAGATGCCGCAGGTTCAACACATTGCCGAACATCCCCGCCACCAGGAAAAACGGCGCGCGCGCCCCGCCTTCGCCCTGATGCATCGGCACCAGATGGGTGAACCGCCGCACCGGTGCCGCCTGCACCGCACTGTCGCCGATCTCCGCCGAAATCATCGCCGCACAGCGCGCAATCGTCGGTGCCTCGAACAGAACCGAGATCGGGAAATCCACCCGGTAGGCCTTTTTCACCATCGCAAACAGCCGCACCGCAATCAACGAATGCCCGCCCAGATCGAAAAAGCTGTCCTCAACCCCCACCTGCGCCACCCCCAGCAAATCCTGCCAAAAGCCGGTCAGCACCCGCTCCACATCATTGCGCGGCGCCACATAGGCGGTGTCGAGGTCGGGCCGCTCAAAGCTTTGCCCTTCCGCCCGCGCCGCCTCCACCGCACTGGTCTGCCGGACCAACCCCGGCAAATCAAGCGACGAGACATAAACCTGCGCGCCCCGCACCCCCAGCGCACGCTGAAATGCCAAAGCCCCCTCCTCGGGCCGGATCCCTTGCGAAAACGCCTGCAACAGCCGCTCCCCGGCAGGCGAGACAGTCTTCACCCCCGGCCCTTCATCAAACTCCAAACCGCGCGGATCGGCGGCGGCAAAGCTCAACGCCCCGTCCAGCTTGCGGATACTGAACCCCTCGATCTCCACACAAACCACCCCCTCGGGCGTGGCGAGGGTGATATCAAAACTGGCCCCGGCAGCCTCCGCCCGGTTGGCGGCGGCACTCCGCACCCAACTGACGATATCGCAGGGCAGCGCACCATACACCCGGATGCGGCCATAAGACACCGGCACCCAAAGATGATCGGGCCGGTAGCCCGCAATCAACCCCATCGCCCAGCCCGTCGCCATATCCATCAACGCCGGATGCAACAGCCACCCCGCCGCCATATCCCCCCGAAACGCCGCAGGCAGCGTCAGCCGCGCCAACCCCTCGCGCGCGCCCAGCGCCCGGCTTTGCAACACCCGCCAGCGCGGCCCGAACCGCAGATGCGCCTCTTGCGGGCTGGCCAGCCCCTGCCCAACCTCCGCCTCCGGCAACCTTGCCGCAACCGCCTGCACATCCAAAGGCCGCGCAACCCCTGCCAAAGGCATCACCCGTGCTGCGGCATGCAACTGCCACCCCACGCGCCCCTGATGCACAACACCCGAGCGCAATTCGAACCCATACCCCTCATCCGTACGAACCAGCCTCACGCGGATATCCCGCGCCGCCCCATCCGCCACATCCAAAGGCCGGAAAAAGTACATATCCCGCACCTCAAACGCGCTGCCTTCACCCTGCGCGGCCATCGCCTCGGCGGCAATCTCCACAATCCCGGTGCCGGGAATCAACGCCTGCCCCGCAGCCGTCCGGTGCCCGTCCAGCACCCAGCGGTCCATCCCATAGCGCGCCGTGAACACCCGGTTGCCTTGCGCGTCAAACCCGGCACTGTCCAGCATCGCCGCCTGAACCGGCACCGCAGGCGACGCCACCTTCGCGCCCAACGCCTCGGCGGCCATGCCAACCCCGCTCCATATCCCCCAGTTCAGCGCCAACACCCGGGTGCGCCCCCCCGCCCTTGACGCGGCATAGGCATTCAAAAACGCATTCGCCGCCACATAATCAATCTGCCCCGCAGGCCCGGTGACGGTCGAGGTCGAGGCGAACAGCACCATCAGATCAACCGCCCCGTCCGGGAACAACCTGTCCAAAATCAGCGTGCCATGCAGCTTGGGCGCGAACACCTCCTCCACCTCGGCAGGCGTTTTCGTCATCAGCGGCCCGTCATCCACCACCCCCGCCGCATGGATCACCACCTGCACCCGGCCAAACCGCGCCACCGCCGCATCCCGCGCCGCCTGCATCTCCTGCAAGTTGCACACATCCGCCGCCGTCACATGGATATCGCCGCCCAAAGCCTCTAGCCGCTGCAACGCCAGTATCCGCCGTGCCACCGGATCGCCCACCGCATGCCCCGCCAGATACCCCTGCCACGCCCCCCGCTCCGGCAACGCCCGCCGCGCAATCAACGTGATCTTCGCCCCGCACCGCCGGATCAGATCCTCGGCAATCGTCAGACCAATGCCGCCAAACCCGCCGGTAATCAGCACATGCGCACCCTGCGGCAAAGCCTCTGCCACCTCGGGCCCCAGATCGGGCAAAGCACTGGCCTTCAACCCCAACTCAAACCGCCGCTCGCCCCGAAGTGCCGCAATCCGGCCCGCAGGTTCCGCCAGCATCTCCTCCACCACCTGCTCGCCCAACCGCGCAAGCCCCTTGGCCCCCGGCAACACCAGATCCAGCGTCGATACCGTCACCCCCGGCAATTCCCGTCCGATCACCAGCGCCGGCCCCATCACCGTGGCCTTCTCCGGGTTCGCCAACCCCTCGCCGCGCACCTGCACAGCCCCCGTCGTCACCACCGTCAGATGAGCCGGGCGCGGCAGGTTCTCCTCCGCCATGGCTTGGGCCAGAAACAACAGCGCATAAAACCCCTGCTCCAGATTGCGGTGAAAGAAACTCGATCCCGGCCTGAATGCCTCGCGCCCCGTCACCAGCCAGAAATGCCCGATCCGCCCCGGCACCCGCCCCTGCGCCACCAGATCGCGGATCAGCAGATCATAGCCCTCGCGCCCGCGCTCCGGCGACAGAAAGTACCCCTCCGCCCCGTCGCGCCCGAAACTAACCGCCGCCCGCACCGTCACCACCCGGTGCCCTGCCGCCCGCAACCGCGCCACAACCGCCGCCCCCAGCCCCTCGGTATCCAGAAACACCAACCAGCTTTGCACGGGCGCGCCCGCCAGATCGCCCTCCAGATCAAAGCCGCTCGCCGCGGGCCGCCAATGCGGCTGCCAGCCCCACGCCGCCATATCCTCCACGCGCGCGGGCAACGCGGCCTCGCGCACCTCCGCCCGGCCCGGCGCGATGAAATAGGTCTTGCGCTGAAATGCATAGCCCGGCAGTGGCACCCGCCGCCGTTTGCCCCCCGCCCAGACCGGCTCCCAGTCCACCGCCACCCCACAAGCCCAAAGCCGTGCTATACATCCCAGATGCCAGGCATCATCCGCCATAACCTGCTCAGGATGGCGCAGCGCCGCAATCACCTGGCCCCCACTCACCCCATTGGCCTGCGCCAGCGATGACAGCGCCCGCCCCGGCCCCATCTCAACATAAACCCGCGCAGGCTCCGCCATCAGATGCGCCATGCAAGCCTGAAACTGCACCGTGCCGCGCAGATGCGCCGTCCAATACTCCGCACTCGTAGCCTCCGCCGCCGTCAGCACCGCACCGGAGCGGTTCGAGATGATCGGCACCCTGGGCGGCGACAGCTTTATCCCCTGCAAGAACGCCCGGAACCGCGCTAGTATCGGCTCCAGCATCCGCGAATGCGCCGCGATATTGATGGCAATCCGCTGCGTCTCCACCCCTGACGCCGCCAACACAGCCGCCAGCGCGTCCAACGCCAAATCCGGCCCCGAAACCACGCACAACCCCGGCGCGTTCACCGAGGCCAGATCCAGATCGCCGGTGATATGCGCCGCCAACTCCGCCTCCGCCATCGGCACCGACAGCATCCCCCCCGCCGCAATCGTATCAAACAACGTGCCCCGCAGATGCACCAGCCCGATGCAATCAGCAAAACTCATCACCCCCGCCACGCAAGCCGCCGTATTCTCGCCCATCGAATGGCCAACCAGCAGCGCAGGCACCACCCCCCAGCTGATGAACAACTGCGCCAGCGCATATTCGGTGATCATGATCAGCGGCAGTTGCACCGAAGGCCGCTTCAACCGCTCCGCAGCCTCTGCCTCCGCCCCCGGCTCGGGCAGCCACAACGCCCGGATATCGTAATCCAGCTTCGGTTGCAGAATGGCCAGCCCCTGATCCATCCAGTCGGCAAACACCGGCTCGGTCGCATACAAATCGCGCGCCATCCCGGCGTATTGCGCGCCACCACCGGGGAACATGAACACCACCTCGGGCGCATCCCCCAGATGATCATGGCTGAACACCCGGCGCGGATCGCCCGCCTCCAGCAAGCCTGCGGCCTCAACATGGCTCGCCGCCACCAGCACCCGCCGCTTGTCAAACGCCCGCCGACCCTCTTTCAGCGTATAGGCCACATCCGCCAGCGCCTGCTCCGGGTGCGCCCGCAAATGCACAGCCAACCGCGCGCAAGCCGCATCCAGCGCCGCCTTTGAGCGTGCCGAGATCACCAGCGGCTGAAACGGCCAGATGCTTGGCTGCGCACCGGCCAAAGGCGCTTCCTGCACCACCACATGCGCATTGGTCCCCCCCACGCCCAGCGCATTCACCCCCGCCACCCGCACGCCATCGCTAACCCAATCCACCAGCCGGTCATTCACCCGGAAGGGCGAGCCTGCAAATTCAATCGCCGGGTTCGCCGCCTCATACCCAAGGCTCGGCGGCACCTGCCGGTGATGCAGCGCCAGCGCCACCTTGATCAGCCCCGCCACCCCCGCCGCCGTATCCGTATGCCCGATGTTGGTTTTCACCGACCCAATCGCGCAATGCCCCACCACATCGGTGGTTTCCCGAAACGCCGAAGTCAGCGCCGCCACTTCAATCGGATCGCCCAGATAGGTGCCGGTGCCGTGGCACTCCACATAGCTGACCTGCCCCCCCGAAACCCCCGCCACCGCCTGCGCCTCGGCAATCGCCCGCGCCTGCCCCTCAACCGAAGGTGCCAGATACCCCGCCTTCGCCGCCCCGTCATTGTTGACAGCCGAGCCCTTGATCACCGCCCAGATATGATCCCCATCCGCCACCGCATCCTTCAGGCGGCGCAAAACCACCGCACCCGCACCCGAGCCGAACACTGTGCCCTGCGCGCGGTGATCAAAGGCATGGCAATGCCCGTCGGGCGACAATATCTCGCCCTCGGTGAACAGATACCCGCGGTTCTGCGGCAACTCTATGGTCACGCCGCCCGCCAGCGCCATATCGCACTCGCCGTTCAACAGCGCCTGCACCGCGTAATGCACCGCCACCAAAGAGGTGGAACAGGCCGTCTGCACCGAGATGCTGGGGCCACGCAGATCGAAGATATGGCTTACCCTTGTGGCC
>JANNAV010000122.1:0-4583 GCA_031384695.1 Paracoccaceae bacterium
ACGTTCCCACGCGCCGGCCTGATAATCCCAGAACGAATACTGCCCGGCGTGCGGGTTGCGCAGGCGGAACGCATCATAAAGGCCAAGGTTCAGCAGGCGGCGGTAAGCGGCGCGGCTTTGCGGCAGGAAGAGCGCATCTTCTGCCCAGGCATCAGGCTTGGCGGCATCCTCGGGCTGCGGGATCACGTTGTAATCGCCGGCAAAGATCACCGGCTCTTCACCGGCCAGCAAAACCCGCATCCGCGCCTCCATCCGGGCCATCCATGCCAGTTTGTAATCGTATTTCGGCCCCGGTGCCGGGTTGCCGTTGGGCAGATACAGCCCGCAGAACCGCACCGCGCGCGCGCCCATCACCGTGGCCTCGATCCAGCGGGCCTGCGCGTCGGGCTCAAATCCGGGCGCATCACTTTCCGGCAGGCCGCGCACCACATCCTCCAGCGGCAGCCGCGACAGGATTGCGACGCCATTAAAGCCTTTCTGGCCATGGGTTTCGACGCGGTAGCCCATCGCCTCGAACATCTCGCGCGGGAAAACCTCGTCCTGCGATTTGATTTCTTGCAGGCAGACCGCATCCGGGGCGGCGCTGGCCAGCCATGCGGGCAGGGCCTCGATCCGGGCCTTGATGCCGTTGATATTGAAAGTTGCAAGTTTCATCGCCGTGTCCTGCCTGGATGGCCCTGTTTAGGCCGCCGGAACCCGGCGCACAAGCGTGGCCCGCGTTCAGCCGGTTTGCTCCCACGGAACAGAGGCCGCGGCAAGCCACATCGCATCAAGATCGGCAAGCGCGCGGGCATCAAACCGGGCAAGGTCTTCCCAATAGCGCCCCGATGGCACCAGATAGCCAAGCGCTGTTTCCCGCGCCTCGGCCCGTGCCACGGCATCAGGGCAAAAACCAAGCGGGCGGGCAAGGGGCGCCTGCGGCCGCTGCACGCGCGGGAAGATCAGCCGCGACGGGCCGGTGGACAGATTGACCATGGCACAGCCTTGCCGTGCCGCAAGGATCATCAGACGCGCCGATTTCGCCTCAAGCGATTGCAGCGTGATATCGGGGCGGAGCGGATCGGGCGATCCCTTGCCATAAAAATGCGTCTGCCCGCTGCTGGGATAGTGCATGTCGCAGCCGAACATTGCGATCACTTTGGGGCGCAGGGCGTGCAGCGCCCAATAGCAGGCGGTGAAGGCCATGGTGGCACCGGCATAGACAAAGCCACCATAGCTGTTCTGCGCCGGTACGAAATCGGTTTCTGTCACCAGTGTCTGGTCGCGGTCCGGCTGGGGGTGCAGCGTTTCGGGATAATCCCAAGGGTGGATCATGTGATCCCAATCCCGGCGGATGGCCCAGGCGTTGTTGATCGCAACCACGTGGTCGAACGGCGCGCGGGGCCAGTCGCGCGCCTCCATCGCCATCGGGGCAGAGCCCAGCATCAGAACTGTGGTCATGGCAGCTTCTCCGCGCTTTTGCGGAAACTAGCGTCGCTGCACCCGATGGCGAGGGCTGCCACGCAAAATCTGCGGCGTCAGATCGAGAAACTGGTGCCGCAGCCGCAGGAACTGGAGGCATTGGGGTTTTCGATCACGAAACGCGCGCCGATCAGCTCTTCGGTGAAATCGATCACTGCATTTGCCAGAAACGGCAGCGAGATCTGATCCACCAGCACCCGCGCGCCGTCTTTTTCCAGCACCAGATCATCGCTTGCCGCATCATCCAGCCGGATATCATACTGAAAGCCGGAACAGCCGCCGCCTTCGACGGCCACACGCAGCGCCTTGGCCTCGCCCGTCAGCACCGCGATCTCGGTCAGGCGGGCGAAGGCGCGGTCTGTCACGCGCGGAGGGATGGTCAACTGCATGGCGGATATCCATATCAAAGCTGCGGTATTTTCCATATAGGATGCCTGAGACGTTTCAACAAGCAAAGGGCAAACCAATGCTTCAACCCTATGCCTGCTTTCCCGAACATTCGCGCGGGCGGCTGCACCCCGAAAGCCTGTCGTCGTTCCGCTCGCCATTTCAGCGCGACCGCGACCGGATCATCCATTCCTCGGCCTTTCGGCGGCTGAAGCACAAGACGCAGGTGTTTGTGGAGCATGAAGGCGATTATTACCGCACCCGCCTGACCCATACCATCGAGGTGGCGCAGGTGGCGCGCACCGTTGCCGGCGTTCTGGGCCTGAACACCGATCTGGCCGAGGCGGTGGCGCTGGCGCATGATCTGGGCCACACGCCGTTTGGCCATACCGGCGAGGATGCGCTGGCCGCCCTGATGCAGCCCTACGGCGGCTTTGATCATAACGCGCAGGCGCTGCGGATCGTCACCCGGCTGGAACGGCACTATGCCGATTTCGACGGGCTGAACCTGACATGGGAGGCGCTGGAAGGTATCGCCAAGCACAATGGCCCGGTGACGGGGGCGCTGCCTTATGCCTTGGCGCAGGTGAACGGCGAGTGGGATCTGGAGTTGCACACCCATGCCTCGGCCGAGGCGCAGGTGGCGGCGATTGCCGACGATGTGGCCTATTCGCACCATGATCTGCATGACGGCCTGCGCTCGGGCCTGTTCAGCGAGGCCGATCTGATGGAACTGCCGGTGACGGGCCCGGCGTTTGCGGCGGTGGACGCGGCCTATCCGGGCCTCGACAAGATGCGCCGCCGCCACGAGGCATTGCGGCGGGTGTTCGGGCGGATGGTGGAAGATGTGATCGCGGTGGCGCAGGGCCGCCTTGATGCCGCGCGCCCGAAATCGGCGGCCGACGTGCGCGGCCTTGGCACCACCATGATCCGCTTTTCCAAACCGCTGTTTCAGGAGTTGAAGGTGATCCGCAGCTTTCTGTTCACCCGGATGTACCGCGCGCCCTCGGTGATGGTGGAGCGCGCGCGGGTGACCGGGGTGGTGAACGGGCTGTTCCCGATGTTCATGGCGCAGCCCGAACTGCTGCCGCAGGAATGGCACGCCGATGTGGCGCGGGCACAAGGCGATACCGGGCTTGCCCGGATCGTGGCCGATTATGTGGCGGGCATGACCGACCGTTTCGCGCTGCAGGAGCATCAGCGTTTGCAAGGGTAGGGGGCTGTCTGGTGCGGCGGGCTGTCAGGTGCGGCGGGCGGCCAGCACCCACAGGACGGCAAGGCCGACGGAAAGAACCGCGTTCCATCCCGCCATCGAGAGGCCGAACATCGCCCAGGCCACCGCATCGCAGCGCACCACCGGCGCGAGCACGACATCGGTGTTCAACAGATCCGCGCCGCTGAGCCCCTGAACCGAACCTGCGGTGCAGGAGGCCAGCCCCGCCCACCACTTTTGCTCGACCCCCACATGAAACGCTGCAATCGCCGCCGTGGTCAATGCCGCGATGGCGCCCAATCCCGCCAGCGCCCGCCGGATGCCACCCGGTGCCGCGAACAGGGCTGCAAGCCCGATTGCCACGGCTGCGGCATGCGGCCAACGCTGCCACAGGCACAATTGGCACGGCGCAAGCCCGCCCAGATACTGAAACGCAAAAGCCCCCGCCAGCAAGGCCGCCGAGCCCGCAAGCGCCACAAGGATCAGGCCGAAGCTGCGCATAGCAAACCTTTCAGAAGAGTTTCACCAGAAGATACCCCAGTGCCAGCAGCCCTGCCAAGG
The DNA here is from genome assembly GCA_031384695.1 of Paracoccaceae bacterium. GTDB lineage: Bacteria > Pseudomonadota > Alphaproteobacteria > Rhodobacterales > Rhodobacteraceae > JANNAV01. The sequence continues at coordinate 3,623 of JANNAV010000122.1, forward strand.
CAAGGCAGATCAGCATGAACCGCCGTTCGATGAACCCCACCACCTGCGGGCCGTAGCGCCTGAGCGCGAAGGCGAGGCCGTAAAACCGCCCGCCCCGTGCGATGATCGCCGACAGGATGAACCATTTCAGATCGAACCCCACCACCCCCGCAAGGATGGTGACCAGCTTCATCGGTGGCAGATGCGTGAGGCCCGAGGTGACCAGCATCACCAGCACCGTGCCATCGCCGGTGGCGGTTTTCAGCGCGTCAAACGCCGCCCGCTTGCCATAGAAATCGAGAAGCGGGCGGGCGATCAGATCGAAGGCGTAATAGCCGATGCTCCAGCCCAGCACGCCACCCAGCACCGACGTGACGCTGGCCACCAGCGCATAGCGCATCGCGCGCTCGGGCCGCGCGAGGCACATCGGGATGAACAGCACATCTGCGGGCACCGGGAACACCGAACTTTCCACGAAGGACACCGCGCCCATCGCCGCCTCGGCATGGCGCGAGCCCGCCCAACGCAAAGTCCAGTCATAAAGCGCGCGAAACATGGGGGGCCTTTTGCCGGTCAACGCCCCCTAAGGCCATGCCCCGCGGGCGGCGTCAAGTGGGCGTCAAGTGGCGGCATGTTGCAACTGCGTTGCGCTTGGCAGGCGTCGCGGTATGGTGGAGGGGTGACCGGGTTGGAGGGGGTGTGCTATGGAATGGCGGGGCAGGCGGGGCAGCAACAACATCGAGGATCGTCGCAGCGCGGGTGGTGGCCGGGGCGGCGGGCGCGCGGGCAGTATCGGCGGCGTCGGTCTGGTGGTGGTGCTGTTGCTGGGCTATTTTCTGGGCATTGATGTGACGCCGCTGCTGAACGATCCGGGAGTGGGGCAGGGCGGCGCGCCTGTCGAGATGACCGAGGCGGACAGAACGGCGGCCGAATTCGTGTCGGTCACGCTGGCCGATACCGAAGAGGTGTGGGCGGCGGTGTT
>JANNAV010000136.1:0-4293 GCA_031384695.1 Paracoccaceae bacterium
CCAGATGCGCCTGCACCGCCACCGCCACCGCTTCGGCATGGGTAATCGGCACCATATGCCCAGCCCCCGGCACCGCCAGCCGTGCAACATTCGGCAACCGCCGCGCCAGCGCCCCGTGCACCGCCGCGATGATCGGCGGGCTTAGCGCGCCTTCGATCAACAGCACCGGCACCCGCACCGCCTCCAGCCCCATCGGGCGCAACAGCCCCGCGCCATCCTCCAGCAACACCGGATTTTGCACTGCAATCAGATGGATACGCTCCACCATATAACTCCGGCTGCGCGCTGGCAGATCGGCCAAAGGCTCGCCCGTGCCCCAGATGCCGTGAAACATCGCCGCCGCCGCCTCAAACTGCCCCGCCTGCACCAAAGCCGAAAACGCCAGATGCGCCGCCCGGAACGGCGCATAGGCCGCGTCCCCTGCCGCAAGCGCCGCCGCGAAAATCACCGGCTCCACCAGCACAAGACTGCGCACGAGGTCTGGCCGCTCCAACGCGATCCGCAGCGCCACCGTGCCACCAAACGAGTGCCCCAGAATATCCACCGGCCCACCGCCGGCGATCTCTTCCGCCATGGCGATCGAGGCCCGCGTGGTCGCTGCGTGCAAATCCGTCTTGCCGTCCCAATCCGCCGCGCGCCCGTGGCCCGGCTGATCGGTGGCGGTGATCGTCACCCCCGAAAGCCGCGCCGCAAACCCCGACCACGCCCCTGCATGCGCCAATGAGCAGTGCAGCGCCAGCACCGGCCGCACCCCGCCACGCTGCCACACCCGGAACGGCGGCAAGCCCGAAACCTGCATATCCTCAGGCATTCAAAACTTCCCCGCCAGATGCAGATCAAGATCCTCCAGCCGGTCCTGTCCCCAGAACCGCTCGTCGCCCACCATGTAGAACGGCACCCCGAACACCCCCCGTGCCACTGCCTCCTCAAGGTTCGCGGTATAGGTATCCGCCGCCAGCATCATGCCCCGGTCCGCCACCGCCGGATCAAACCCATGCGCCCGCAGGATATCGCCCACCACCTCGTCCTCGGCAATATTGCGCCCCTCGGCCCAGACGGCCCGCGCGAACCCCTGCACCAAAGGCCCCACATCGCCCAGCTTGGCGCAAGCGATGATGGCATAAGACGCAGGCGCCATGTTCACCGGAAAATACGCCGGTTGCAGGTTGATCGGCATCGCCGCCTTCGCCGCCTGCCGCCGCATTTCCTGCAACCGGTAGGCTTTGCGCGACTCGTGCCGGTCGGCCAAAGCCTGCCCCCCGGTGCGCGGAAACAGTTGTGGCGCGTTCAGCGGAATATAGCGGATGGTGGCCCCATGCCTGCCCGCCAGCGCCTCAAGCCGGTTGCCCGCAAGGTAGACAAACGGCGACATCACCGCGAAAAAGTAGTCGATCTGCACCATATGCCCTAGCCCTGCGATCCGAGTGGTTTGCAAGACCCTAGCCGGGTGATAAGCGGTGTCAACGCCTCGATTCCGGCGCCCCGATTCCGCCTTTCTGTCACGGGTGGATGCAGCCCAAGGACCAAGACATGGCCGCCATCACCGAGCCGAAGTTGATCTCCGGCAACTCCAACCTTACCCTCGCCAAAGCCATCGCCCGGCGGATGTCGCTGCACCGGGGGGTGTCGGTCAATCTGGTGGATGCGCGGGTGGAACGCTTCAACGATCAGGAGATTTATGTCGAGGTGTACGAGAACGTGCGCGGCGAGGATATGTATATTATCCAACCAACCTCAAACCCCGCCAACGACAATCTGATGGAATTGTTGATCATTTCCGATGCGCTGCGCCGCTCTTCGGCCAACCGCATCACTGCCGTGATCCCCTATTTCGGCTATGCCCGCCAGGACCGCCGCGCCCGCGCCCGCACACCGATTTCGGCCAAACTGGTGGCCAACCTGATCACCCAATCGGGCATCGACCGGGTGCTGACCCTCGATCTGCACGCCGCCCAAATTCAGGGCTTTTTCGATATCCCGGTGGACAACCTCTATGCCTCGCCGATCTTCGCGCTGGATATCGAGCATAACTTCAAGGGTTCGATGGATCAGCTGATGGTGGTCTCTCCCGATGTCGGCGGCGTGGCCCGCGCGCGTGAGTTGGCCAAGCGGATCAACGCGCCGCTGGCCATCGTTGATAAACGCCGCGAAAAAGCCGGTGAGATTGCCGAGATGACGGTGATCGGCAATGTTGAAGGCTATAAATGCATCATCGTCGATGATATCTGCGATACGGCGGGCACTTTGTGCAAGGCCGCCGAGGTGCTGATGCAGAACGGCGCCACCGAAGTGCACGCCTATATCACCCATGGCGTGCTGTCGGGCCCGGCGGTGGAGCGGGTGCAGAATTCGGTGATGAAAAGTCTGGTGATCACCGATTCGATTGAACCGTCTGACGCCACCCGCGCCTGCCCGAACATCCGCATCGTGCCCACCGCGCCAATCTTTGCGCAGGCGATCCTCAACATCTGGAACGGCACCTCGGTGTCGTCTCTGTTCGATACCGAAACTCTGGTGCCGATCTACGAGGGCATGTATCAGCGGCTATAGCCCGCCCTATTCCACGTCCCAATCGTCATCACTGCGCACGCCGCCCATGGCGATCCAGTCCGCCCGCACCCGAGCGACGCGGGTATCGCCCCAGGTGCGGAACACCAGATGAAACCCCTTCAGGCTGATCTTCTCGGCGCTGATATCGGCGCGGGCGTTGTGCTTGTGATCGGTATCCCACATCGAGATCGACACCATCACCGAGGGCAGTTCGGCAAACGCCTCCTTGAAATTGATCAGATGGCGGCTTTCCCGGTCGCCTTGCCCTGTCCACATCACCCCGCCATCGGCAAAATCCGAAAACAGCACCCGGCTGCCCTGTTCAATGCCGACCGTGCCTGAGGTTATGCGTTTCATCGGATTCCGTACTCACACGCACTGTGTATCAGCGAATCTTGGCAATAAAAGGTTCATAAATGAAAAGGCCCCGGCATTGCGGGGCCTGCTCATCACATTTCCTGAAGATTTTACTGTCCGGTCGCGGCGCGCATCGCCAAGAGGTCGGCGACGGCCTTGTCGGCCACGTCCTTGTCGAAATTCACCGCCGCCGCCTCGCAGGCATCCGCCACCAGCGCGTCCATCTGGCTTGATTTGATCTCGTCCATCGGCACCGCGTTCTCGGCCAGAACCGAAACGCTGGCTGCCGTGATTTCGGCAAAACCGCCCGTCACCACATAGGATTTCACCCCGTCCACCCCATGCACCCTCAGAATGCCGGGGCGCAGGGTGGTGATGGTGGGGGCATGCCCCTCCATCGCCGTCATATCACCATCAGCGCCGGGAATCTGCACCTCGGTCGCCAGCACCGAGGCCAGACGGCGCTCGGGCGAGACCAGGTCGAATTGCACAGTTCCTGCCATTGCTTTCCCCTCAGGCCGCAGCCGCAGCCAGCCGCTGGGCTTTTTCGATCACTTCCTGAATGCCGCCAACCATGTAGAAGGCCGCCTCCGGCAGATGATCATACTCGCCCGCAACCACCGCTTTGAACGATTTGATGGTTTCTTCCAGCGGCACCTGCTTGCCGTCCGAGCCGGTGAACACCTTGGCCACGTCGAACGGCTGGCTCAGGAAACGCTGGATCTTGCGGGCGCGTGCCACCGTCAGCTTGTCTTCTTCGGAAAGCTCGTCCATGCCCAGAATGGCGATGATATCCTGCAAGGACTTATAGCGTTGCAGAATGCCCTGCACCGAACGCGCCACCAGATAATGCTCCTCGCCGATCACCGCCGGGTCCAACAGACGCGAGGTTGAATCGAGCGGGTCCACCGCCGGGTAAATCCCCAGCTCCGAAATCGCGCGGCTCAGAACCGTCGTCGCATCAAGGTGCGCGAACGAAGTCGCAGGCGCCGGGTCGGTCAGGTCATCGGCCGGCACATAGATCGCCTGCACCGAAGTGATGGACCCTGCCTTGGTCGAGGTGATGCGTTCCTGCAACTGGCCCATGTCGGTGGCAAGCGTCGGCTGATAGCCCACGGCGGAAGGAATACGGCCCAGCAAGGCCGACACTTCGGAACCGGCTTGGGTAAAGCGGAAGATGTTGTCCACAAAGAACAAAACGTCGGTGCCCGACTGGTCGCGGAACTGTTCGGCCAGCGTCAGGCCCGAAAGCGCCACGCGCAGACGCGCTCCCGGCGGCTCGTTCATCTGGCCATAAACCAGCGCCACCTTGGATTTCGTCATGTCCTCCAGGTTGATAACCCCGGACTCGATCATCTCGTGATAAAGGTCGTTGCCCTCACGGGT
>JANNAV010000138.1:0-5961 GCA_031384695.1 Paracoccaceae bacterium
GGCAATGACCGGATTTCGGGCAATGCCGGGGCGAATTTCATCTACGGGATGCGCGGCAATGACACGATCAATGGCGGGCTGGGCAATGACAAGCTGGATGGCGGGCAGGGCGATGACTTTCTGCAAGGGGCGGATGGCAATGATCAGACCATCGGTGGTTTTGGCCATGACCAGTTGTTTGGCGGAAACGGCAATGATCTGATCGTGGGCGGCGGCGGCTTTGATCAGCTTGTCGGCGAGGCGGGGAATGATCAGTTGCTGGGCGGCTTTGGCAACGACATCCTGAATGCGGGCGCGGGCAATGACCGGCTTGAAAGCGGCGGCGGGCGCGACATTGTGACGGGCGGGGCGGATGCGGATGCTTTCGTGTTCATGAAGTTTTCCGGCAGTGATTTCATCACCGATTTTCAGGACAACATCGACACGCTGGTTCTGGACCGGGCCTTGTTCGGCGGTGCGCTGTTGCCGGTGGCCACGGTGCTTTCGAGCTATGCCGTGGTTTCGGCCGGGGTGGTGGTGCTGAGTTTCGGCGGCGGCGATACCATTACCTTTACCACGCTCACGTCGATAAATGCCTTGCTGGACGATATCAGCTTTCTTTAGCTGCGGTTGCGCAAATCGGCGATGAAATGCCGATTCAGGCCCTTGCGCCGCAATGCAGCATGCATAGACTGCCCGGACTGACGCCCCCCCAGCCCGGAGATTTCCATGCCCGAGTTCCGCAAGATCCTGATCGCCAACCGGGGCGAGATTGCCATTCGGGTGATGCGGGCCGCCAATGAGATGGGCAAGAAAACCGTGGCGGTTTACGCCGAGGAAGACAAGCTGAGCCTGCACCGCTTCAAGGCAGATGAGGCGTATCTGATCGGCGAAGGGCTGTCACCGGTGGGGGCCTATCTGAGCATCCCCGAGATCATCCGGGTGGCGCGGGCTGCGGGGGCGGATGCCATTCATCCAGGGTACGGGTTGCTGAGTGAGAACCCCGATTTTGTTGACGCCTGCGATGCGGCGGGGATCGCCTTTATCGGCCCCAAGGCCGAGACGATGCGGGCTTTGGGCGACAAGGCATCGGCGCGGCGGGTGGCGATGGCGGCGGGGGTGCCGGTTATTCCCGCGACGGACGTTCTGGGCGATGATTTCGATCTGGTGCGGGCGCAGGCGGCGGCGGTGGGTTATCCCTTGATGCTGAAGGCAAGCTGGGGCGGCGGCGGGCGGGGGATGCGGCCTATTCTGGGGCCGGACGAGTTGGCAGATAAAGTGCGCGAAGGGCGGCGTGAGGCGGAAGCCGCCTTTGGCAACGGCGAGGGGTATCTGGAAAAGATGATCCTGCGGGCGCGGCATGTCGAAGTGCAGATTCTGGGCGACAAGCATGGGGCCATCTATCATCTGTTCGAGCGCGATTGCACGGTGCAGCGGCGCAATCAGAAGGTGGTGGAGCGGGCACCTGCCGCTTACCTTACCGAAGCGCAGCGGGCCGAGGTCTGCGATCTGGGCCGCCGGATATGCGCCCATGTCGGCTATGAATGCGCCGGAACGGTCGAGTTCCTGATGGATATGGACAACCAGCAGTTCTATTTCATCGAGGTCAACCCGCGCGTGCAGGTGGAGCATACGGTGACGGAACAGGTGACCGGCATCGACATCGTGCAGGCGCAGATCCTGATTGCCGAGGGCAAATCGCTGGCCGAAGCGACAGGGATGGCGCAGCAATCCGATATCGTGCTGCACGGCCATGCGGTGCAATGCAGGGTGACGACGGAAGACCCGCAGAACAATTTCGTGCCGGATTATGGCCGGTTGACCGCTTACCGCAGCGCCACCGGCATGGGCATCAGGCTGGACGGCGGTACGGCCTATGCGGGGGGTGTGATCACGCGGTACTACGACAGTTTGCTGGTGAAGGTGACGGCCTGGGCGCCCACGCCGGGCAAGGCGATTGCCCGGATGGACCGGGCGTTGCGCGAGTTCCGCATTCGCGGCGTGTCCACCAATATCGACTTTGTCATCAACCTGTTGAAGCATCCGACCTTCCTCAACGACACCTATACCACCAAGTTCATCGACACGACGCCTGATCTTTTCGTGTTCCGCAAGCGCCGGGACCGTGCGACAAAGATCCTGACCTACATCGCCGATATCACCGTCAACGGGCATCCCGAAACCGCAGGCCGCTCGAAGCCGGTGATCGAATTGCGCACGCCAAAACCCCCTGCCCCGGTTGGGGTTCCGGCATGGGGCACGCGGAATTTGCTGAAGGAAAAAGGCCCGCAGGCGGTGGCGGATTGGCTGGCGGCGCAAAAGCGCGTTTTGATCACCGACACCACCATGCGCGACGGGCACCAAAGCCTGCTTGCCACCCGCATGCGCTCGGTCGACATGATCCGGGTGGCCCCGGCCTATGCGGCCAATCTTGCGGGGCTGTTCTCGATCGAATGCTGGGGCGGGGCGACGTTTGATGTGGCCTACCGCTTCTTGCAGGAATGCCCGTGGCAGCGCCTGCGCGATCTGCGCGCGGCGATGCCGAATGTGATGACGCAGATGCTGCTGCGCGCCTCGAACGGGGTGGGCTATACCAATTATCCCGACAATGTGGTGCAGGCCTTTGTGAAGCAGGCGGCAATCACCGGCGTGGACGTGTTCCGGGTGTTTGACAGCCTGAACTGGGTGGAGAACATGCGCGTCGCCATGGATGCCGTGGTGGAGGCGGGCAAGGTTTGCGAGGGCACCGTCTGTTACACCGGCGATATTCTGGACCCTGCGCGGGCCAAGTATGATCTGCATTATTACGTGACACGCGGACAGGAATTACGCGCGGCGGGGGCGCATATTCTGGGCCTGAAAGACATGGCGGGGCTGTTGAAACCGGCGGCGGCGCGGCTGCTGATTAAGGCGTTGAAGGAAGAGGTTGGCCTGCCCATCCACTTTCACACCCATGATACCAGCGGCATTGCGGCGGCAACCGTGCTTGCTGCCTGCGACGCGGGGGTTGACGCTGTGGATGTGGCGATGGACGCCTTTGCCGGCGGCACCTCGCAACCTTGCCTTGGGTCGGTGGTCGAGGCGCTGCGCCATACCGAGCGTGACACCGGGTTGGATATAGGTGCGATCCGGGACATATCGGCCTATTGGGAAAAGGTGCGGGCGCAGTACACGGCTTTTGAGTCCGGGCTCGCAGCCCCCGCCTCCGAGGTTTATCTGCACGAGATGCCGGGCGGGCAGTTCACCAACCTGAAATCGCAGGCGCGCTCATTGGGGCTGGAAGACCGCTGGCACGAGGTGGCGCAGGCTTACGCCGATGCCAACCAGATGTTTGGCGATATCGTCAAGGTAACGCCATCGTCCAAGGTGGTGGGGGATATGGCGCTGATGATGGTGGCGCAGAACCTGAGCCGGGCGCAGGTGGAAGATCCGGGCCTCGATGTGGCCTTCCCGGAGTCGGTGGTGGATATGCTGAAGGGCAATCTTGGCCAGCCGCACGGTGGCTGGCCCGCCGGGATATCCGCGAAGGTGCTGAAGGGCGAAGCGCCGATGCACACGCGCCCGGGGGCGGGGATGCCTGCCGTCGATCTGGAAGAGGTGCGGCGCGGGCTTTCCAAAGAGATGCTGGGCTTTACCGTCGATGACGAGGATCTGAACGGCTATCTGATGTATCCGCGCGTGTTCCTCGATTACATGGGACGGCATCGGCTTTACGGACCGGTGCGCACCCTGCCGACGCGGACATTCTTTTACGGCATGCAACCCGGCGAAGAGATTACCGCGGAAATTGATCCGGGCAAGACGCTGGAAATCCGGTTGCAGGCGGTGGGGGATGCCACCGAAGACGGCGAGGTGAAGGTGTTTTTCGAGTTGAACGGCCAGCCCCGGGTGATCCGGGTGCCAAACCGCGCCATCAAGGCCAAGGCCGCAGCACGGCCCAAGGCGCTGGACACCAACCCCGGCCATATCGGCGCGCCGATGCCGGGGTCGGTCGCCTCGGTGGCGGTCACGCTGGGGCAGAAGGTGAATGCGGGCGATCTGTTGCTGACCATCGAAGCGATGAAGATGGAGACGGGCATCCACGCCGACCGCACGGCGGTGGTGAAGGCGCTGCATGTGCACGCGGGCAGCATGATTGATGCCAAGGATCTGCTGGTGGAACTGGAGTAGGAGAAGGGGGCTGACGGCCCCCCTCGCATAGGCTGCGTCAAGCCTCACCCCCCCCGTGGATATTTGGGCAGAGAAGAAGCAGCGGACGGCGGGGCGGGTCTCAGACCGAAACTTCCGCGCGCAGGGCCGCCCTTGCAAATCACGCGGTGGGGCCGGAAAGCGAAACGCTGCCACCCCGGAAAACGTAGAACTGATCCGCCAGACCATAGGCGAAATCGAAATACTGCTCCACCAGCACAATCGCCATTTTGCCTTCGGCTTTCAGATGTTCGATCACCCGGCCGATCTGCTGGATGATGTTGGGCTGGATGCCTTTGGTAGGCTCGTCCAGCCGCAGGATTTTGGGCTGCATGATCATGGCGCGGGCGATCACCAGTTGCTGTTGCTGGCCGCCCGAAAGATCGCCGCCGCGCCGCCTTGCCATGTCTTTCAGAGCGTGTTGCGTACAATCGGGTTCAGCCGATTGTCCGCAACACGCAACATTCCCAAGCTGATCTTGTCCTGGATTGCCTTCAATCTGAATCAGATTGAAGGAAATCCGCTCTGGCACCGGGAAGAGATCGTATATCTCTGCCGGAATCCGCCACTCCGCCCGGGGCAACAGGGCAAAAGCGGTTTCCATGTTTTCCTGCACCGTCAGCAGCGGAAAGATCATCCGCCCCTGCGGCACCACGGCCACCCCATGCCGCGCCATCGCTTGCGGGCGCAACCGGCCCAACCCCACGTCCGCGATTGCAACCGTACCACCCGAGCGCGGATGCGTGCCCGCCAGCGCCCTGAGGAAAGAGGTCTTGTCCACGCCATTGGTGCCCATGATGCAGGTCACTTCGCCTACTTTCGCCTCAAAATCAATATAATGCAGGATTTGCGCACCACCGTAAAGCAGCGTCAGCCCTTGGGTTTTCAGCATCATCCGCGCCCCGGATAAACATCAATCACGTCCTGATTTCTGGTGACAGAATCCAGCGTACCTTCGGCAAGCACCGCCCCCTCGTGCAGCACCGTCAGGCTGCACCGCACGGCCTGCGACGTGGTAAATACCGCAATTGCAGTATTTGGCTGGGTTCCTAGTTTAGTTTAGCTGCTGCCCGCTAGGTGTCTCTTGGGAAAGGATGTGGCTAGCCAACTTTCTAAGCCGGTCTGCTAGCTCTAACGCCTGGGCTGGGGTGATCGTCAGTTGGACAGCGTTAGGGGCCCGTGACCCCAAAATTATCTCCTTATAGTGCGAATCTGAGTCCGCAAACTCGAGTCGCGCAATAATGCACATGCCGGCGGCAGGCGCAGTCGTGTAGCCTATCAGTGGGCATAGAATGATGTTGCCATCGGGATCGAGATCAAACGGGGGTTGGTCATTCATAAATTGTTCTCCGCAATAGAGGGACAGCACCAGAATCCTACTCAATCCCAATGACTTGAGCAAATGCAACCATAATCTAGCTTTGCTCCGCGCCTGTTACCCCAAATGTTACCCGTGCGCAAAAACAACAAGACCCGCCGAAGCGGGTCTGTCTTAAGTAGCTGTTCCCTTTGGGAAATTTGGCTCCGGCGGTAGGGATCGAACCTACGACCAATTGATTAACAGTTCGGGTCAGAACGGTAATTGATCGCCATCCCGCGTCATTCGTGGCGTACGACCCCTAGAAAACGCTGCATAATCAGTCCTGTAGACCAATTCGGCGTCATCCGGCGTCGTCTCAGAAACTGTGCTCAGGACTGTGTTTTCCATGACAATCTTCAAGTTCACCGAAGCCCGCATACGCGAGCTACCCCTTGGCTCCGGCATCCACCGCGACACCGACGTCAAGGGCCTTC
>JANNAV010000144.1:0-2683 GCA_031384695.1 Paracoccaceae bacterium
CGCCCCCCTTCCCCGGTGTCACGCCGCCCACCACTCTGGTGCCGTGCTTGATCATGTCGGCGGCATGAAAGCCGCCAATGCGCCCCGACATGCCCTGCACGATGATCCGCGTGTCTTTGGTGATCAGAATCGCCATGATGCCCTCCCTATGCCGCAGCTTTGGCGCGCGCGGCCACCGCCGCCGCCGCCGCTTCGGCCAAAGTGTCGGCCGAAATCAACGGCAGACCCGATCCCGCGATGATCGCCCTGCCCTCGTCCACATTGGTGCCCGCCAGCCGCACCACCACCGGGATCGTCAGGCCAACCTCGCGGTACGCCTGCACCACCCCCTGCGCCACCCAGTCACAGCGGTTGATGCCCGCGAAGATGTTCACCAGGATCACCGAAACCTTGCTGTCGGTCAGCACGGTGCGGAACGCCCGCACCACCCGTTCCGGGCTGGCCCCGCCGCCGATATCGAGGAAATTGGCAGGCTCGCCCCCCGCCAGCTTGATCATGTCCATCGTCGCCATCGCCAGACCCGCGCCATTGATGATGCAGCCGATATCGCCGTCCAGCCCCACATAAGACAGCCCGTGATCCCCCGCCATGCTTTCGCGCGGGTCTTCCTGGCTGCGGTCGCGCAACTCGGCAATCTCGGGGCGACGGAACAAGGCGTTGGTGTCAAACGACATCTTGGCGTCCAGCGCCACCAGATCGCCCGCCCGCGTGATCACCAGCGGGTTGATCTCCACCATCACCGCATCCAGATCGCGGTAGGCGCGGTAGCATGCGCGCAAAATCCGCACCATCTGCGCCACCTGACCGCCTTTCAGCCCCAGTTGAAACGCCAGTTCGCGCGCCTGAAACTCGGTCAGTCCAACCGCCGGGTCCACCGTCATGCGGCGCAGGCTGTCGGGATCATCTTCCGCCAGATCCTCGATCTCCATGCCGCCATGCGCCGAGGCCACGATCATGATCCGCTCGGATTTGCGGTCCAGCACAAGGCCCAGATACATCTCTTGTGCTATATCCGATGCCCCCTCCACCCAGACCCGGTAGACGCCCTTGCCATTGGCATCGGTTTGCTTGGTCACCAACTGCCGCCCGAACAGCGTGCCCGCAAACGTATGCACCTCGTCAGCCGAGCGGCACAGCTTGACCCCGCCCGCAGCCCCCCGCCCGCCGGAATGGATCTGCGCCTTCACCACCCAGGCGCTGCCACCAAGTTCGCGGGCGCGATACCCGGCCTGCTCGGGGCTGTAGGCCAGCCCGCCACGCGGCACCGGCACCCCGAACCGTGCCAGTATTTCCTTGGCCTGATATTCGTGAATGTCCATGCTCAGCCCCTCGCCGCGATGGCTTCGGCCACCACCAACACATTGTTCGCCATCTTTTCCGATGCCGCATCAATCATCCGGCCATCCAGTTGTGCGGCACCCTTGCCCTGCGCCTCGGCGGCCCGCAGCGCCTCGATGATGCGGCGCGCCTTGGTCACTTCCGCCTCGGGCGGCGAGAACACCTCGTTCGCCAACACCACCTGCGAAGGGTGGATCGCCCATTTCCCCTCGCAGCCCAACGCCGCCGCCCGCCGCGCGCCGTCCTTGTATCCTTCGGGATCGCTGAAATCGCCAAACGGCCCGTCAATCGGCCGCAACCCGTAAGCCCGGCAGGCCACCACCATCCGGCTGATGGCGGCGTGCCACTGATCGCCCGGATACATCGGGTTCAGACCGCCGATATTGGTGGTACGCGCCCGCATGCTGGCCGAATAATCCGCCACACCAAAATGCAGCGCCTCCAGCCGCCCGCCGAACTGCGCAATCGCCTCCACGTTGGCCATCCCAAGCGCCGTTTCAATCAGCGCCTCAAGTCCCACGCGGGTGCTAAACCCCATGGCCTGCTCGATCTGGTTCACCATGGCCTCGACCATGTAAAGATCGCCCGTCACCCCCACCTTGGGCACCAGCAGGGTATGCACGCGCGAACCCGCCTGCTCCATCACATCCACCACGTCGCGGTACATGTAATGCGTATCCAGCCCGTTGATCCGCACCGAAACCGTCTTGCCGCGGGCCGCCCAATCAATATCGTTCAGCGCCTGAATGGCATTCTTGCGCGCCTGCACCTTTTCCGAAGGTGCTATCGCATCCTCCAGATCGAGGAAAATGTAATCCGCCGGCCCCTCGGCGGCCTTGTCGATCATCGACGGGTTCGAGGCCGGAACCGCAAGTTCGGAACGCTGCAACCGCGCGCGGCGCAGCGGGAAAAGAGTATGGCTCATGGTTATGATCCTTCTGATTTATTCCGCAGCCATCGCCGCTTGCGTCATCGCCCCGGCGTAAACCGCCTGCGCCGCCGCCACCCCCGAACCGAACACCACATTCGCCCCCGCCGCGTGCAGCGATAGTTCGGCAAGGGCGATGGCCGTCAGACACATCCCCTCATTCAGATCGCCCAAATGCCCGATCCGAAACACTTTTCCCGCCAAAGGCCCCAGACCCGAACCGAATGAACAGTTGTACCTGTCATAGCCGATGCGGATCACCTCGCGCGCGTCCACCCCCGCAGGCACCCGGATCGCCGTCACAGTATCGGAATGCAAACTCGGATCAGCGGCACAGATTTCCAACCCCCAGGCCTTCACCGCCGCCCGCACCCCACTTGCCAGCCGGTGATGCCGCGCGATGACATTCTCCAGCCC
>JANNAV010000232.1:0-6987 GCA_031384695.1 Paracoccaceae bacterium
CCCTTGCTGGCCGATCCGGGGGTGGCCAGCGTCACGCCGATGTCGAATGATGCCGAGCTGATGTCGGTGCCGGTGATCTGCCAGCGCAGCGATCTGCCGCCGGGGGCGGGCGATGCGATTGATGCGGTGGCCCGCAGGCTGGGGCCGCGCACCGGCGATCTGGCCGAGGCGCCCACCGGGGTGGGGTTCTGCATGGCGCTCAGCCCCGCCTTTCTGGCGCGGGTGCCGGGCTTTGATCCGGCCTTCGGGCGCGGTTACGGCGAAGAGGTGGATTGGTGCCAGAAGGTGCGGGCGCTGAACGGGCGGCACCTGTGCCTGCCGGGGCTGTTTGTCGAGCATCGCGGCGGGGCCTCGTTCGGGGCTGCGGCCAAACAGGCGCTGTTGCGGCAGAACGGCGCGCTGATCTCGGCCCGGCATCCCCGGTTTGACGCCGATGTGCAGCGCTTTATCGGCGATGATCCGCTGGCCACCGCGCGGCTGGCGCTGGGGTTGGCCGCCGCCGGGGCCGGGGCTGCCTACGCCGCCGCCGCCGCCCTCGCCGCCGCCGCCGCCCACACCGCCGCCTCGGCAAAAGAATCTGATGAAACCGACGCCGGGGAAACCGACGCGGGGGAAACCGACGCCCGGATACCCGTCTATCTTGCCCATTCGATGGGCGGCGGGGCCGAGCATTACCTGCGCGGCCGGGTTGGTCAGGATATCAACCGGACAGGGGCGGCGGTGGTGCTGCGGGTGGGGGGCGAGTACCGCTGGGAGATATCCTTGCACACCCGGCAGGGCGTCACCCGGGGCGGCACCTCGGACCGCGCCCTGATGCTGCGGCTGCTTTGCATCCTGCCCGCCCGCGTGGTGATCTATTCCTGCGGCGTGGCCGATCCCGATCCGGTGGAACTGCCCGCCGTCCTGCTGGCGCTGGCGCAGGATCAGCGGCTGGAAGTGCTGATCCATGATTATCTGCCGATCAGCCCGTCCTACACGCTGCTGGATGCCGGCAGCGCCTTTCGCGGCGTGCCGGGTGGGGCAGGTATGGGGGGCCAGGCCCATCCCCCCCCGGCCCATCCCCCCCCTGCCCATCCCCCGGCCCATCCCCCGGCGGAGGCCATACGCCCTGCGCCTGCGCAGGCGGGTTTGCAGGCGGGTTTGCTGCCCCGCGCGCGGGCGCACGAGATCATGCGCCCCGATGGCCGCCGCGTCGATCTGGCCGAATGGCAGGCGGCATGGCGGCCGATGCTGGAGGCCGCCGCCGAGGTGGTGGTGTTCTCGCAGGCCAGCTTTGATCTGATGCAGGCGGCCTATCCGCGTCTTGCCAGCAGCCTGCGCCTGCGCCCGCATGCGGTGCCCCACAAGCTGCCCAAGCTGAAGGCCCGCGCCCCCGCTCTCGCCCCCGCGCAGCCGGTGATCGGGGTTCTGGGCAATATCGGCCTGCACAAGGGGGCAGGGGTGCTGGTTGTGCTGTCAAAGCGGCTGGCGCAGCTGCGCCGCAAAAGCCCGGTTGCGGATCTGGTGGTGCCCGGTCTGGTGGTGCCCGGTCTGGTGGTACCCGGTCTGGTGGTTTTGGGCCATGTCGATCCGGCCTATGATCTGGCCCGCCCCGCCCGCATCCACGGCGCCTACGAGGTGCCGCAAATCCCCGATCTGGTGGCGCGCTATGGCATCACCTGCTGGCTGATCCCCTCGATCTGGCCCGAGACGTTTTCCTACACCACCCACGAGGCGCTGGCGACCGGGCTGCCGGTGATCTGCTTTGATCTTGGCGCGCAGGCCGAGGCGGTGGCCGGCGCCATCGCCAAAGGCGCGCCGGGCGCCGTGCTGCCCCTCACCAACGGCCGCCCGGATGTCGAGGCCCTGCTGAAACAGGTGCAGCAGCTGTGCGCAAGCCGGTGAGCGGGAGGCAGTGGTTCCCCCCAAACGCTTCCCGCCCCAGGCCCCGGCCTTGAGGCTGGCGCGCTGCAAGGTCCGGCAGACCGTCGGCCTTGAGACCGAAAACACCCCGGCAAGATCGCTGATGGAATAATCCCCCATGGAATAATCACCCATGGAATAATCCCCGTGGCCTGCATCCGCAGCAGCGCATTTTGCGGCTTCCCGGACCGCTTGGGCTGCTTGCCGCGCAGCTTGCCTTTGGCGCGGGCTATCGCCATGCCTTCGCGTCTGCGCAGCCGGATCAGATCGGCCCAGAGCGTGTTGCGGACAATGGGGTGAACCCGATTGTCCGCAACAGGCAACATTGCCAAGCTGATCTTGTCCTGGATTGCCTTCAATCTGAATCAGATTGAAGGCAATCCGCTCCCGAACCCGGCAGAGGTGTCCGATATGCATGGAAAACATACTGCCATATGCATGCAGAACACCTTGCGTCTGCCAACCGTCCGCTCAGCGTTCCCCTTGCGGACAGCGCCCGCCCAAACCGCCGCAGCCCTGCGGCTCAGATGTTCAAAAGCGTGTACTGATACCGCCGCAGCAGCACCAACCCCAGCACAAAGCAAACCCCGCTGAACCCCAGCACATAGCCTATCGACACATAGGGCGCGTCGTAATTGGCATAAAACCCCCGCCGCGCCAGCCCCACCACATGGATCAGCGGGTTGAACCACAGATAGGTCTGCACAAACCGGGGCAGGTGGTCAAACAGCAGAAAAACCCCTGAAATGATGAACATAGGCCGCATCAGGATCGACCAGGCCTGTTGCCAGATCGGAAAGCGGGTGAACAAGAAGCAGTTCAGCGTGCCAACCCCCAACCCCACCGCCCCCGCCAGCAGCATCGAGACGGCGATGGTGGGAATGTCGATGATCACCCGTGTCTCGAAGATCACCATGATGCCGGTGAACACGATATAGGCCACCATGATCTCGGTCAGCATGTTCAGGATAAAGCGGGCCAGGATCGCATCGAGGAAGGTCACGGCAGGATAGGCCAGCAGCGGCCGGGAAAAGTGGATCGCCTGCGCCAGCTTGCCCACGATGGTGCCGAACAGCACGAAAGGGATCATCCCGGTGGCAAAGAACAGCGGAAAGTTGACCCCCAGGGCGGGGTTGCGAAAGGCAATCGAGAACACCACCGACAACAGCGCGATCCCCGCCACCGGCTCCAGCACCGCCCAGAGATAGCCGCCGGGGGTGCGGCCATTGGTGGTGGCCATTTCGCGCAGGATCAGGGCGGTGATGGTGCGCAGGCTGGCAAAGCGCCGCCTGTGGCTGAAGGCGCGGTTGTCCGGCACATCGACCACCGGAATTTTCCGCGCCGGCAGCCGCTTGACCGGCAGCTTGGCGTCCGGCAGCTTGGCGTCCGGTCTGGCCCCCGGCTTGCGAAAGCCCGGCCCACCAGAACCCGGCCCGCCTGCACCTGATATGCTCGTTGTGTCCGTCATCTGGGGGCCTTTGGCTGCGGAAAGGGGGGCTTTGCAGATCAGATATGGGCTTTTGCCCGGTAATTATGTAGGAATGACGCCAGAGAAACAAACCATTCCGTGAGGTCGCGTGTCGCCAGTCTCCAACAAGCCTGCCGACCCGGAAGGCGCAGACCAATCCGCCGGTTCAACCACTGGCCCAACGTCTGGTCCAACGTCTGGCCCGAAAACACCCGCTCCGCAAGCCGAAGCCGCAATATCGGTGGTTCCCCCCACAACGGTGCCGCCTGCAATGGTTGCAGCCCCCATCCTTGTGGCCCAACCCGCCGCCAAACCTGCCCCGGTTCTCAAAGCGGTGCCGCATCCGCATGCCCAGCCGGTCGAGGCGCTGCTGGGCACGCCCCCCCCAACCGCCTATCCCGCTCCCGACATGCCTGCTTCCAACATGCCCCCGCCCAACACACCTGCACAGTTCAAACCGGGGTTTCCCGCCTATCCGGGCGTCGCGGCCCCCCTACCCAACGCACTTCCCTCAGGTCTGGCCCCCATCAAACCAACCGCCGGCACCGCCCAGGTGCGCCGCCGCCACGGGCTTTTGGTGCTCAGCTTTGTCCTGCTGGTGCTGTTGCCCATCGGCATCACCGCCTTTTACCTGTGGGGCAAGGCGGTTGATCAATATGCCTCGACCGTCGGCTTTTCGGTGCGCCGCGAAGAGGCGGGTTCGGCGCTGGGGCTGTTGAGCGGCATCTCGGCCCTGTCGAAATCCTCGTCCTCCGATACCGATATCTTGTATGAATTCCTGCAAAGCCAAAAGCTGGTGGCCGATATGGAGGTCAAGCTGGGCCTCAGGGCGATGTGGTCCAAACCCGAAGGCGATCCGATTTTTACCTTTGATACCAAAGGCTCGATCGAGGATCTGGTCGATTACTGGGCCCGGATGGTGCGGATCTCTTATGACAGCACCTCGGGCCTCCTGGAAGTGCGGGTGCTGGCCTTCTCGCCCACCGATGCCACGGCCATAGCGACAGCCCTGTTCAACGAAAGCTCGGACATGATCAATGATCTGAGCACCATCGCCCGCGAAGACGCGATCCGCTATTCGCGCGAAGAGCTGGAAACCGCGCAGGACCGCCTCAAGGCCGCCCGCGAGGCGATCACCAAATTCCGCGTGATCAACCAGCTGGTCGATCCGGCGACCGACATCCAGACCCAGGCCGGGCTGCTGGGGGGCTTGCAAAGCCAGTTGACCGCCGCCCAGATCGAAGTGGATCTTCTGGGCGAAAGCACCCAGGCCAGTGACCCCCGCCTGTTGCAGGCCAAGCGCCGCGTCGAGGTGATCGAGGTGCGCATCGCCGCCGAACGCAGCAAGGTGGGCATCGGGCCCGAGGGCGAGGTGGGCGATGCCTACGCCTCCCTCGTGGGCGATTACGAACGCCTTGCCGTGGACCGCGAATTTGCCGAGCGCTCCTATGTGGCCTCGCTCGCCTCTTATGACGAGGCGCTGGCCGAGGCGCGGCGCAAAAGCCGCTATCTTGCCGCCCATATCCTGCCCACCACCGCCGAAGTGGCCCGCTATCCCGAACGGCTGACCCTGACCGGCGTGATCGCGGTATTTCTGCTGCTGGCATGGTCGATAGGGGCGCTGGTGGTGTATTCGCTGAAAGACCGCCGGTGACAGGATTGGCGGTGACAGGATTGGCGGTGACAGGATTGGCTGCAACAGGATCAGCGGGGCGCAGACCGTGATCCGGCTGGAAAATCTGACCAAGGTTTTCACGCTGGAAGGCCAGCGCAAGGTGGTGCTGCAAGACGTCAGCATCGAGTTTCCCAGCGGCGTCTCGGTGGGGCTGCTGGGGCGCAATGGTGCTGGCAAATCGACCCTGTTGCAGATGATCGCGGGCACCATGGATCCCACCTCGGGGCGGGTTGTCACCTCGGGCAGCGTGTCGTGGCCGGTGGGCTTTGCGGGCTCGTTCCACCCCGAACTGACCGGCATTCAGAACACCCGCTTCATCGGCCGCATCTACGGCGCCGATACCGACGAGCTGGTGGATTTTGTCGAGGATTTCGCGGGGCTTGGCATGCATTTCCGGCTGCCGCTGAAAACCTATTCCTCGGGCATGCGCTCGCGCCTCGCGTTCGGGGTGTCGATGGGCATCCCGTTTGACACCTATCTGGTCGACGAGGTCACCTCGGTGGGCGACGCCGCCTTCAAGGCCAAAAGCGCGCAGGTGTTCCTTGCCCGGATGAAAACCGCAGGCGCCTTCGTGGTCGGCCATTCGATGGGCATGATCCGCGAGCTGTGTCAGGTGGGCGCGGTGCTGGAAGACGGGCAGATGCATTATTACGATAATGTCAGCGACGCCATCGCCCATCACGAACGCAACATGCGCGCCTGAGGCCGCAGGGGGTTTCCACCCCGCCTAAAGCGGTTTGCCTTCAATCTGAATCAGATTGAAGGCAAACCAAGACAGGCCAAACGCCGGGAATGTTGCGTTTTGCATTTGATCTGCTGATCCAGATCAAATGTAAAACGCTGTAACCCCCCCCTCAACCCCCTTCAACCTATCCCCACGCGGATGGATTTTAGCCAAACGCCGCAAAGCTGACATGCTTCCTTCCCGCCTGCCGCCCGGCTGCGGCGTCAGACCTGTGCCCAGACTTTCGTGGTGGGAAGTGAGGGCGGGTTTTGGTCTATTTTCGGCATGTCATGACCCGTTCCGACGGGCCTGAAAGCTATATCTCGGGCGTCAGTGGTCTGGTGGCTTATGGCGCGGGCAGCATGGCGCGCGTCTATTCCACCAGCGGCCAGCAGGGCGGCCTGCTGGCGCGCGATCCGGCTTTGGCGATGGCGGTGACCGAAAGCCTGGGCTTTGATCCCACAGCCCTTGGCGGCCGTGCCGGGGTGGCGCGGCTGGAGGTGGCAAGCCTTGGCGGGCGCGATGTGCTGATCAGCTTTGGCCAGAACGGCGGCGCGCAGGGTTTCTGGCTTGAGGGGGGGGATGGCGGCTTTGCCGATGCCTTCAGCCTGCCCGCCATGGCCACCGACACGGTGCTGGCCCTGCAGACCATGGCCCTGGGTGGCGGGCGCGACATGGTGTTCGCCAGCTCGTTGCAAAGCCTTGGGGTGACGGCCTGGTTGCGCGGTGCCGATGGCAGCATGACCGAGGCCCAGCACCTGCTCAGCGGCGGCGAGAAGCCGGGCTACGAGGTGCTGGCGATGGCGACAGCCAGGGTGGGGGCCACAGCCTTCCTGCTGACCGCGCAGGCGCAGGGCGATACGCTGGCCTGCTGGCGGGTGGCCGCCGATGGCACCTCGGTGCTGGCGGCCACCCTTGGCACCTTTGACGGGCTGGCGGTTTCCGCCCCCAGCCTGTTGCAGGTGGTGACAATGGCCGGGCAGACCTATGCCCTGCTGGGGGCGGCGGGCAGCGGATCGGTGACGGTGGTGGCCTTGGGCCTGAGCGGCGAGATGCGGGTGATTGATCAGGTGGCCGATGATCTGAACAGCCGCTTTCAGGGCATCTCGGTGCTGGAAACCCTGACGCTGGGGGGCCGGGTGTTCGTGCTGGCGGGGGGGGCGGATGACGGGCTTAGCCTGATGACGCTGCTGCCAAACGGGCGGCTGTTGCATCTGG
>JANNAV010000252.1:0-22492 GCA_031384695.1 Paracoccaceae bacterium
GCAAGGGATTGTCCGCAATCGGAACGGTTGGGCAAATTGGGGCGCGGCTGCCTGGGCGGGTGCGGCCCAATTTGATTGAAATCAAATTGGGCAAGAAACAGGGTTAGCCTCGGATCGCTTTGCAGAGGGGATCGAACAGCGCCTGATTGCCGCAGATCACGGCACCCTTTTCAAGGATGTCGTCGCCCGGACGGATGGGTTCCACCATGCCGCCCGCTTCGCGCACCAGCAAGATGCCCGCCGCGATATCCCATGCATTCAGTTCCCGCTCCCAATAGCCGTCGAACCGCCCGGCGGCGACATAGGCGAGGTCCAGCGATGCCGCCCCCCAGCGGCGCACGCCCGCACAGGCGGGCATCAGGCGGGCTAGGTCTTGCAAGGTGGCGGGCAGGGTTTTCTTGGCCGCGTAAGGCACGCCGGTGGCGAAGACAGCCTCAGCCATCACCCGGCGGCCCGAGACGCGCAAGCGGCGTTCGTTCATCCAGGTGCCGGCACCTTTTTCGGCCCAGAACATCTCGTCCTTGGCGGCATCGAACACCACGGCTGAGACGATCTCGCCTTTGTGTTCAAGCGCGATGGACACCGCCCAATGCGGAAGCCCGTGCAGAAAATTCGTCGTGCCATCAAGCGGATCGACGATCCAGCGGCGGGTGGGGTCGGCGCCATCATCGGCACCGGTTTCCTCGCCCAGCCAGCCATAGGTGGGCCGGGCCTCCATCAGATCCTGCTTGATCATCCGCTCGGCCTCGCGGTCGGCTTTGGTCACGAAATCGCCGGGGCCTTTGGACGAGACCTGCAGCTGTTCGACCTCGCGGAAATCCTTGACCAGCGCGCGCCCGGCCTTGCGGGCGGCTTTGATCATGACGTTGAGGTTTGCGCTGCCTTGCATGGCGGGTGGCTCCATCGGTTCAAGGGGTGCGATCTACACGGGCCATGGACGGAAGGGAAGGGGTGGGGGCGCAACATCTGCGTTGCTGTTTTGCTGCAAAGGGCGGATGATCGGCGGCAGTTAGCAACGGATGGTATTGAGGTGGGAACGATTTGGATCAGTCGGTGACGTTGGACGAGGAATTGCGGGTGGCTTTGGCCAGCCTGACACGGGCCGAGCGGCAGTTGGCGACGCATATCCTGTCGCATTATCCGGTGGCGGCGCTGGGCTCGATCACGGTGCTGGCCAAGGCCGCACAGGTATCGACGCCGACGGTGGTGCGGTTGGTGCAAAAGCTGGGTTACAAGGGCTATCCTGATTTTCAGGCGTCATTGCGGACCGAGTTGGAGGCGATGCTGCTGTCGCCTTTGGCCAAGCACGCGCGCTGGGCCGAAGGGGTGCCCGACACGCATATTCTGAACCGGTTTGCCGATGCGGTGGTGGGCAATCTGCAATCGACGCTGGGCCAGATTGATCATGCCGAGTTTGACGCGGCGGTGGCGCTGTTGGCGGATGCGCGCCGCAGGGTGTTTGCGATGGGCGGGCGGATCACCCATGCGCTGGCCGATTACTTTGCGTCGCATATGAAGGTGGTGCGGCCGGAGGTAACGCTGTTCTCGAACAGCTCGTCCACCTGGCCACCGGCGCTGCTGGATATGGCACCGGGCGATGTGCTGCTGATCTTTGATATCCGGCGTTATGAGAACGCGGTGTTGCAGGTGGCCGAGATGGCGCGCGAACAGGGTGCCGAGATCATTCTGATCACCGACCGCTGGGTGTCACCGGCGGCGGCGCATGCGCGGCATGTGCTGTGCTGTCATATCGAGGCCCCCTCGGCCTGGGATTCCAACGTGACGCTGCTGGTGTTGGTGGAGACGTTGCTGGCGGCAGTGCAGGACATGACATGGGGGGTCACAGAGGCGCGTATGCAGCGGCTGGAAGAGCTGTACACGCGGACGCGGCTGTTCCGGCGGACGCGGTAGCGTTCGCGCGGCAAGTTTCGCAAGGCAAGTTTCGCGCGGCAGGCGTCGTCTGTCAGTAACCGCGGGTGCGATCCACCAGATGCAGCAGGGGCTGGCCTGCTTCGCTGCGGGCGATGTTTTCGGCGATGACGCGGGCCGAGGTATCGGGCCTTGTGTCGGCGGCGATATGGGGGGTGACGGTGATGGCGGGATGCGCCCAGAAGGGGTGGCCGGAGGGCAGGGGTTCGACGCGGAACACATCGAGGGTGGCGTGCGCGAGGTGGCCCCTGTCCAGTGCGGCCAGCAGGGCCGCGTCGTCGATCAAAGCGCCGCGTCCGGGGTTCAGGATGACGGCACCGGGCTTGATCATGGCGATGCGGGCGGCATCGAGCAGGTTTTCGGTTCCGGGCGTTTTGGGCAGCAGGGTGACGATGATATCGGCGGTGCCGAGGGCCCGTTGCAGACCATCGGGGCCGTGCAGGCAGGTCAGGCCCGCTAGGTGTTTGGGGCTGCGGCTCCAGCCGGTGACGTTGAAGTTGAGGGCGATGAGAGCGCGGGCGGCAGCCTCGCCCAAGGCACCCATGCCCAGCATTGCCACATGACGGTCGATGGCGAGGGGGGGGCAGGTGGGATCCCACATGCGCGCGGGGTTATGGGTATAACGGTCCAGCCGCAGATGGTGGCGCAAGGTGTGGCCCACCACCCATTCGACCATGCCCATCGTGAGGGCAGGATCAACCATCCGGCACAGGGGCTGGGTGAGGCTGGTGTTGCCGACGATCCGCTCTACCCCGGCCCAGAGGCTGAGCACGGCTTTGCAGCGGGTATAGGGGGTGAAATCCTGCAGGGTGCTGCTGGGGGCGTAGATGATGTAATCAACAAGTGCGGCATTGGCGGTTTGCACCAGATGCGCCTGCACCCCCGCCTCGACCAAAGCCGCAAGCAGGGGGGCGCGGTAGCGGTTCCAGTTTTCCGGCCCGGCGGCCATCAGCACGGTGATCTCGGGGGTCATGGCTTTGCCTTTTATCGGGGCCAGTAGACTTATCGGGGCCAGTAGACTTATCGGGGCCAGTAGACTTATCGGGGCCAGTAGAGTTATCGGGGCCGGTGGACGATGGCGCTTTGCACCAGACCGAAGGCCAGCAGGATCACCAGCGTGGCCGATCCGCCGTAAGAGAGCAAGGGCAGAGGCACGCCGACCACCGGGGCCATGCCCATCACCATCGACAGGTTGACGGCGATATAGAGAAAGAAGTTCGCCGCGACGCCGATGATCAGCAGTTGCGAGAAGCGGTCTTTGTTTTGCATGGCGGCGATCATGCAGAACACCAGTACCAGCGCGTAAAGCGCCAGCAGCGAGAAGGCGCCGAGAAAGCCGAACTCTTCACCCAGCGTGGTGAAGATGAAATCGGTGTGCTTTTCGGGCAGGAAATTCAGGCGGCTCTGGGTGCCTTGCATGAAGCCCTTTCCCGCCCAACCACCTGAACCCAAAGCAATTTTTGCTTGAATGATGTTGTAACCCGCCCCGAGCGGATCGGCTGCGGGATCAAGGAAGGTGTCGATCCGGCGGTACTGGTAATCGTGCAGCAACTGCCAGGGCGTGCCTTTGGACAGCATGATACTGGCCACCACGCCGCCGACTAGGGCCGCCACCCCGGCGAAGTACCACAGGCTGACGCCGGCTGCGAACATCACTGCGGCACCGGCCGCGATCAGCATCACCGAGGTGCCGAGGTTGGGCTGCATCAGCACCAGCACCGTGGGGGCCATGATCAGCAGCACCGGGATCAATACCCAGAGCGGCCGCGAGATGCGCTTGTCATCCAGCCAGTCGTAATAGGTGGCCAGCATCATCACCAGCGTGACTTTCATCAGTTCGGACGGTTGCAGGCGCATGAAGCCAAGGTCGATCCAGCGTTGCGCGCCCATGCCGACGACGCCGAAGAACTCCACGATCAGCAGCAGGATCATGGCGATGACATAGGCCAGCCCCGACATGTTGCGCCAGAACCAGATCGGCGTGAAGGCGACGATGAACATGATGGTCAGGCCAAGGCCGAAACGCTGCATCTGCGGTTTGGCCCAGGTTTCGATGTTGCCACCCGCGATGGAATAAAGCATCAGCCAGCCGAAGGCCGCCACCGCCGTCAGCAGCAGGATCAGCGCCCAGTTGAGGTGGAACACCTTGGCAAAGCCTGCGGGCACGGTTTTGAGGCGGTATTCGAGAAAGCTCATGCTGGCCCCTTTTCAGGCTTTGATGCTGTCAGGCTTTGATGCTGTCAGGCTTTACTGCTGTTGGGGGAGGTGCCGTCGGGGAGGCGCAGTTTCAGCTCCTTCAGAAGGGTCTCCATCCGGCCGCGCTGATCGGCGGGATAAGCGGTGATGGGGGGCATTTCGCCGTAAAGTGCGCGCAAAAGCGCGTCTCGCGCGATGGGGGCGGCTACGGTCGAGCCGCCGCCGCCATGCTCGACCACCACGCAGACCGCATAGCGCGGCGCATCAAACGGCGCGTAACAGACAAAGAGCGCGTGGTCGCGGCGGGCCCATGGCAGGTTGTCGTTCTTGATGACGCCTGAGGCGCGTTCAGCGGCCGAGATGTTGCGCACCTGACTGGTGCCGGTTTTGCCCGCCATCAGCATCGTCTCGTCGGCGATGCGCGAGGACCGCGCCGTGCCGTTGCCGGCATTGCTGACCGCATACATGCCGTTCTGCACGGCGCGCAGCTGGGCGGTGTCGATGCCGAGGGGTTCGGCCTGGGCCACCGCCACTTCCTGACCGTTGATCATGCGCACGAGACGGGGTTTGACGGCACGCCCGGTGGCCACACGGGCGGCCATCACTGCCAGTTGCAAGGGCGTGGTCAGCACATAGCCCTGACCGATCGAGGCGTTGATGGTATCGCCGATCCGCCATTCCTGTTTGTAGCTTTCCTGTTTCCACGCCTTGTCGGGCATGGTACCCGCCGCCACCGCCGACATCGGCAGATCGGGACGCTCGCCCAGACCAAAGCGGCGGCCCATGGCGGCGATGGCATCAATGCCCACCTTCTGCGAGACATCATAGTAGAACACATCGCAGCTTTCGGCGAGCGAGCGTTGCAGATCGACCCGGCCATGGCCGCCCTTTTTCCAGCAACTGAACTTGCGGCTGCCGACCTCGAGATAGCCGGGACAACTGACCGAGTATTCCGGCGTGATGACGCCCGCATCAAGGGCGGCAAGGGCGGTCATCATCTTGAAGGTAGAGCCGGGTGGATAAGCGCCTTGCACAGTTTTGTTGGCAAGCGGGCGATGATCGTCTTCGAGGAGCGCCGAATAGTCGGTCTGGCTGATGCCGCGCACGAACAGGTTGGGATTGAACGAGGGCGAGGACACCACCGCGATCAGATCACCGTTTGTCACGTCGATCACCACGCAGGCGGCACTTTCCTCACCCAGACGGGCCTGCACGAAATTCTGGATATCGGCGTCGATGGTCAGGCGGATATCAGCGCCGGGATCGCCTTCAATGCGGTCCAGATCGCGCATCACCCGGCCCGCGGCGTTCACCTCGATGCGCTTGGAGCCCGCAAGGCCGCGCAGATCGGGTTCCAGCCACTTTTCCACCCCGATCTTGCCGATCTGGAACTTGGGGATGCGCAGCAGCGGATCGGGGTTGTCGATGCCTTCAAGGTCTTTCTCGCTGACAGGGCCGACATAGCCCACCACATGGGCAAAATCCACATCGCGCGGGTAGATGCGCGACAGGCCCACTTCGGGGGTAACACCGGGCAGGGCGGGGCCGTTGACGGCGACGCTGGAAAAGGTTTGCCAATCGAGGCGGTCGGCCACAGTGATGGGCAGGAAGGCGGAACTGTCTTGCAGCTCTTTCAAGGTGTCGGCCATATCGGCGGCGGTCATCGGGATGATGTGGCTGAGGCGGTTCAGCACGGCCTGCACATCGCCCGCATTCTCGCGCGTGATCACCACGCGGTAATTCTGTTCGTTGCCCGCGATCAGCTTGCCGTTGCGATCCTGAATAAGGCCGCGACCGGGGGGGATCAGGCGGATGCTGACGCGGTTTTCCTCGGCCAGCAGGCGGAACTGGTCGGCTTGTTCCACCGCCAGATAGCGCATCCGCCCGCCCAAGGCCGCGACCATGGCCGCCATGCAGCCGCCCATGAACAGCGCCCGCCGGGTGACGCTTTTGGCGGTGGCGTCAATATCGCGCGGGGTTCGCCTCATCGCTGCCGCCTCACATCCGCCGGCCTTGGGCATCAACCTGCCCCATCGCCGGTTTATAGAGATCGAGCACGAAGCGCGAAAGGGCGACCACCACAGGATAACACAGGATTGACCAGATCACCTGCACCAGTGCAAAGCCGAACCCCGGTTGCGGCAACAGCATCAGTGCGAAGGCGAGGCGGTAGGCCACCAGCAAGGCAAGCATCAGACCCGCGACCAGTATCCACTCGATGCCAAAGTTCAATTCGCGCGTCAGGGCGGCGCGGCTGCGGATGAACTCGGACCCCAGCACCACGAGGGCGGTCCAGAGGCCCGGCGGGCGCATCAGCAGCATGTCTTCCAGCAAGACCACGCCCGCGATCAGCAGAACCGGCAGGTAATCGGGGCGGCGCATTGTCCATGCGAAGGTGAGGCAGAGCAAAATATCGGGGCCGGGCAGGGCACCCGGGGCGTGCGGCAGGGGCAGCAGGCGCCAGAACATCAGAACAAGGGCCAGACCTGCGAACAGGGCGCGGTGCATCCAGATGGAGCGGTTGAAACCGTCAGCCATTGCTGCCTGCCCCTTCACCGGTTTCGGCGGGCGGGGCGGGCGGGCCCTGCACCGGCGGCAAGGCGATCAGCGCGCCCGGATCGGTGATCGGTTCCAGCCTGTGGCTGCGCAGCACGCGCAGAAATTCCAGCCGTTGATAATCGGCAGACAGGGCGACGCGCAGGCGTTTGTCGCTGCCCAGCACCACCTGGCCTATCAGCAAACCGGCGGGAAACACCCCGCCATCGCCGGAACTGACCACGCGGTCACCGGGGCGGACCTCATCAGATTTCTCAAGAAAATCGAGCGGCGGCAGGGTGGAGTTGTCGCCCGACAGGATGGCCTTCTGGCCCGAGGGCTGCGCCTCAACCGGCACGCGGCTATTGCTGTCGGTGAGCAGGATGACGCGGCTCGTGCGCGCGCCCACGCCCGAGATGCGCCCGACAAGGCCGATGCCGTCCATGGTGGCCCAGCCGTCCATGATGCCGTCGCGCGCGCCGACGTTCAGCAGCACCGATTGGCGGAACAGCGAGCCGCTGTCGGCCAGCACCACGCCGGTGACATGGGTGAGCAAGGGATCCAGCCGCACCTGATTGAGATCGAGCAGGCGGGCGTTTTTCTGCTCCAGTTGCAGGGCCGCCTCTTTCCACGCCTTCATCTGGCGCAATTCCTCGCGCAGTTGCTGGTTCTGTTCGAACAGGCGGTTGTAGGATTGAAAATCATCGACGATGCCAGCGCCCCAGGTGATGGGGGCCATCGCCCAACTGAACGAGGGCACGAACCGATCAATCAAAGCGGTACGAAAGCGTTCCACCCTTGGGCTGTCGATGCGCCACAGGCCAAAGAGAGCAAGCAGCAGCAGCACCAGCAGCCCCACCAGAACGCGGCGCAGGGGGCGGGAAAACTCGTCAGGATCATTGCCAAATCTTGCCATCGGCGCGCTTTTTCTGGAGGCGGCTGAACCGGGGATCAGCTATCGTAATCAATCACATGGCGCAGTTGCTTTTCAAACTCCAGCGCCTTGCCGGTGCCAAGGGCCACGCAGTTCAGCGACTCGTTGGCAACCGAGATCGAAAGGCCGGTCTGTTCGCGCAGGGAAAGATCGAGATCACCCAGCAAAGCACCGCCGCCCGTCAGCATCACGCCGCGATCGACGATATCGGCGGCAAGATCGGGCGGGGTGGTTTCCAGCGCCTGCATCACCGCGTCGCAGATCTGCTGCACGGGTTCCGACAGCGCCTCGGCCACCTGGGCCTGATTGATCTCGGTTTCCTTGGGCACGCCATTCAGCAGATCGCGGCCCCGGATCACGATGGACGAGCCGCGCCCGTCATCGGGCATCCGGGCAGTGCCGATCGAGGTTTTGATCCGCTCGGCGGTGCTCTCGCCGATCAGCAGGTTCTGGTGGCGGCGCAGATACGAGATGATCGCCTCGTCCATCCTGTCGCCCCCTACCCGCACCGAGCGGGCATAGACGATATCGCCAAGGCTGAGAACGGCAACCTCGGTGGTGCCGCCGCCGATATCAACCACCATGTTGCCGGTGGGATCGGTGATCGGCATGCCGGCACCGATAGCCGCCGCTATAGGCTCGGCGATCAGCCCTGCGCGCCGCGCCCCTGCCGACAGCACCGACTGGCGGATGGCGCGCTTTTCAACCGGGGTGGCACCGTAGGGCACGCAAACGATGATCTTGGGTTTGGAGAACGAGGTGCGTTTGTGGACCTTGCGGATGAAATGCTTGATCATCTCTTCGGCCACGTCGAAATCGGCGATCACGCCGTCGCGCATCGGGCGGATTGCCTGTATTGAGCCCGGCGTGCGGCCCAGCATCAGTTTGGCATCCTCGCCCACGGCCAGAACCTGCTTTTTGCCATCCTTGACATGATAGGCCACCACCGAAGGCTCGTTCAGCACGATGCCTTTGCCGCGCACATAGACGAGCGTGTTGGCGGTGCCGAGGTCGATGGCCATATCGGAGGAGAAGAGGCTCGAAAGTATCGACATGCTCGGGTGATCCTTGAAGCGTGAGACGAAGGCACCCGCGACTCAGGCGGGGCTGAGGCGGGCGTATTCATATAGAGCCGCATATCTGTGAGCGAAAGCGATTAAGCCAGACGCGGCGTCTATCCGCCCGGATACCCCGGCTTTGTACTTTCAGAACATTGCATGGCCAAAAAGGGGATGGATTTCGAGTGATCCTTGTAGTTTACCGATTTTTTATCAATATCGGGGGCGGTTTTCTGCCGCCGCACCACCAATTTATTCAGCGCATTCACATAGGCTTTGACGCTTGCGACCACGGTATCGGTATCGGCAAACCCGTCGGTGACGATGCGCCCTGCCTCTTCCATGCGGACCGGAATGGTGGCTGAGCCGCTAAGAAGGTGACGCCAGCGCGCGCGCCACGCCTTCCAACTGGTCAAAGGCAGAACCGATACCTTCCAGCATGCCGATACCCAGATACTCGGCCTTCATCTCGGCCGAGTGGAACAGGATCGCGGTGGTGACGGTCGTCTTGCCGCCCTGTTCGTCAAAAGTGGTGGTCATCACCATCGGTGCACTGTGCTTCAGGTTCATCTCGCCGCCCTTGCCGTCTTCGAACGCATTGTCATAGACGATCCGGGTGTTGGCCACGATCTCCAGAAAGGTGCCGCCGAAGGGGGGGCCTTCGAGGCCGTCGGGGCCGGTCATGATCATCCGCCATTTGCCGCCGACGCGGAAATCGGCCTCGCAGGTGGTTACCGGATAGTCCAGCGGGCCGAACCAGCGCATCCAGTGTTCGGGCCGGGAATGGGCGAGGAACAGATACTTCGCCGGGACATTCATCACACGGCTGATCGAGGCCATGCGTGATGCCGCTGGGTCATTCGGTTTGGTCGTCATTCGAGGTCTCCCGTTGCTGAAGTTCTTTCGCCCCGATTTCGAGGCGATAAAGCCGGTCTTCCATCAGTTGCCGATAAGGACCGAACCAGTTGTCCAGCGCCGCCAGCGCTGCGGGGTTCAGCCGCACAGGCCGCAGATTGGCCTGCCGCCCACGCGTGACCAGACCGGCGGCGGCGAGGATCTTGAGATGGATCGAGATCGTCGGCTGGCTGAGAGCGAAAGGCGCGCCAAGTTCGCCCGCCAAGGCTTCGCCGTGCCGCAGCCTGTCAAGGATGGCGCGCCGGGTGGGATTGGCGAGGGCCGAGAGGACCAGATCGAGAGATGGTTGCATCTGTGAATCTCTATATTGACTATCATCAATATAGAGATTCTTTTATTCTTGGCAAGGCGGCGTGGTCACCCCGCATCCTTGTAGTTGACCGACTTCATGTCACTGTCGGGCGCAGACTTTTGCCGCCGCACCAGCAGCCTGTTGAGGGCATTGATGTAGGCCTTGACCGAGGCCACGACCGTATCGGTATCGGCGGATTGGCCGGTGACGATGCGGCCCTCCTCTTCCAGCCGCACGGTTACCGTGGCCTGCGCATCGGTGCCTTCGGTGACGGCGGCCACCTGATAGAGTTGCAGGCGCGCGTGGTGCGGGAACAGCATCTTGACGCAGGTGAAAGCCGCATCCACCGGGCCGTCGCCGGTGGCGCGGGTGGAATGATCGGTGCCCTCGATGGTCAGCACCATTTCGGCCTCTTGCGGGCTATCGGTGCCGCAGACGACGCGGAGGCGTTTCAGTTGCAGATGGTCATGGGCGTCCATCGTCGCCTCATCCGCCACAAGGGCAATCAGGTCGTCGTCGTAGACCTCTTTCTTGCGGTCGGCCAAGGCTTTGAAGCGGACAAAGACATCGTTGAGCTGGTTGTCAGCCATCTCGAACCCCAGATCGCGCAGTTTGGCGCGCAGCGCGGCGCGGCCGGAATGTTTGCCCATGGTGATGTTCTGCTGCGACAGGCCAATGTCTTCGGGACGCATGATCTCGAAGGTCTCGACGTTTTTCAGCACACCATCCTGATGGATGCCGCTTTCGTGCAGGAAGGCGTTCTTGCCGACGATGGCCTTGTTGAACTGCACCGGAAAGCCGGAAACCGAGGCGACGCGGCGCGAGAGGTTCATGATTTTGGTGGTGTCGATGGCGGTTTTGTAGGGCATGATATCATTGCGCACCCGCATCGCCATCACCACTTCCTCAAGTGCCGTGTTGCCCGCGCGTTCGCCCAAGCCGTTGATCGTGCACTCAATTTGCCGTGCGCCTGCTTCGACTGCGGCCAAAGCATTGGCCGTCGCCATCCCCAGATCGTTGTGGCAGTGGGTGGCGAAGATGATGGCATCGGCGCCGGGCACACGGTTGAGCAACATGGTGATCAGGGCCGCACTTTCGCGCGGCGCGGTGTAGCCGACGGTATCGGGGATGTTGATGGTGGTGGCACCGGCCTTGATGGCAATCTCGACCACGCGGCACAGGTAATCATGTTCGGTGCGGGTGGCATCCATCGGCGACCATTGCACGTTGTCGCACAGGTTGCGGGCGTGGGTGACGGTATCGTGGATGCGTTCCGCCATCTGGTCCATATCGAGATTGGGGATGGCGCGGTGCAGCGGCGAGGTGCCGATGAAGGTGTGGATGCGGGGGGAGGTGGCGTGGCGCACCGCATCCCAACAGCGGTCGATATCCTTGAAGGAGGCGCGGGCGAGGCCGCAGATGGTGGCGTTTTTGGCGCGTCTGGCGATTTCCGAGACGGCGGCGAAATCACCTTCGGAGGCGATGGGAAAGCCCGCTTCGATGATATCGACGCCCATTTCATCCAGAAGGCCCGCGATTTCGACCTTTTCGTCATGGGTCATGGTGGCGCCGGGCGATTGTTCGCCGTCACGCAAGGTGGTGTCGAAGATGAAAACGCGGGGTTGGGGGGTGGTCATGGCTTGGATCCTTGGGCTTGCTTTGGGGGGGTTGGCTTCCGGGCGCGTCTCACCTCCGAGCGTTCGCACCCAAGGGCACGCTCAGAGGCGGCTAAGAAGCAGCAGCGCAGCCGGGCCTTGCGTGCGGGGCACGGCGGGGACAGCGGCGAAGGGCAAGGTTTTGGCCATCGGTCGACTATACGGGGGATTCGCGCGAAGAAAAGGGGGGTGGGTGGAAAAAGCGGTACTGTGTGGCAGAGGGCGGAGCCTCCGGCGGGGATATTTAAGCTAAGGTGAATGGACAAGGGGGCGGGCGGGGTTAGGTGATTGGGGGGCAGGGTGGATATGGGGGCGGGATGCGGAGTTTGGTGATTGGGGCTTCGGGCGGGATCGGGGCGGCTTTGGTGCGGGCTTTGGCCGCACAGGGCGAGGTGGTGGGGGTATCGCGGTCGGGCGACGGGTTGGATGTGACCGATGAGGTATCGGTTGCGGCGGTGATGGGGGGGCTTGCCGGGCCGTTCGAGCGGGTGATCGTGGCGACGGGGGCGTTGGAAATTGGCGGCTTGGGGCCGGAAAAATCGTTGCGGGCGTTGAGTGCTGCGGCGCTGGCGGCGCAGTTTGCGTTGAACGCGATTGGGCCGGCGCTGGTTTTGAAACATGCAGTGCGGTTGTTGCCAAGGGACAGAGTGGCGCGGTTTGCGGTGTTGTCGGCGCGGGTGGGCTCGATCGGGGATAACGCGTTGGGGGGGTGGTATGCGTACCGCGCGGCCAAGGCGGGGTTGAACCAGTTGATCCATACCGGGGCCATCGAGGTGGCGCGGTCGCACCCTGAGGCGGTGGTGGTGTGTCTGCATCCGGGGACGGTGGCGACCGGGTTGAGCAAGGTCCACGGGGCGGGGCATGCGGCGGTGGCGCCGGAGGTGGCGGCGGGACATGTGCTGGCGGTGCTGGACGGGTTGACGGCGGCAGAGACGGGCGGGTTTTTCGATTGGGCGGGGACGCGGATCAAGTGGTGAAGGGCGCGGGTCAGGGAGTAGCGGGGGCTGCGGGGAGTGGGGCTTCGGCGGCAGGGTTTTCGGGGGCTGGGGCGGTCATCACACCTTTGGTCCATTGGCCTGACGCCTCTTGCCCGTCGGCGTAGCGCAGTTTGCCGGTGCCTTCGCGGCGGCCGGCGACGAACGCGCCTTCATAAACATCGCCGCCGGGGTAGGTGGCGATGCCGTTGCCCTGCATCTGGCCCGCTTGCCAATCGCCGGTGTAACTGAAGCCATCGGGTTGGGTGAGGGTGCCCGTGCCATGGCGCAGGCCCGCCTGAAAGCCGCCGGTATAGGTGGCGCCATCGGCCCAGGTGGCGGTGCCCTGTCCCGCGCGCGCGCCGGATTTCCATTGACCTTCATAGACATAGCCATCGGCATAGGTCATCTTGCCGCTGCCCTCGGGTTTGGAGGCGACGAAATCGCCGGTATAGGTGCTGCCATTGGCATAGGTGGCGGTGCCGCGGCCGGTGATGGCACCGGCAGACCATGCGCCCTCATAAGACGAGGCATCGGCATAGGTAATCTTGCCAGTACCTTGAGGCAGGTCGGCGGCAAAGGCACCCTCGTAGGCCGAGCCATCGGTATAGGCCATGCGGCCCGCACCCTGCATCCGCCCGGCCTGCCAATCGCCGGTGTAGGTGGTGCCGTCACGGGCGGTGAAGATGCCCTTGCCCTGCCGTTTGTCACCGGCAAAGCTGCCCTGATAGACATCGCCATTGGCATAGGTGACGCGGCCTTCGCCGGCGCGCAAGCCTTCGGCAAAGCTGCCCTCATAGATATCGCCGTTGGGTTGGGTCAGCTTGCCGCGGCCGTTGATCTGGCCCCCGGCCCAATCGCCGACATAGGTGAGGCCATCGGGCATGGTCAGGGTGCCCGCGCCCTGCCGCACGCCTTTTGCCAGCGTGCCATCATAGACCGCGCCATCGGCATAGGTGATGCGGCCGCGCCCATCTTTCTGGCCGTCCACCCAAGCGCCTTCATAGCGGTTGCCTTCGGCATCGGTGATGCGGCCCTGCCCGTGATGCTTGCCTGCCACAAAGCCGCCCTCGTAAACCGCGCCATCGGCATAAGCCGCAACGCCTTTGCCGGTCATCGCCCCATCGGCCCAATCGCCTTCGTAACTGCCGCCATTGGCAAAATTGATCTTGCCGGTGCCTTCGGGTTTGCCGGACCGGAACTGACCCTCGTAGACCGAGCCGTTGGGATAGCGGGCGGTGCCTTTGCCGGTGATCTCGCCCGCCACCCATTCGCCGGAATATTCATAGCCGTTGGGCAGTTTATAGCTGCCGGTGCCGTCCTGCAGACCGTTGCGGAAAGTGCCTTCGTAGACCGAGCCATCGTCGTACTGCTTGGAGACCACCTCGCCTTCGGCATGGGCCGGTTGCGCCGCCAGCGCCAGTGCCAACACGAGTATTCCCGACAGCCTCATTGCGCACCTGTGACTTCATTGCCAAAGTCGTACCTTAAACGCGGGGTGCCGCCTCTGACAAGTACGGGGTGGCTGAGGCGGGCGGCTTTCCCTTGGCGGGGAACCTGCTAGAACCCATTTGAGACAGAGATGGAGATGGTCTGGACATGGCTGAGACGTTCCGCCTGACGCTGGCGCAATTGAACCCGACGGTGGGCGCCATCGCCGCTAACGCCGCTTTGGCGCAGGAGGCGTGGCTTCAGGGGCGGGATGCGGGCGCGGATATGGTGGCGTTGAGCGAGATGTTCATCACCGGCTATCAGACGCAGGACCTGATCCTGAAGCCTGCGTTCGTGGCGCAGGCAGTGGCTGCCGTAGAGCGGCTGGCGGTGGAGTGCGCGGCGGGCCCGGCGCTGGGCATCGGTGGGCCGCATCTGCGGGGCGGCAGGCTTTACAACGCCTATTATGTGCTGCAGGCGGGGCGGATTGCGGCGGTGGTGTTGAAGCACACTTTGCCCAATGACGGGGTTTTCGATGAAAAGCGGGTGTTTGCCGCGGCGGATGTGGCGGGGCCTTACCGGATCGGGCCGCTGCGCATTGGCACGCCGATTTGCGAGGATGCCTGGCACCCGGATGTGGCGGAAACCCTGGCCGAGACCGGGGCCGAGATATTGCTGGTGCCCAATGGCTCGCCCTATCACCGGGGCAAGCCTTCGGTCAGGATGAACCTGATGGTGGCGCGGGTAGTTGAGACGGGGTTGCCGCTGGTCTATCTGAACATGATCGGCGGGCAGGATGATCAGGTGTTTGACGGCGCGTCTTTCGTGCTGAACCCCGGCGGGCAGTTGGTGGCGCAGTTGCCGCAGTTCGAGGCGGCGGTGGTGCATCAGGATTTTGAGCGGACGGATGCAGGCTGGCGGGCGGTGCCGGGGGCGATGGCGCTGCTGCCGAACAGTTATGAGGCCGATTATCATGCGATGGTGCTGTCGGTGCGCGATTATCTGGGCAAGACCGGGTTTGGGCGCGTGCTGCTGGGGCTTTCGGGGGGGATTGATTCTGCGATTGTGGCGGCGATTGCGGTGGATGCGATTGGCGCGGCCAACGTGCGATGCGTGATGCTGCCCTCGGCGTTCACCTCGGCGGCGTCACTGGAGGATGCGGCGGAAGTGGCGCAGGCATTGGGCTGCCGGCTGGATACGCTGCCGATTTCGGGGCCGCAGGATGCGGTGGGTGCGGCGTTGGCGGGACTGTTTGCGGGCACTGAGCCGGGAGTGACGGAGGAGAATATCCAGTCGCGGCTGCGGGGGCTGCTGCTGATGGCGATGTCGAACAAGTATGGCGAGATGCTGCTGACCACGGGCAACAAATCCGAGATGGCGGTTGGGTATTGCACCATTTACGGCGATATGAACGGTGGGTATAACCCTCTGAAAGATATGTACAAAACGCGGGTATTCGAGACATGTCGCTGGCGTAATGCCAATCACCGGCCCTGGATGATGGGGCCCGAAGGTGTGATGATCCCGGCGCGGGTGATCGAAAAGCCACCCTCGGCCGAGTTGCGGATGGGTCAGCGAGACGATGACAGCCTGCCGCCCTATCCGGTGCTGGATGCCATCCTGAACGGCCTTGTCGAGCAGGAGTTGTCGGTGGCCGAAGTGGTTGCTTTGGGATTTGACCGGGCGGTGGTGAAGCAGGTGGAGCGCCTGCTGTATCTGAGCGAGTACAAGCGGTTTCAGGCCGCACCCGGCACGCGGCTGACGCGCAAGGCATTCTGGATGGACCGGCGATACCCGGTGGCGATGCGCTGGCGGGATGAGGCGTGATGAGGAAAGAGCAAAGGTCCAGTGGACCTTTGCTCCGAAGAACGCCCGGCCCCCGGGGCAAATTTACGATGCCGGGCCGGGTGACAGGTGAGGCCGCTGGGCGATAGCCCCTTGCTAGATTGAAATCAAATCCGGCAAGGGAAACAGGATTTTTGGACTATTCGATGATTTCTATGGTGTTTTCGAACACGCCGTATTTGCCGGAGTTCTTGTCGCGCAGCGTGGTTTGCAGCACATAGCGCCCGGGCTTGATGCCGCCGAGGTTGTAGGTGATGCTGTCCTGAAATTCGCGCTGCGGGTGACGTGAGACGATGTTCATCTCGGTCAGGCCGGGCAGATCGGCCAGCAATTCACCCGCCTCGGACATCACCTTGAGATCGACGAAAAAGCCTACGGCAAAAAGCCCGTCGCCGGGGGCACCGTAGGCAAAGCCGTAGGGCTCGACGTAAAGGATCACCGGGGTGCCGATCTTGTAGTTCTCGTCGGCGCGGGGGTTGTAGATGCCGTAGCCTTTGGAGGGTTCGGCGATGAGGAGGGCGGCGGTAAAGCCGATGCCTTTGCTGCTGTCCCAGACATCGCCGGTGAGGTCGCGGGCGGCTGTCAGGGCGGCGTCGAAGTTGGCGGCGGCGATCAGGGTTTCGATTTCGGCGGCCTTGTCGGCGAGGGGGCCTGCGGCGGCGGCGCTGAAAAGGGCGGGGGTGGCGAGGGCGAGGCTGGTGGCAAGGGCGCAGGCGGCGACGGGGGCAAAGGCAGGGTGCATCGGGATGGCTCCATCGGGGCTGGCGGTGGAGGGCATGATAAGCAGGGTTCGGCGCCCGCGCCAAGGGGTTCCGGGCGCCCGCGCCAGGGGGCCCCGGCAACTGGACAAATCCCGGGAGGTATGAAAGGGAAGGGGCCTTCGAGGAGAGCCTTTGCCATGACCTGCGTGACCCGATGACCTGCGTGACCCGATTTGCCCCGTCGCCCACCGGATATATCCATGTGGGCAACCTGCGCACCGCCTTGATGAATTACCTGATCACCCGCAAGGCCGGGGGTACGTTCATCCTGCGGCTGGACGACACCGATCAGGAACGCTCAAAACAGGAATATGCTGACGGGTTAATGCAGGATCTGGAATGGCTGGGCCTGCATTGGGACCGGGTGGAAAAGCAGTCGTTGCGGATGGACCGCTACCGCGAGGCGGCGGATGAATTGCGCGCGTCGGGGCGGTTTTATGAATGTTTCGAGACACCTATCGAGTTGGACCTGAAGCGCAAGAAGCTGTTGAGCATGGGCAAGCCGCCGGTTTATGACCGCACGTCTTTGCGGATGACGGAGGCTGAGCGGGCGGCGGCGCGGGCCGAAGGGCGCGAGGGCTATTGGCGGTTTCAACTGGACCAGAGCCGGATCGAGTGGGCGGACGGGATACTGGGGCCGATTTCGATTGATGCGGCGTCGGTTTCCGACCCGGTGCTGATCCGCGCCGATGGCCAGGTGCTTTATACCTTTGCCTCGTCGGTGGATGATATCGACATGGGGGTGACCTCGATCGTGCGGGGGGCGGATCATGTGACGAATACGGCGACGCAGATCCAGATCATGCGGGCGATGGGCGGGGTGCCACCGGCGTTTGCGCATCACTCTCTGTTGACCGGGCCGCAGGGCGAGGCGCTTTCCAAGCGGCTGGGCACGCTTTCGCTGCGCGATCTGCGGGCGACGGGTGTGGAGCCGATGGCGCTGCTCTCACTGATGGCGCGGCTGGGGTCTTCCAGGCCGGTGGAACTGGCGGGGTCGATGGAGGAGTTGATCGCGGGGTTTGAGGTGGCGAGCTTCGGGGCGGCACCGACCAAGTTTGATGCGGCGGACCTGTTTCCGTTGACGCGGGCCTATGTGCAGGGGCTGGATTTCGCGGTGGTGGCGGCAAGGATTGTGACGTTGGGCGTGCCTGCGGCGGAGGCTGAGCAGTTCTGGGCGGTTGCCAAGGGCAATATCACGGTGCTGGCGGACCTTGAAGGCTGGTGGCATCTGTTCCGCGACGGGGCCGAGCCTTTGGTGGACGACGAGGACCGGGCCTTTGTGGCAGAGGCGCTGGGGTTGCTGCCCGCGCGGCCCTGGAGCACGGCGACCTGGGGCGAGTGGACCGAAGCGGTGAAGCAAGCGACCGGGCGCAAGGGCAAGGGGTTGTTCCGGCCGTTGCGGCGGGCCTTGACGGGGCGGGATGCGGGGCCGGAGATGGCCGATCTGATGCCGCTGTTGCAGGTGATCCGGGGGGTGTGAGGGCGGGTCTCCACGCGCGCGCATCCACTGTCAAAGAGCGGGGGTTTCACACCCCCGCACCCCCGTGGGATATTTGAGCAGTAAAGAAGCGGGCGGGGGCGGGGTTTTGCAGGGTGGGCGTGGGATGACGGATCAGCGGCAGCCGGGCAAGCAGGCGAAGTTTGTTGAAGGCAATCTTTTCAGGCACATAGCGGTGATGTCTTTGACATCTTCGGTTGGGTTGATGGCGATTTTTGCCGTTGATCTGATCAATATGGTGTTCATTGCCATGCTGGGCCGCGAGGAATTTACCGCGGCGGTGGGCTATGCGGGGGTGGTTTTGTTTTTCACCACCTCGTTCGGGATCGGGCTTTCGATTGCGGTATCTGCGCTGGTCGCGCGGGCGCTTGGCGCGCGGGATTTGCAGGCGGCGCGGACCAAGGCGAGCAACGGGTTGGTGTTGGGCATCGGGTTTGGCGTGGTGTTTTCGGCGCTGGTCTGGGTTTTTCTGCCGCAGTCTGTCAGCATTCTGGGCGCGCGGGGCGAGACCCATGATCTGACAGTGCATTTCTTGCGCATCGTGATCCCGGCGCAGCCGTTCTTGATGGTGGGGATGATCGGCGGGGCGATCCTGCGCAGCCATGGCGACGCGCGGCGCGCGATGATGGCGACGATCTGGGGGGCGGCGGTGAATGTGGTGCTTGACCCGCTGTTGATCTTTGGCCTGCATCTGGATCTGACGGGGGCGGCGCTGGCGACGGTGGCCTCGCGCGTGGTGATCGCGGTGGTGGCGTTGCGGCCGATATATCAACATTACGGCGGGTTTGACCGGCCGACGCGGGCGGGGGTGCTGGCCGATCTGCGCCCCATATCGTACCTCGCCGGCCCCGCCATTCTGACACAGCTGGCAACGCCGGTGGGGCAGGGGTTTGTCACGCGGATGGTGTCGGGCTACGGCGAGGCGGCGGTGGCGGGGATGGCGATTGCCGGGCGGCTGACGCCGGTGGCGCTGGGGGTGGTTTTCGCACTGTCGGGGGCGATCGGACCGATCATCGGGCAGAATTTCGGCGCAGGGCGCATGGACCGGGTGCGGCGGGCGTTTCTGGACGGGCTGTTGTTCACCGGGCTGGTGATCGTGCTGGTGTCGGCGGTGATGTTTGCCGCACGCGGGCCGATTGCGGATCTGTTTGGTGCGCAGGGGCTGACGCGGGAGTTGGTCTATCTTTTCTGCGGGCCTTTGAGTTTGTTGTTCTTTTTCAATGGGGCGATCTTTGTCGCCAACGCCTTGTGCAACAATCTGGGCCAGCCTTTGCAATCGACGCTGATCAACTGGGGGCGCCACACGCTGGGCACGG
Source organism: Paracoccaceae bacterium (assembly GCA_031384695.1). GTDB lineage: Bacteria > Pseudomonadota > Alphaproteobacteria > Rhodobacterales > Rhodobacteraceae > JANNAV01. Next base: position 19,340 of record JANNAV010000252.1, read on the forward strand.
TGCCGCTGGCGTTTTGGCTGAGCGGGGTCTGGGGCGCGCCGGGGGTTTTGATCGGGCAGGCGGTGGGGGGCGTGGTTTTCGGGCTGCTGGCGATCTGGCTGGCGCTGCGGGTAATTGCGGCGCGCGGTTAGGCGGCACGGCATGCGGCGGTATTCTTTTCACTTGCCAGTGGCCCGGCTGCCGCGTTAGCAAGGCCGGGTCAGGATCGGGAGAATCCGGGGGGCAACCCTCGGTGCCGAAGGAGCAACCGCCCCGGTAAACTCTCAGGCGCAACGGACCGTTCTGACAAACAGACTCTGGAGAGAGGTGCGGATGCACCCGCCGAAGGGATAACGATCTCAGGCGCCAAGGACAGAGGGGGCATCGTGAGGCAGGGATTGGCCCGGCCTTGAACGGTGCCGTTTTGCGCGAGCGATCCGGCGGAAACAGGAGGCTTTGGTGGCCGATGATCTGCTGAGACTGGGGTTACATGATCTGCATGTGGCGCGGGGGGGCCGGATGGTGCCGTTCGCGGGTTATGCGATGCCGGTGCACTATGCGGCCGGCGTGATGAAGGAGCATCTGCACACGCGCGCCGCCTGCGGTTTGTTCGATGTGAGCCATATGGGGCAGGTGATCTTGCGGCCCAAGGCGGGGATGGCGGCGCTGTGTCTGGGGTTTGAGGCGATGATGCCGGTGGATGTGCTGGGGCTGACCGGGGGGCGGCAGCGTTATGGCATGTTTACCAATGATACCGGGGGGATAGAGGATGATCTGATGTTCGCCAACCGGGGCGATCATCTGTTTGTGGTGGTGAATGCGGGCTGCAAGGCGGCGGATATCGCCCATATGCAGGCGCATCTTTCTGGGGTGGCCGAGGTTCTGCCGATGACGGACCGCGCGCTTCTGGCGCTGCAGGGGCCGCTGGCGGAGGCGGTTCTGGCGCGGCTTTTGCCGGCAGCGGCGGCGATGCGGTTCATGGATGTGGCGGTGCTTTCGTGGCAGGGGGCGGAGATCTGGCTGTCGCGGTCGGGCTATACCGGCGAGGATGGCTATGAGATTTCGGTGCCTGACAGGGCGGCGCAGGCCTTTGCCGAGGCGATGCTGGCTGCGCCCGAGGTGATGCTGATCGGGTTGGGGGCGCGCGACAGTTTGCGGCTGGAGGCGGGGCTTTGCCTTTATGGCCATGATATCGACGCGGGCACTTCGCCGGTGGAGGCGGGGCTGTCTTGGGCCATTCAGAAGGTTCGCAGGACGGGGGGCGCGCGGGCGGGCGGCTTTCCGGGCGACGAGCGTATTTTGCACGAGTTGGCCGAGGGGCCCGAGCGGCGGCGGGTGGGCCTGCTGCCTGAGGGGCGCGCGCCGATGCGCGAGGGGGTGTTGTTGTTCGATGCGGATGGCACGCCTTTGGGCGAAGTGACCTCGGGCGGCTATGGGCCGTCGCGCGATGCGCCGATTGCAATGGGCTATGTGGCGGCGGCTTTTGCGGGCATGGGCCACGAACTTTTGGGCGAGGTTCGGGGCAGGCGGTTGCCGCTTGTCACTGCGCCGATGCCGTTTCAACCAACCACCTACAAACGCTAAAGGATTGATATCATGAAATATACTGAAGATCACGAATGGCTGCGCGTTGAGGGCGATCTGGTTGTTGTCGGCATCACCGAACATGCGGCGACGCAGTTGGGGGATGTGGTGTTTGTGGAACTGCCGGAGTTGGAGACGATGGTGGCGCGGGGCGACGAGGTGGCGGTGATCGAAAGCGTCAAGGCGGCGTCGGAAATTCTGGCACCGGTGGACGGCGAGATTGTGGAAGTGAACACGGCTTTGGTGGACAACCCGGCGTTGGTGAACGCCGATGCCACCGGGGAGGCGTGGTTTTTCAAAATGAAGCTGGACGATCTTTCGGTGCTGGAAGAGTTCATGGACGAAGACGAATACAACGAATTGATCGGGTGACGGGATGGCTTTTACACCGATAGACTATAATCCTTACGATTTCGCTAATCGTCGCCATATCGGGCCCTCGCCCAGCGAGATGGCGGCGATGCTGAAGGTGGTTGGCGTGGCCTCGCTGGACGCGTTGATCGACCAGACGGTGCCGGAAATGATCCGTCAAAGCACGCCCTTGGGCTGGGCGCCGCTGGCCGAGCACGAGTTGCTGGCGCGGATGCGGCAGGTGGCGGACCGCAACAAGGTGATGACCTCGCTGATCGGGCAGGGCTATTACGGCACTGTGACGCCGCCCGCTATCCAAAGGAATATATTGGAAAATCCGGCGTGGTACACGGCCTATACCCCCTATCAGCCCGAGATTGCGCAAGGCCGGCTTGAGGCGCTTTTGAACTATCAGACCATGGTGGCCGATCTCACCGGTCTGCCGGTGGCCAACGCCAGCCTGCTGGACGAGGCGACGGCGGCGGCCGAGGCGATGACGATGGCCGAACGCTCGGCAAAATCGAAGGCGCGGGGGTTTTTCGTGGATGAAAACTGCCATCCGCAGACCATCGGCGTGATCCGCACGCGGGCGAAACCGCTGGGGATCGAGGTGATCGTGGCGGCACCCGAGGCGCTGGAGCCGGGCGCGGTGTTTGGCGCGATTTTCCAGTATCCGGGCACTTACGGGCATGTCCGCGATTTCACGGCGGAAATTGCTGCATTGCACGCATCGCGCGCGATTGCGGTGGTGGCGACGGACCTGTTGGCGCTGACGTTGCTGAAGGATCCGGGTGCCATGGGGGCGGATATTGCGGTGGGATCCAGCCAGCGCTTTGGGGTGCCGATGGGCTATGGCGGGCCGCATGCGGCGTTCATGGCGTGCCGCGATGATCTGAAACGCGGCATGCCGGGGCGGATCGTGGGGGTTTCGATTGATGCGCGGGGCAACAAGGCATACCGGCTGTCGTTGCAGACGCGCGAGCAGCATATCCGGCGCGAGAAGGCCACGTCGAATGTGTGTACGGCGCAGGCGCTGCTTGCGGTAATGGCCTCATTCTACGCGGTTTTTCATGGGCCGGAGGGGTTGCGGGCGATTGCCGAGCGGGTGCATTTCAACACCCAGCGGCTGGCGCGGGCGTTGCGGGCGGCGGGGGCGAAAGTGACGCCGAAGGCGTTCTTTGATACCATCACCGTCGAGGTTGGTGTGGGGCAGGTGGGCATCCTTGCGGCGGCGCGGCA
>JANNAV010000270.1:0-3970 GCA_031384695.1 Paracoccaceae bacterium
TTCACGCCCGCCGTGCCTTCCGCGATCAGCAACGCGCCGATCACCCCGTCATCGACGGTCTCGAACTCCATCGTCGCCTTGTCGGTTTCAATCTCGGCCAGGATCTGGCCCGATTTCACCGTATCGCCCACCTTCACCAGCCATTTGGCCAGCGTGCCTTCCTCCATCGTCGGAGACAGGGCAGGCATCAGAATTTGAACAGCCATGTGCGCCTCCTCAGCGGTAGCAAACGGATTTGACAGCGGCGACCACATCGGCGGTCGTCACAAGCGCCAGCTTCTCAAGATTGGCCGCATAGGGCATCGGCACATCTTTCCCCGTACATGTCACCACCGGCGCATCGAGATAATCAAACGCCCGCTGCATGATCGTCGAGGCCAGATGATCGCCGATGGAGCCCACCGGAAAGCCTTCCTCCACCGTCACACAGCGGTTGGTTTTCATCACCGATGCCAGCACCGTATCGTAATCAATCGGCCTGAGGGTGCGCAGATCAATCACCTCTGCCGAAATTCCGTCTTTGGCAAGGATATCAGCGGCTTCCAGCGCATAAGTCATGCCGATGCTGAAGGATACGATGGTCACGTCGGTGCCCTCGCGCCAGATGCGCGCCTTGCCGAAGGGGATGGTGAAATCGTCCAGCACCGGCACCTCGAAAGACCGGCCATAAAGGATCTCATTCTCCAGAAACACCACCGGATTGCCGTCGCGGATTGCCGATTTCAACAGCCCCTTGGCGTCGGATGCCGAATAGGGCATCACCACCCGCAGGCCCGGAATGGCCGCATACCAGGCCGCGAAATCCTGAGAATGCTGCGCGCCCACCCGTGCCGCAGCCCCATTGGCACCCCGAAACACGATGGGACAACCCAGTTGCCCGCCCGACATGTAATTGGTCTTGGCCGCCGAATTGAGAATATGATCAATGGCTTGCAGGGCGAAGTTGAACGTCATGAACTCGACGATCGGGTTCAGCCCGCCCCAGGCCGCGCCCACCGCGATGCCGGTAAAGCCCATCTCGGTGATCGGGGTATCGACAATCCGCTTGGGGCCGAACTCGTCCAGCAAGCCTTGCGAGATCTTGTAGGCACCCTGATACTCGCCCACCTCCTCGCCCATCAGCATCACGTTCGGATTGGCCCGCATTTCTTCCGCCATCGCCTCACGCAGCGCCTCGCGCACCGTCATCATCTTCATCGCGGTGCCCGCAGGCCAGTCGGGTGAGGCTTGTGAGATCACCGCCACCGGAGCCGCAACGGGGGCCGCAGCCACAGCAGGCACCGCCACCGGGGCCGCCGCCGTTGCCACAACAGGCGCAGCATCCGCCGCTTCCCCCGCCTCCACCAGCACCGCAATCGGTGCGTTCACCTTGACGCCCGCCGTGCCCTCGGCCACCAGCAACGCGCCGACAATGCCGTCATCGGCGGTCTCAAACTCCATCGTCGCCTTATCCGTCTCGATCTCGGCGATGATCTGGCCGGATTTGACCACATCCCCCACCTTGATCAGCCATTTCGCCAGCGTGCCCTCTTCCATGGTGGGCGACAGCGCCGGCATGAGTATGTTCAAAGCCATCGTGGACCCCCCTCAGGCGTAAATATCGGTGAAAAGTTCGGAAACATCGGGCTCGGGGCTTGCCTTGGCAAACTCGGCGGCCTCGTTGACCACCGCCTTGATGTCCTTGTCGATGGTCTTCAGATCTTCGTCCGACGCCAGCCCTGCGTTCACCAGCAGGTCGCGCACATGCTCGATGGCGTCCTTCTCGTCCTTCATCTTCTGCACCTCCTCGCGGGTGCGGTATTTCGCCGGGTCCGACATCGAATGCCCCCGGTAGCGGTAGGTCATCATTTCCAGAATATACGGGCCGTTGCCCGCCCGGCAATGCGCCACCGCCTTCGCCCCCGCCGCCTGCACCGCCAGCACGTCCATGCCGTCCACCTGCTCGCCCGGTATGCCATAAGCCAGCCCCCGGCCGAACAGGGTTTCCGATTTGGTGGATCGTGCCTGCGAGGTGCCCATGGCGTAGTGATTGTTTTCAATCACGAAAATCACCGGCAAGGCCCAAAGCTCGGCCATGTTATACGTCTCATAGACCTGGCCCTGATTGGCCGCGCCATCGCCGAAATAGGTGAAGGTCACGTTGTCGTTGCCTTTGTACTTGTCGGCGAAGGCGAGGCCCGCCCCCAAAGGCACCTGCGCCCCCACGATGCCGTGGCCGCCATAAAAGTGCTTTTCGCGGCTGAACATATGCATCGAGCCGCCTTTGCCCCGGCTATAGCCGCCCGCGCGCCCCGTCAGTTCCGCCATCACCCCGTTCGGCGCCATGCCGCAGGCCAGCATGTGGCCGTGATCGCGGTAGGACGTAATCCGCTTGTCGCCCTCCTTGGTGCAGGCCTCAAGCCCCACCACCACCGCCTCTTGCCCGATATAAAGGTGACAAAAGCCACCAATCAGGCCCATGCCGTAAAGTTGGCCCGCCTTTTCCTCGAATCGCCGGATCAGCAGCATCTCGCGGTAGAACTTCAGAAGTTCATCCTTCGAGACATTTGATTTCGCAGGCGATTTTTCTGGTGCTTTTTTCGTGGCCAATGCGGCATCCTCCCGACAGGAATAGGAATAGTTCAACGTTAAACTATCCATAGCGCATCGGAGATTAAACGAAAATAGCTTTCTTCCGCCGCAGTGCAGCGTCAGAACTCAACGGATCATGATCTCATCCGCGCGCAGATACCCCAGCACATCGCGGGCCTGCTGGTCCAACAGATCAATGTCCAGATAATCATCCGAAAGCCGGTGCGTCAGGTTCCGCATCAGCGCCAGTTGCTGTATCAGATCATCCCGCTCGGCCCGCAGCGCCTCGGCCTCGGACAGGATCTGCACCCGGCGAAACACCCCGAAATCACCCTGCACGGCGGCAAAGGTGAAATAACTGCCCAGCGTCAGGGCCAGCACCATCAGCAAGATGCCACCCAACGCCGGGCGAGAAGTATTCTGGATCATCACTCAGCCTCTGCCGTCTGCCCCTCGTGAAACGGATGCAGTTCGTGAAGTGATTCTGGCACAACAGAACGGCTTTGTGAATCCCAAAAATGCAACCGAACTCAGATGGTTGCAGCCCGCCCTTTACAGGTCCGCCAAACCGCTACGCCTTGCCGCGATAGATATCCACCAGCTTTGCCAACATCGCCAGCGCCTCGGCGCGCGGCCGTTGGAACGAGTTCCGCCCGATGATCGAGCCGTTGCCCCCCCCATCGCGGATGGCCCGCGCATCGTCGTACACCGCATCGGCCCCCTTGGCCGCACCACCCGAGAACACGATGATCCGCCGCCCGGCAAAGCTGCTTTCCACACAGTGCCGCACCCGCGCGGCTTGGGTCGAGACATCAATCTTCTGCGCCTCATAGACCTTCTTTGCCTCGGGCAGCATCAGATGGCTGGTCGAAAGCTTTATCTTGATGATATGCGCGCCCAGCAATGCCGCTATCTGCGCTGCATAGGCCGCCACATCAATCGCCGTCTCGCCGTCCTTGGAAATCGCCTCGCCGCGCGGGTAAGACCAGATCACCGTCGCCACCCCTTTGGCGGCTGCTTCCTTTCGCATGTCGACGATTTCTTCGTACATGTCCAACTGGCAATCCGAACCGGGATAGATGGTAAAGCCGATCGCCGCACAGCCAAGCCGCAGCGCGTCGTCCACTGAACCCGTCACCGCCTGATTTTTGCCCGCCGTATCGCTCATCAGCGAATTGGCCGAGTTCAGTTTCAGGATGGTCGGTATCTGCCCCGCAAAAGTATCCGCCCCCGCTTCAAGCATCCCCAAAGGCGAGGCAAACGCGTTCAGCCCCGCGTCAATCGCCAGTTGGTAATGGTAATGCGGATCGTAACCCGCCGGGTTCATCGCATAGTTGCGCGCGGGCCCATGTTCAAACCCCTGATCCACCGGCAGGATGATCATTTTGCCAGTGCCGCC
>JANNAV010000349.1:0-7878 GCA_031384695.1 Paracoccaceae bacterium
GTTTTGCATTTGATCTGGATCAGCAGATCAAATGCAAAACGCAACATTCCCGGCGTTTGGCCTGTCTTGGTTTGCCTTCAATCTGATTCAGATTGAAGGCAAACCGCTTTAGACGGGTCTATGGGCCGGACTGTCGAAACACAACCTTGATGCGGCGGACAAGCTCAAATGCCCGGCTACCCGCTCTGACCCGGTCCGGCAGACCAGTGTGATGACGATCCATCCCCTCCCATCCCCATCCCCGGCGCGCAGCACGCAGCACGCAGCAATGTGCCGGGGATGGAGCATTCCGGCTCAGAACGATGGGGAAGTCATAAGACAAGCCTGTTGCGGACAATCGGGTTCAGCCGGTTGTCCGCAACAGGCAACATTCCCAAGCTGATCTTGTCTTGGATTTCCGTCAATCCGCATCAGATCAAGGGAAATCCGCCGCGCCGCGCCGCGCTTGAAAAAACCTGCCCTCCGGCATCCGCTCAGGGACTCGTCAGCCCTGGCTTTTCGGGGTATAAGCCACCTGTCACGTTTCCCTTTTCACAAGGCACCACAGGCAATTACCCCCCCCTGCGCCCACCCCGCGCGCCCACCCGGTGCTGCCCCGGTGCCGCCGATACCAGACAGGTCCCATGACGATTTCCCCCTCCCCCGCGCGCAGCCTCAGTTTGAACCCGCTTGGTCTTGCCTGGTTCGCGCTGCTGGTCGTATCGGCGGTGCCGATGTTCTGGCTGGGCTTCCTCTCGCTCGCCGCGGCCTGGGCCACCCCGGAATACAGCCAGGGGCCGATCATTCCGCTGATCTCGCTCTATCTCTTCCTGCGCGAGTTGCGCCGCCGTCCGGCGCCGCCTGCGGGCACCGCGGCCAACCGGGTGCCGGGGATCGTGGTGATCCTGTTTGCGCTGGTGTTTGCGATCTTTGGCAACCTGATCCGCATCCCCGATGTGGTGACCTATGCCTTCATCATCTGGGTCATGGGGGTGGTGCTGGTGGGCTTTGGCTGGGGTCAGGGCAAAACCCACTGGGCCCCGGTGCTGCATCTGATCTTCATGCTGCCCTTGCCGCAATTCGTGTTCTGGAATCTGACCATCACCCTGCAACTGATCTCGTCCAACCTCGGCGTCTGGTTTGTCGCAATGATGGGGGTGCCGGTGTTTCTGGAAGGCAATGTGATCGACCTTGGCATCTACAAGCTGCAGGTCGCCGAGGCCTGTTCCGGCCTGCGCTATCTGTTCCCGATCCTGTCGTTCTCGTACCTGTTCGGCATCCTCTATCGCGGGCCGTTCTGGCACAAGGCGGTGCTGTTCCTGATGGCCGCCCCCCTGACCGTGTTCATGAACTCGTTCCGCATCGGGGTGATCGGGGTGCTGGTCAACAGCTATGGCATCGAACAGGCCGAGGGCTTCCTGCACGTCTTTGAAGGCTGGGTGATCTTTGGCGCCTGTATCGTCATCCTGTTCATCATGGCGATCGGCTTGCAGCGGCTGACGCCGAACCCGTTGCCCTTCCGCGACACCATCGATCTCGATTTCGAAGGTTTTGGCACGCAGGCCAGGCGGTTCACCGCCATTGGCGTTTCGCGCGGCATGATCATCGCCGCCCTGCTGACCACGGTGATCGCGGTGGCGTTCGTGGTGACCCCGCCGCGCCCGCGCATCGACCCTGTGCGCGACGGCTTTGCGCTGTTTCCGCGCGACATCGGCGCGTGGTCGGGCAGCGTCTCGGCGCTGGAGCCCAACATCGAGCGCGTGCTGGGCGCCACCGATTACATCAACGCCACCTATTCCACGCCGGGTGAGGTGCCTTACGTCAATTTCTTTGCCGCCTGGTATCAAAAGCAGACCGAAGGCTCCGGCATCCACTCCCCCGCCGTCTGCCTGCCGGTGGGCGGCTGGGAGGTGTTTTCCATCGACCCCACCCCGATCGCCATTCCCGGCACGGTCTATGGCAACTTCATCGTCAACCGGGCGGTGATCCAGAAGGGGATGAACAAACAACTGGTCTATTACTGGTTCGAACAGCGCGGCAAACGGATGACCAACGACTATCTCGCCAAGATCAGCGTGGTCTGGGACAGCCTGATCCTGGGCCGCAGCGACGGGGCGATGATCCGCTTTGTCACCCCGATCGAGACCAACGAGACCGACGCCGATGCGCGGTTGCAGCGCTTCATGGCGGTGCTGCTGCCGAAACTGCCACGGTTCGTGCCGGAATAAAGCGCTTTGCGTCTGACCTGATTCAGATTGGCTTCAAATCGCTTCAACCGCCAAGAGCCGTCCGAAAGGGCGGCTCTTTCTAACTGGCATGGGCGTTGACGATGTAACCGCCCCACAGCGCCAGCAGCGCGCCAGTTGCAAAGCCGCCGAGGTGGGTTTCCCAGGCCAGATTGCCGTCTTGCAGCACCCAGACCGCAGCGTTCAGCCCGGCCAGCCCCAGAACCACCGCCAGCGGCCGCAATCCCCGTTTGATAAACTGGGGGCTGATCAGTTGGGGGCTGATCAGGTGGCTGGCTCTCGCGTCGGGGTCGTTGCGGCTGTCCTGCCAATCCCATACCGTCCAGGCGCCGGCCAGACCGAAGATCGCGCCCGAGGCGCCGATCATCGGGGCGGGGCTGGAACTGAGCCCCCCGAACGCCAGCGCGCCACCAAGTGCTGACAGCCCGTAAAGCACCAGCAGGCCGCGCGCGCCGCACCGCTCCTGCGTCAGATCGCCCAGCCATGCCAGCCCCAGCATATTGCCGATCAGATGCCCGGCGCCCGCATGCAACGCCGCATAGCTGAAGAACATCACCACCGCCTGCCCGCGATAATTCGGCCGCCAATCCCAAAGCAGCCCGGCCCAGAACCCGCCATACTGATAGCTGAGCCCCCGCCAGCGCGCATTGCCCCAAAGCCCGAAATCGGCGCCCTGCAGTGCGACCTCGACGACCACGCAGATCAGGATCAACCCCAGCAGGGCATAGCGTCCGGTGCGGGGCGGCTGTGCGGGGCGGCAAGACGGCTGGAGGGGAGATCGGTTCGCCATCCCCCTCTTTTGTGCAAGCAAAGCCCGCAAGGCAAGGCCCGCTGCGCGCAGATCGCCGCGCGCAAGGCCCGCCGCGCGCAGATCGCCGCGCGCAAGGCCGAAAACCGTCGCCCGCAAGCACCCGCCCTGCGCGCCGCAATCATAGCGCCGGCCTTTTCATCGGCCGGCCTGCGGGACGCGCGCGTGGGTTCGGCGACCCTGAAGTCGCACTCCCCCCCCAAAAGCCGTTCGCCGCCGAAGCCGCGAAAAGCGATTGCAGCCCTGCGTTTGCGCGGGTAACACGCGGCTGACTACGGAGTTGAGCATGGGGCAAAGGAAGTGGCGCTTGCCGCGGTGCAGCAAGCGCGGTAAATCTGCCTTTTCAAGGCAATCACAGGGCTGAAGACATGAAAAAGGCATTTGTTACCGGCATTACCGGGCAAGACGGCGCGTATTTGGCCAAGCTGCTGTTGGAAAAAGGCTATGAGGTGCATGGCGGCGTGCGGCGGATTTCGCAGCCCGAGCGCGTGCGGCTGGAAAAGGTCGGCGTGGCCAACGACGTGCATCTGCACGAGTTCGACCTGTCCGAGATGAACAACATCTTCCGCACCATCCGCGATGTGCCGGTGGACGAGTTCTACAACCTCGCGGCCCAAAGCTTTGTCGGCTCAAGCTGGGATCTGCCGATCTATGCCGCCGATGTGAACGGCATGGGTGTCGTGCGCATTCTGGATACATTGCGCACCCTGAAGCCCGACACAAGGTTCTATCAGGCCTCGACCTCCGAGATGTTCGGTCTGGTGCAGGAGGTGCCGCAGTCCGAGACCACCCGGCTTTACCCGCGCTCGCCCTACGGCGTGGCCAAGGTTTATGGCCATTACATCACCGCCAATTACCGCGAAAGCTTCAGGATGCACGCCTCGTCGGGCATCTTGTTCAACCATGAAAGCCCGTTGCGCGGCAAGGAATTCGTCACCCGCAAGATCACCCTGGCGCTGGCGCGGCTGGCGCGGGGTGGCCATGAGCCTTGCGTGCTGGGCAATATGGATGCCAAGCGCGACTGGGGCTTTGCCGGCGATTATGTCGAGGGCATGTGGCGGATGCTGCAACAGGACGTGGCCGATGATTACGTGCTGGCCACCGGCATCACCACCACGATCCGCGATTTCGTAACCTTTGCCGCCGAGGCTTTGGCGATGGATCTGGACTGGCAGGGCGAGGGCGTCTCCGAAACCGCGACCGACCGCAAAAGCGGCAAGCGGGTGATCGAGGTCAGCGAAAAGTTCTTCCGCCCCGCCGAGGTGGATCTGCTGATCGGTGATCCGTCCAAGGCCGCGCGCAAGCTGGGCTGGAAGGCCAGCGTGGCGGTGCGTGATCTGGCGCAGATGATGGCCAGGTCGGATTATGATGACCTTGCCTGATACGCTGCGGCGGCGGATCGGCAGGTTTGTTCACAAGGTCCGCCGCTTTCGCGGCCATATCGACGGCTATGTCGATACGGCGCTGGTGGGCTGGGTGGCCGCCCATGATCCGGGGCAGGGGGCCTGCAAGGTGGGCGTGTTCTCGTCGCAGGGGCTGATCACCGAGGCCACCGCCAACATCTACCGCGATGATGTGGTCAGGGCGGGCATCGGCACCGGGCATTGCGGCTTCTACATTCCGCTGGATGCCATCATGCTGCGCGCCATCCGCGCCAATGGCGGGCGGGTGCGGGTCAGGACGCTTGCCGAGCCGGGGTTCGAGATCGGGCAGATCGATCTGTCCGGCGCAGGCGACGCGCGCCCACAAAGCCCGGCAAACCCGCAAAGCCCGGCTTTGGGCGAGGGCCTGCCGCAGTTCCTGTTCGGGGCCCTGCAGCAGCTGGCAGGCCTGCACGAAATAGCCTTGGCCACTCCCCCCATTCCCGCCCACCCCATTCCCGCCCCTCCCATTCCTGCCGCGCAACAGGCGCCGCTGACCCGGCACAAGGCGCTGTTTGCCAGCACCGATTACCTCAACGGCGGGCCTTTGAACGGCTTGATGACCGGCTACAGCGAATATCTCTACTACCGCGACAAGCTGGAAGACCGCTTTGACGTCCACGGCGATCCGGCCGAGACCGCGCATTTTCTCAGCTGGTTTCTGGCGCATTACAGCTGCCTGCGCGGTGGTCTGCGGGTGCCCATCGCCAAGTCCGTGCTGGATTACCTCAACACCCCGGTGGTGATCTTTGGCGAGCGTATCAGCTTTACCCGCGCCACCTGGTCTTTCATGCTGGGAACCCCGCCGATCCTGCAGACCACCGAGTTCACCAACCCCGAATGGGTTGCCTGGGCGATGTACTGGTGGGCGGTGGAGCGGGCGCAATCCCTGCATGTCGAGGATTGTCTGGTGCCGCAAAGCTATATCGATCAGTTGGCGGCCATTCCGGGCGGCTGGCAGGGCAGCGCCTTCGCCCCCAGCCATTTCATGCAGCGCATCCATGCCCAGACCCCGGCCCTGCGCGCGATTGATCTGCACCGGCTGGAAGGGCGGCAACAGCTGTTGCTGGCGCTGATGGTGATGGCGGCACAGCGCCCCGATTATCTGCGCTATCTGCCGCCCCATGATGTCGGGGCGATGCTGGCCGATGGCCCGGCGGCCCTGTCGCCCTTCGCGCGCTTTTGCCACGAGATGGCGCCCCAATCAGCCTCGCAACCGGCCCCCCCGCAACCGGCTCCCATCCTGCGCCGCGCCGATTACGCCGCCATCCTGCGGCTGAAGGGGTTCGATCTGGCCAGCCGCACCTTTCTGACCTTCACCCCCGAAGGCCACCGCGTCGAGGCCGCCATGCTGCCGCCCGTCAGCACCAGCGGAGCCGTCGATCTGCAATTGATCGGCCCGTTCGAGAAAGCCTCGGGGCTGGGGCAGGCGACGCGGCTTTCGGCCTCGGTGATTGCCCGGATCGGCGCAGATCTTCCGAAGGGTTCGGGTATCACGGTGAACTCGGTCAACTTCGGCCTTGATAACCCGGCCCCCGAAGGCTTCAGCCGGGTAGGCGCGCTGTCGGGCTACAAGCGGGCAAAGATCAACCTGATCCATCTGAACGCGGAATCCATCCCGCTGGCCTTTGCCTATCAGCCGGATGTGTTCTCGGGCGCCTATAACATCGGCTATTTCTTCTGGGAGCTGAACACCCCCGCCGCCTGCCATTACCTCGGCATGGATCTGCTGGACGAGATCTGGGTTTCCACCGATTACGGCCTGCAGATCTATCAGCCGGAATTCAAAGGCCCGGTCACCAATGTGGGCATGTGTTTTGAGGAACTGCCCCGGATCGACCGCGCCGAGGCCCGCGCCATCGTGCAGGGGCTGTCGGGGTTTGAGCCGGGCAGGTTCGTGTTTCTGGTGGCGTTTGACAGCTTCTCGTTCATTCAGCGCAAAAATCCGCTGGGCGCGCTCCGGGCGTTCAAGACGGCCTTCGAGGGCGTGAAGGACGTGGGCCTGCTGATCAAGACCCAGAACCGCCGCAAGGTGGCCGATCCGGTGCAGATCGCCATCTGGCAACAGGTGGATGCGCTGATCAAGGACGATCCGCGCATCGTGGTGGTCAATGAAACCCTCAGCTATGCGGATCTGCTGAAGCTGAAAAGTGGCTGCGACTGCTATGTGTCGCTGCACAAATCCGAAGGCTGGGGGTTCGGCATGATCGAGGCGATGAACCTTGGCGTGCCGGTGATCTGCACCGCCTATTCCGGCAATATGGAGTTTTGCACCCCGGAAACCGCCTGGCTGGTGGATTACACCCTGACCCCGCTGGCCGCCGATGATTACATCTTCGTGCGCGCGGGCCAGGTCTGGGCCGAGCCGGATGTGGCGGATGCCGCGCGCCAGATGCGGGCGGTGCGGGCCGACGCCGGGGGCCGCAGCGCCAAGACCGACGCCGCGCTGGCCTTGGTGCAGCAGAATTTTTCCGCCGACGCGATTGCCAGACGCTATCAGGCAAGGCTGGGCGAGATTCTGAAAACCCTTGAGACCCCCCCGGAAACCCTTGCGACCCCCCGGGCCAAAACGCCGCGCGCCCCCCGGCGTGCTGCAAAGGACTAACGCCCGATGCAGCGTCTGATCAGAATTGGCGACAAAAGCTTTGAGATCAACTCGGATGATCTCTACCTGTCGCAGATGCCGCCGGTGTTCGAGCCGGCCATGGTCTCGCTGTTCCGCGCGCTGATCACCCCCGGCATGACGGTGCTGGATATCGGCGCCAATATCGGCATGACGGCGCTGCTGTTTGCGCAACTGGCCCGCCAGGTCTATGCCTTCGAGCCCGCCCCCTCGACCTATGGCCTCTTGCAGACCAATCTGGCCGCCGCCCGGCTGAGCAATGTTGAAACCTTCAACATCGGCCTTGGCGACACCGCACAGAACCTGACGCTGACCTTCGCCACCCAGAACCGCTCGGGCGGCTTTGTCAGCGGGCATATAAAGCCCGAGGCGGGCTATACCACCGAAAACATCGTGATCGACACGCTGGACGGCCTCTATGGCGCGGGCGGGCCGGTGCAGAACCTGCGCAAGCCCGATTTCATCAAGCTGGATGTCGAGGGGTTCGAGCCGCATGTGATCCGGGGGGGCCGCCGGGTGCTGGCACGGCACAAGCCGGTGGTGGTGCTGGAGTTGAACCACTTCTGCCTGAACGTGCTGCAGCGCATCACGCTGCCGGATTTCTTTGATCTGTTGCGCAGCGTGTTCCCGGTGCTGTTTGCCATCGGTGCCGACAACCGCAGCATCGGCAACCTGCACGATGCCGATACCGCCTATAACGTGATGCACGCGCATGTGACCCGGTTCCACTATCCCAACATCGTCGCGGGCTTTGATCCGGCAATCGTCGACAAGCTGGCGATCCTCAGCCGCGACGCGCTG
>JANNAV010000369.1:0-23410 GCA_031384695.1 Paracoccaceae bacterium
AAGCATGAGCCGCCGTGGCAACTGCTGGGACAATGCTGTCGTCGAGAGCTTCTTCAACTTGCTGAAACGCGAGCGGATCAGGCGCAAGAAATACAAAACCCGCGAAGAAGCCCGCCAAGACGTGTTCGACTACATCGAGTTTTTCTACAACCCGCAGCGCAAACACGTTAGAAATGGAATGCTGTCACCGATCGACTTCGAACAGCAGCAGAAACTGAAACTGCAAGGCATCTAGCAAACTAGGGGCTATTCAGTTTTCGGGGTTTGTTAAGCTACTTTTTGCCCCTGCTGATCGGGTTGGGTTTGTTCGATTATGCGCCGATAGAACACGGCGGGCGGGGTGCCGCCAAGGGACGAATGCGGTCGGCGGTGGTTGTAGAAACTCATTCATTGCCCGATGCCTGCTTTGGCCTGCGATCCGGTCTCCCAAGCGTGCAGGTAGACGCATTCATATTTCAGGGACCGCCACAGCCCTTCGATGAAGACGTTGTTTATGCAGCGCCCTTTGCCATCCATCGAGATACGGCAACCCGCCTGTTTCAACCGGTCGGTCCAAGCGAAGGATGTGAACTGCGATCCCTGATCCGTGTTCATGGTGTCCGGCGGCCCAAAGCGGTGGATTGCTTCGTTCAGTGCCTCGACACAGACGTCGGCCTCCTGAGTGTTCTAGATGCGCCAAGCCAGCACCGTTCGGGTGCGCCAGTCCATTGCCGCCACCAGATACAGAAACCCGCGCCCCATAGGGATGTAGGTGATATCGGCGCACCAAACCTGATTGGGATGATCAACGCGCAGGCCGCGCAGCAGATAGGGGTAGATCTTGTGCCGCTTCGCGGGCTTGCTGGTGTAGGCAACCTGATAGATCGACATGAGGCCCATGAGACGCATCAGCCGCCGGATGCGCTTCTCGTTCACGGGATGGCCTTCGTTCCGCAAGTGCCAGGTCATCTGCCGAACACCGTAGAACGGCGTGTCGAGGAACTGCTTGTCAATTTTGAGCATCAGGCTGAGGTTGGTATCCGTTTCGCCCATCGGGCTTTAATAGAACGACGATCTGGAGATCGACAGCAGGCAGCACTGTGCGCCGACCGCCAGCTTAGAGTGATTTTGTTCGATCATCCCGCGCCTCACTTTCCGATCCATGGCTTGAGCTTTCTGGCCAAAAAATCGTTGGCGACCGCCAGTTCTCCATTCTAGCATGCAGATCGCGCACCGTTTCCTCGTCGACCTCGGCAACTGCCGACCTGCCGCCTCGCTCGAAAATGCCCGCCGCGCCTTCCAGCAAGGATTTCTTCCATTGGTGGATCATCGTCGGATGAACGCCATAGGCGGCGGCCAATTCCGATACAGTGCGCTCGCCCTTCAAGGCCTCCAGTGCAACACGCGCCTTGAACGCGGTGTCTGGTTCCTGCGTTTCGAAATGTTCTGTTCTCCAATTCGTTGAAGACCAGCAGACAGCAAATTGTAGCTTTCGTCAGCGTCCGATTTTCGGGGGGTAGCTCAATCACAGGATCACTGAACGCCGCTATCGCCGTCTGGTTGGCAGCGCAAGCCCGATTGAACAGCGCGGATGTGATGCCTAAGGCAATAAAGTCGGGCGGAATGGCCGCATTTATCTGGTACCGGACCCTTCGGCGCCAGGACGCATTCTTGTAGCTGGGCAAACACACATTTTAGTGGACGGAACCATTCAGCTTTGAAACACCGCCCACCTTGCCAACCTGCGTGTCAGATGGACCGGATTGCGCCACCATCAACACGTAATCTGCTTCCCGTCACGTAGGATGCGTTTTGCGAGGCCAAAAAAACAACCATTGATGCAAACTCTTCCGGTCGTCCATACCGTCCCGCTGGTATTGCTGCGGCAGAAGCAATGCGCACAGCATCAATCGTGCTGGCTGTTCGGTTTGCTGCAGCGGCATCCAGTTCATCGACGCGCGCTGTCTGTATTCGCCCAGGCATGACAACATTCACCGTTATTCCGTCGGCCGCCACTTCGGCAGCGAGCGTCTTGGACCAGCCGACGACGGCCGCCCTGATGCCATTCGACATAGCCAGATTTGCAATCGGCTGTTCAACGCCGGATGAGGCGATAGTGACGATCCGGCCCCAGCCGCGCTGTCGCATTCCGGGCAGCACAAGACTCGTCAGGTGAAACAGGTTAGCGGCCATCGTCTCAAACTGCGCCAGCCAATCGGTGCGTGCAACGCTGGCGGCTGCACCGGGCGCAGGTCCGCCAGAATTATTGATCAGAATATCTAAGCCGCCATCGGCCAGAACACGGTCCGCCAACACGTTGATCGACGCGATATCGGAAAGATCGGCTGCAACGGCAGTCAGGGCGGATGTGTGGCCTGCCCAAGCATGGATTGCGTCGGTGTTGCGTGCAACGGCAATCACCTCGACACCCTCTGCGAGTAATCCTTCAGCAACTGCCTTCCCCAAACCCCTGCTTGCGCCCATCACCAATGCACGTTTGCCACTTATCTTTAGATCCATCAGTTCAGTTCCTTCAGACGTTTTTCCTGCCGCAGGATCAGACGGTCCACCTCGGCAATTGTTTGTGGGCCAAGAGTGCGGCCCGGGCGGCGCAAAGTGCCTGACGCGATGATGCCTCGTTTGGCCATCGTGTATTTACGCACTGCCAGACCAATTTCTGGCTGCTGTTCATAGCGGGCCAGCGGCAGATAGGCATCAAACAGATCCTGCGCGCGGTCATGGGCACCGTCTTTTGCATGGCGCGCCACGCCAACCATCATTTCCGGGTAGGCAAATCCCGTCATGGCACCGTCTGCGCCACGCGACATTTCTTCAGGTAGAAACATACCGCCATTGCCGCACAGGATGGAAATTCGTCGATCAAGAAAGCCGTCAGCGCGCAGTGCCGTGATCTTGTCGAGGCCGGGCCAATCTTCGTGCTTCAGGCAGACACAGCTTGGCAGATCCTGCACGATGCGGCGGATGACCGGGAGCGACATCTGTACCCCCGTCACAAGCGGGAAATCCTGCAAGACAAAGGGCGCATTCCCAATAAAGCCAGCGGCTTGCATATAGTAAGTAACGATCTGATCGTCGGTGCGAAGTGACGGCGGTGGGGCGATCATCACGCCCGCCGCGCCGTCATTCATCACCATTTGGGTTAGCGAGGCCATCTGTGCAAACCCCGGTGCCGAGACGCCGATCACGACGGGAACTCGACCGGCGACTCGGGACAAGATGCGACGGACGATCAACTGAGATTCGTCAATTGTCAGCTTTTGCGCCTCACCCATCATACCCAGAATGGTCAGTCCAGTGGCTCCCGTTTCAAGGTAGAAATCCACCATCCGGTCAGTGCTATCGAGATCAAGAGTGCCATCCTCATTGAACGGAGTTACGGCGATGACGTAGACACCCCGCGCAGTTTCAGTAAGTCGTGTCATTGGGTCATCCTTTTGTCGATAAATAGGCGCGCGCAAGCGCCACGCGCCCGATTGCCATTGCCGCCGCGGCTTCGCACGGCTCAACCACCGGGCAGCCCAGCGCATCTGACAGGTCAGCACGGAAGCTGGTCATCCCCGCACATCCGAGGATAAGAACTTCGGCGCCGTGTACATCGCGCAGCGTGGTGCCGACATCGCGCAGGCGGGCGAAGGTGCGGTTGCGGTCGGTCAGGTCGGCCACGCCAAGCTCCAACGGCAGATCGGCGGCGAGTCTGTCCTTGACACCCATCGCGCCCAGCATCCGCATGTGCCGTGGTACCGATTTCCACAAGATCGACAGGATGCCAAAACGCTGACCCAGCGTCATCGCAGTCAGGATTGCGCTTTCGGCGATGCCAAGAACGGGATGGCTGCTTTGCTCGCGCAGCGCGGCCAGGCCCGGATCTGAAAAGCACGCGATGACGAAAGCTGAGGCGGTATCTTCAAGTGCTGCCGCCCGCACCAGAAGGGGCGCTACAACACCATCGACATGGGCTTGCGTTTCAATCCCCTTGGGGCCGTCATTCAGTTGAAGTGCCGCTATTGCGACCTCGCTTGCTCCGCGCAAAGGTTCCATTGCGCGGTCGATGCCATCCGTCACGGCTTGGCTTGAGTTGGGGTTGATGACGTAGATGGTCATGATGCTTCTTTCTTTATGTCTTGGCCGTCGGATAACGGGATTGGCCCCAAAATCCATCGGGCAGCCCCAGCATATCGCGCGCGCCGATCCGGTCTATCATTCGTTCCGCCTCGCGTTGGGCATCGGCCAGAACCGATGCCTGATCGGTGTGCACTGTTTGACCGTCCCGCAGCAAAACCTTGCCACCGATGATGACCGTATCGACATCATTTCCGTTTGCGAAATAGATCACGCGGAACGGCTCCATGTTGACGGGGTGCAGGTGGGGGCGCTGCATGTCGATCAAGATCAGGTCGGCTGCCTTTCCCGATTCAAGGGATCCGATCTGGTGGTTCATCCCCAAGGCCTTGGCGGCATCTATAGTCACCATTTCCAGCGCCTTGCCGGGGGGCAGCACGGACGGATCGCGGAAATGACGGCGATGATAATGCATGGCTTGCTGCATATGGCGAAACATGTCGCCAGATCGGTCTGGTGCCGTCGCGTCTGACCCGATTGCAACAATGGCCCCGGCATCGATCAACTCGGTCGCAGGGCAACGCCCCAGAACCGACGCTATGGCGGATGGATTATGTGCCACACGTGACTGCGTTTCGGCGCAGATTCTGATTTCGTCGTCGTGCAGGTCGATACAGTGCGAAAGCAGCGCGTCAGGGCCAAGCAGGCCAAGTTCTTTGGCCCTGCGCACTGATCCACACCAATGTCCATCTTGAGTAAACACCACCGCGCGGTCACGCGACAATGCGCGCACCATCTGCGCCTGACGCACGGCTTCGGCGTAGTCGGCGGCGGCCATGCTTTGTTCATGTTCGTCCCGCAGCACCGGGTAAAGAAGTGCGACGGACAGGGTCTGCTTTCCGTGCCATTCGTCTAACAGGGCGCGACAGGTTTCCATCTGGCGATCAAAGCTGACAGGGTAGGGCGTGGCGCGGTCACTGGCATCGCGACTTGCATAGGTGCGCGGATGCGGGGCGCGCGTCGGCCCCACGGCGACCACTGATCGGGTGCCGATGTCGGCCACGCCTGCGCAATGCGCAGACCCATAAGCCGGGTCGTCTGTCCGCATGATTGTGTCACCGCCCCCGAGCAGCGAAACACCGCAGGTTACCCCGAACCGAAGCCGTTCCAGTGCCGCCAGTCGCGCCTCGGCATACCAGAATTCGGGGGGGGAGGCCGTTGTATAGACCTGACCGCAGATATATTCCCAGTGGTTTGCCTGTTCCATCCCCATGGTTTTGATCAATCCGTGACCCGCATGGGCGTGAACGTCGATCAGGCCTGGCAGCATGACCTTGCCTTCGGCGTGGATGACCTCGCGGGCAGTGTGGCCGGCCGCGATCTCGTCTTTCGGGCCGATGGCTATAATTTTGCCGGCTTCGATGACGATAGAACCGTTCGGGATAATGCGGCGGGTCGCGTCCATCGTAATGACATAAGCACCCGAGATGATGAGATCAGCCATTTTGCACCCCCGCAAAGGCTGGCAAACGCGCGGCGTCCAACACGGCATCGGCGGGCAGGGCAAACCCCGGATGCGATCCGGCAAGCCCGGTCACCCGGACCGGATTATAGAGCGTCAGCCAAGGCGGGTCTTGCTGAAGCAGTTTGTAGGCGCGTGCGTAAATGTCGGCACGGGTGGCTGTATCGGTGCAACTGCGGGCCTGATCTATAAAGGCTTCGACACCGAGATTGTGATAGCCTTCCCACCAGGAGCCGCGCACCCGCGCATCCAGTTTTTCGACCAGCACGCGGTATGTGGAAAGCGGGCTGGAATCAAAAACCGCCAGATCTCGAATTTCCTTGCGCCGGACCATATGAGCATAAGCCTCGCGGTCCTCATGGTAGGTCACATCAAGCGTGACTCCGATCTGGGCCAGTTGGCGCGCCAGATGTGAGGTCAGACGCACAGCTTCGTCTGGCAGACGGGTCGGGCAGCTAACCCCGAGCTTCAGTCCGTCGGGATACCCGGCACTGGCCAGCAGGCTGCGCGCGCCGGACACATCTCGCGTTGGGGCAGGGTCCTTGCCTGCGCCAAAATGCACCGGGCTGATAAAGCCCTGCAGCGGATAGGCCCCACCTGCCATTACGCCTCGCACCAGCGCCTTGCGGTCAAGTGCCAGATCGAGCGCGCGGCGCACGCGGCTGTCAGCAAGTGGGCCGCGCGCCGCGTTCATAAGAAAGATGATTGCGACAGGGTTCAGCGTTTCGATACGCGTGTCTGGCGGGCGAAGGCTGGCCTCGTAGGGCAAGTTCGTTGCAACCTGTGCCTTGCCATTCCGCAACATCTGCGCGCGCGTGTCGGCATCTGGTACGGCTCGGAAGATCAGCGTCTGGTTGGCCGGTGATCCGGCGAAATGATCATTCGCACGTTCAAGCCGGACCATCCCGGGTGACAAATCCGCAAGCCTGTATGGCCCGGTTCCTGCAACTTTTACCATGTTGCCCGCGTCCATCCGGGCTAGGGTTGCCGGGGAAGCAATATAGCCCTGAACCAGCACATCCAGCAAGTCGGCCACTGGTGCACCGAGGCTGATCTGAAGGTCCAGGCCATCAGCTTCAATCTTTGCATCACCAAGATACTGTCGCCAGACTGCGGGCGCACCAAGGGTGTACCCCTTGTCCTCGCGCGCCATCCGTCGCAGTGAATGCGCGACAGCCGTCGCATCGCAGGCAGTTCCATCATGAAACTTTACACCGGCGCGCAGACCAAAGCGCCAAATCCGTGCGTCGGAGCTGACTGTCCAGCTTTCGGCAAGATGCGGCACAAAGGATAGGTTATGCCTGCGGATAAGCGTGTCAAACACCGCCGAAAGAATGGTCAGATCATCGGCGGCATCGGTGCAATCGTGCGGGTCTGCGAAATCTGCGCGCCGTTGAAGAAGGGTGATTGAATTGGTCATGCGTTATCTCTTTGCGGCTCATCTACAAGATGGCAGGCTGCGGACTGTCCGCCGCCAACATCGCGCAGAACGGGTCGTTCCTGCGCGCAGCGATCCCAAGCGTAAGAACAGCGGGTGCGGAAACAGCAGCCGCTGGGCAAGGACAAGGCGCTGGGCACTTCGCCGTGCAGTTCGATTTCGGGGCGGCTGCGTGCGGCATTGATGCTGGGTGCCGCCGAAAGCAAGGCGCGCGTATAGGGATGGCGCGGCATAGAAAAAAGCCGGTCACGCGGCGCGGTTTCGACCAGAAAGCCAAGATACATCACGCCGATCCGGTCTGCGATGTGATGCACAACGGATAGGTCGTGGCTGATGAACAGATACGCCAGACCGAATTCGTCGCGCAGATCCATCATCAGGTTCAGGATTTGCGCCTGCACCGACACATCCAGCGCCGACACGGGCTCATCCGCAATGATCAGCGCCGGATTGACCGACAACGCCCGTGCGATACCGATGCGCTGGCGCTGCCCGCCGGAAAACTGGTGCGGATAGCGCCCGGCATGGTCACTGTTCAGCCCCACCTTTGCCAATAGCCCCTCGATCCGTTCGACGACCTCTGCCGGGCTGAGACTGGATTGCGCGCGCAAGGGTTCGGCGACGATGTCGCGCACTTTTTGCCTTGGGTCGAGCGAGGCAAAGGGGTCTTGAAAGATCATCTGCATTTTTGATCGGAACGGCAGCAACGCAGTTTGCCCGAGTTTGGCAATATCGTGGCCGTCTAGCCTGATCGCGCCCGCCGTCGGTTTGTTTATCCGTGCGATGGACTTTGCAACCGTAGATTTACCGCAACCGGATTCCCCCACCAACGCCAACACTTCGCCCTTGTTGATAGAAAAACTTATGCCGTTGACCGCGCTTACGACACGGTCGTGCAGGTGCAACCGCCCGCCTTTAAGGCTGATGCGGTCCATCAGCCCATGGTTGAGGCGGAATTCCTGCCGCAGATCCTGAACCTCAAGCATTGCGGTCATGTCTGATCTCTGGCGGCGAGGGGGAAGTGACAGGCAGCACTGATGCCGTCACGCCGGACGGCCAGCAACGGCTCTTCTTGGGCGCACAGCGGCGCGGCCCTGAAACACCTGTCACGGAAAACGCAGCCTTTTGGCAGGTTTCGGATGTCAGGCACGGTGCCGGGGATCTGGCGAAGGCGGGTCAGGCGGTGATCGGGATCGGGGATAGAATCAATCAATCCGCGCGTATAGGGATGCGTGGGGTTTTCCAGTATCGGGCGGACCGGACCGGTTTCGACCACGCGGCCACAATACAACACTGTCACCTTGTCGACCATTTCCGCCACCACCGCCAGATCATGGGTGACAAGGATAAGTGACGCGCCCTGCTGGCGAATTTCATGGCGCATCAGCCGAAGAATTTGTGCCTGTATGGTCACGTCCAGCGCGGTTGTCGGCTCGTCCGCGATGATCAGGCGAGGCCGCGCCAACATGGCGATGGCAATGACGACGCGCTGCCGCATGCCGCCGGAAAATTGGTGAGGATAGCTGTCCAGACGATCTGCCGCCTGTGCGATGCCAACGCTTTCCAGCATCTCGATGCAGCGCTGACGTCGCGCTGTTCTGCCCAGATCGGTGTGCAGGCGCAACATCTCGTCCATCTGGCGGCCGATCGTGTGCACCGGGTTCAGCGATGTCATCGGATCTTGAAAGATCATCGCGATATGGCGGCCCCGAATTTCCTGCAAGCGGCGCTCTGGTGCCTGCACCAAATCTTCGCCGTCAAAATGAATCGATCCGCCTTCGATTTTGCCGGGTGGGTCTATCAACCCAAGAAGCGAATATCCGACAACAGATTTGCCACCGCCTGACTCTCCCACCAGCCCCATCACTTCGCCGGCGGCCAGATCAAAGCTGACCCCATTCACTGCTTTCACCGTTCCGGAAAAGGTGTGAAACCATGTCCGAAGATTGCGCACCTGCAACAGGGGCTGTGTTTCAACTGTCATGACATACCTACTTCAGCCGCGGATTGAGTTCGTCGCGCAGGAAGTCACCAAGCAGGTTAATCCCGAACACCATCGCCATGATCATCAGCCCCGGAAACAGCGACGTCCACCACAGCCCCGAAAACAGCACGTCAAAACCGTTCTTGATCAACAGGCCAAGCGACGGTTTCGTCACCGGCACGCCGACGCCCAGAAAGCTGAGCGAAGCTTCGATCAGGATAAAGGTGCCGACCTGAACCGTTGCTACGACGATAAGTGGTGTCATCACATTGGGCAGAATATGACGCCAGATGATGCCGCCCGTGCGCAGACCCGCAACTTGTGCCGCCTGCACATATTCCTTTTGCTTTTCCCCCAAGGTCGAGCCTCGAACAGTCCGCGCATAAACCACCCAGCCTACTGCGGTCAGCGAAATCAGAATCTTGTCAATTCCCGTGCCAAAAGCCGACATCAGAAACAGCGCAATCAGCATTGACGGGAAGGACAACTGAATATCAGCGAACCGCATGATCAAGCTATCGATCCAGCCGCCGAAATAGCCCGCGATCAGGCCCAGAGCGGTCCCGAGGATACAAGACATCAGTGTTGCGGCGAGCCCGATGAAAGCCGAAATCCGTGTGCCGTAAATCACCGCTGCCAGCACGTCACGGCCTTGCCCGTCGGTTCCCAGAAGATAGACGGCATTCCCACCATCCAGCCAAGCGGGCGGCAAATAGCTGTCCATCAGGTTTAGTTGCGTCACGTCATACGGGTTCTGGTCTACCAGCATCGGCCCGAAGATGATCATGAAGGCGCAAAAAAGCAGAATGACAGAACCGGAAATGGCAGACAGATTGCGGCGCCAGTTGAAGGCCAGCTGCGATGTGAGAAAACGGGTAAGCATCTATTTCACCGTGATCCGCGGATCAATAAGGGTATACAGGATGTCGATCACGAAATTGATGACCACAAAGATCAGCGCAACAAGCATAAGATACACCACGATCACGGGGCGATCGGCGCGGTAGATGCTGTCGATCAACAGTTTGCCCATGCCCGGCCAGGCAAAGATCGTCTCGGTGATGGTGGCAAATGCGATCATATCACCCAGTTGCAGGCCAAAAATGGTGACAACCGGGATCAGTGCATTCCGCAACCCATGCCCGTACAGCACACCCCGGCGCGACACCCCCTTTGCGCGGGCGAATTTCATGTAGTCCTGCTGGGTCACTTCCATCATGCCCGCGCGCGTCATCCGCAAAAGTATGGCAAGAGTTCCGACCGACAGTGTCACCGCTGGAAGGATGATGTGGTGCCAGCCGTCTGTCGTGGCCAGTGAGGTTTGAATGCCAAACAGTTGCGCCGTATCGCCCCGCCCGGAGGATGGAAAGATGCGGTATTCCACCGCAAGCACCCAGATCAGCATCATTCCGACCCAGAACCCGGGCAACGACACACCCAGCAGCGAGCCCGACATGATCAGCCGGGACAGCGGTTTTCCGGGATTTGCGCCTGCATAGACGCCCAAGGGAATAGCTACTGCCGTTGCGATCACCATGGCGACTACAACCATTTCAACCGTCGCAGGCAGCCGTTCGAGGATCAGATCGAATGCCGGTTGCCGGAACACGTAGGACAATCCGAAATCGCCCTGAAGCAGCCCTGATAAAAAAATGCCGTACTGAACGATCATCGACCG
Organism: Paracoccaceae bacterium; assembly: GCA_031384695.1. Taxonomy (GTDB): domain Bacteria; phylum Pseudomonadota; class Alphaproteobacteria; order Rhodobacterales; family Rhodobacteraceae; genus JANNAV01. Next base: position 10,682 of record JANNAV010000369.1, read on the forward strand.
GTCCAGCCCCAAAATTTTGCGTGCCTGTGCTATTTCAGACTGCGTCGCATCGATCGGAACCACCATGAATACCGGATCGCCAACCAGCGACATCATCACAAACACAATCACCGATACCGCCCAAAGCACGACGATCATCTGGATCAAGCGTCTGACAGTGAAAGCAAACATTTGCGGTCCTCATCGAAAGAAAACGCGGCACCCTGACGAGCGCCGCGCGGGCTGTGATTGTTACTCGGCCACGTCCATCTCGTAGGCCCAGATGAACTTGTCGATGCGGGGTGTGAATTGTACGCCTTCGTGCACGGCATAGATGTCCTGTTCATAGTGAACGGGAATCATCGGAATGTCGGCCAAAAGCAGCTTGGTCGCCTCTTGCAGATATCCATCGCGTTCTTCCATCTTAGCCGTCGAGTCAGCCTTGTCCAACAGGGCGTCCACCTCCAGGTTGGAATAGCTGGTGCGATTCACTTCACCATAACCGGGCTTCTTGTCACGGCTGTAATAGAGCGCGTTGTACATTGATCCCGCATCACCTGACGGCACATCCCAGCCTGACATAATGAAACTGGAGTTGTCCGACGGCACACGAATGTAGCCCCAGAAATTCGACTTTGGCATCATGTTCAGTTGCAGATCAATGCCGATTTGCGCCAGCATGGACGACAGCGCTTGTGCGATCTGGGCATCGTTCACATAGCGGTTATTGGTTGCATCCAACGTCATGGTGAAACCATCGGCATAGCCCGCTTCCGCCATGAGTTCCTTGGCGCGTGCAATGTCAAAGGGGTACATTGCGTGGAAATCGGCCCCTTCAACGTAGCCGACATGCGAGTCAGGAACAAATTGAGCCGAAGGCGTCGCGAGGCCATTCATGATGACCTTGTCGATCGTGGCCACATCAATCGCCCGCGCTACAGCTTCGCGTACGCGGTGATCCGTCATCGGGTTCTTATCGAGCGCGATGGTCGGGCTTTTCTCGCGCATGTCCATTGCCAGAAGGATGTTCAGAAGGCTGGGTTGCGTCTTAACTTCGATGCCAGGTTCTGCTTTGGCACGTTCCACGTCACGAACGGCCAGATCCTGCACCAGATCAAGTTCCCCCGTCAGCAGGGCCGCAGTCCGTGTCGCCGGGTTGGTAATGGGGCGGAAAACCACGGTGTCGATCTTTGCCGGGCCAGCGTAATAGTCGGCAAATGCTTCTAAGGTAATATGATCTTCCTTGATCCACTCTTTCAGCATGTAAGGGCCGGTGCCCATCGGCTTCAGGCCAAGCTCTGTATCCCCGACAGATTCAACATAAGCTTCATTCAGGATCAGGATCGCCGCAAGATCGTTCGGCAGTGCTGCATAGGGGCCGGGGGTGGAAATCTCGACGGTCAAATCATCAACAGCTTTCACCGCAGCGATGTTCGCAGACAGGTTCGACATCACCGATGCCTTCAGGCGATCAATCGTGAACACCACATCCGAGGCCTTCAGGATTTCGCCGTTATGAAACTTGACACCGGCCCGCAGTTTGAAAACCCATGTGGTCTCATTTTTTTGCGACCAGCTTTCTGCAAGACCGGGACCGAACTGCAACTTTGCATCCCGGCGCACCAGCGGATCATAAATATGATAGAACATGATGTTGCTTGACAGTTCTTCGCCCGCCTGGGGGTCAAGAACGGTCGCATCAGAGGTCAGACCGATCGTCAGATCTTTGGCGTCGACAATCGTGGCGAAGGGCAACGCCACGGCGAAGGCTGCAGTCGTCAAAAGGCGGCGCATGTTCGGATGCAGGATCATTTTCTTTTCTCCTTGTTGATGGGATTTCGGCGATGAAAAACTGGTTTTTGCGCCAGTTATGGTCGGGCAAGTGCTGATTGAACTTCGATTTGGTAGCCTTCGGGATCATTGAACACGAAGGCGCGTATTTGCAGGGCGGCGCTGCTTTTGGCTGGCGTCAGACCTTCGACACCCTGAGACGCGACCCAAGAGTGCCATGCGTCAACGTCAGGCACACGAATACAAACCTGAACCGGCTTGGGGTCAGAGGCGCGGTGCATACCTTTGGCTTCATCAACCAGACCGATATGGGATGCCCCGGCGACGCAGAAGATTTTTGACCATCCCTGATCAATTGCGAGAGCGAACCCGAGGACCCTTTCATAGAAGGCTATCGCAACGGCCAGATCGCGATAATACAGGAAGGTAATGCCTAAGGTCGGACCCTGGGGTCTGGTTATGTCAGCTGACGCCATCGGATTGCCCTCGCGGTATATCGATTCCATTCACACGGTATACACAACGTATCTCGAGTCAACTGCCGAACGTAGAATTCGGACAGTTTCGGAAATGCTGTCTAGAACAACCGATAAAGATGGCTGAGAATCGCGCTGCGGGCATTTTCGATATGGCTGCGCATTGCGGCTTCGGCACGATCCGGATTACGGGCAAGGATTGCGTCGATGATCTCGATGTGCTCATGGCACCCGGGCTCGAATCGTTCCGGGATCGAGCCCTTGTCGAAAATTCTGGTCTTCAGTTTCAGGCCTTTGACAAGTTCGGTCAGCAGATTGGACCCGGCAACTTGCGCAATCAACACATGCAGATCTTCGTCAAACTGGGCATATTCAGCAACGCTGGGCCGTTCGCCCTGCAGATACTGCGTAACCTGCGAGCGAAGCAAGATAAACGGCTCGGGCGGCGTGTTCATCGTTGCAGCCTGGCGCACGGTTTCGCTCTCAAGAAGTCTGCGAACGTGAAGAATCTCCATGATCTCTGCGATCGAGATCCGACTGACCGCTGGCACGCCCCCGCTGGTCCGGGTCACCAGCCCTTCACTCGCCAGCTTGGCAACGGCTTCGCGTACCGGGGTTCGTGAAACACCCAGTTTCTCGGCAAAGATCTTTTCCTGAAGCGGTGTGCCAGACGGCAGTTCACCTGCGAGGATCATGCTGCGCAGGCGGTCATGAACCGATTGACCTAGTGTTTGCGCGCTGCTTTGTTCCCGGCTCATGTCTGTTCCTTCGCTTGCTGGTGCGGTGCAACGGTAACGATCTAGACTGCTCGAATAAACCCAGAAATATTTTACCTTGCTCCCGAGTGTATACATTGAGTATCCAATAGCAAGTAAATCGACCACAACGGCAGGAGGTTACCAATGCATGATGTGCTGATCGAAGGTGGTCTGGTGGTAACCGCAACCGAGTCTCGGACTGTTGATGTGGCAATCTCGGGGGGGCGTATTGCGGCGATTGGCACCAACCTTGGCGCAGCGGCACAGAATATTGACGCGCGTGGCCTGATGGTGATGCCGGGCGGCGTTGATACGCATTGCCATGTCGAGCAGATTTCAGGTGCCGGCTTGATGAATGCCGATACGTTTGAGACAGCGACCCGGTCGGCCTTGTACGGTGGTACGACCACGATCGTGTCTTTCGCAGCCCAACATCCCGGCAAGCGCTTGAAAAACGTGGTCGCCGATTATGAGGTCCTCGCCGCGCGCGGAGCGCTGATCGATTATGCCTTCCACATGATCGTTGCCGACGTGTCGGGCGAAAATCTGACCGTTGACCTGCCAGAGTTGATGGCTGCCGGGCATCGATCAATCAAGATTTTCACCACCTATGACAAGGTGCGGCTGGTAGACGAAGCGATCCTTGATGTGCTGTGGTCGGCGCGGGAACATGGGGCGCTGGTATGTTTTCATGCGGAAAATGACGGGCTGATCCGCTGGATGTCGCGGCGCTTGCTGGAAAGCGGTCGCACCGCCGCACGGTATCATCCGTTCTCGCATCCGCGCATGGCAGAGATCGAAGCATTAAACCGCATGTGCCTGTTTTCTGAATTCACCGGCCAGCCCATCATGCTCTTTCACATTTCAACCCGTGAAGGCGTGGAGATCGTCAAGGCGGCACAAGCGCGCGGCGTTCCGGTTTTTGCTGAAACCTGCCCACATTATTTATTCATGACCGCCGAGCAGATGAATCTTCCCCTAAATGATGCGGCAGGTTTGATCTGCAGCCCGCCGCAGCGACAGCGAGGTGACCAACTTGCCCTATGGGACGCTCTGGGCTCTGGCGTATTACAAGTTGTTTCGTCTGATCACGCGCCATATCGGCTCGATGAAACCGGTAAATTCGCCCATGGGCAGGACGCCCCCTTCAACAAAATCGCAAATGGCATGCCCGGCCTCGAGCTTCGCTTGCCGCTGATGTTTGATGCGATGGTCAGCAAAGGTCGCTTGGGAGCGCAGAAGTTTGTCGAATTGACGGCGACAGGACCCGCAGCACTATTCGGTCTGGGCAGCAAAGGGCGGATAGAGGTCGGCGCTGATGCCGACATTGCGATTTGGGACCCTCATCGCAGTATAACATTTGGCACCAACGATCTTCACGACGCTACGGGATACAATCCCTATGCGGGCCGGTCTGTAATGGGATGGCCCGAAACAGTTCTCTCGCGCGGAGAGGTTATTCTATTAGGTGGGCATTTGCGCACCGTTGCAGGAAGGGGAAGGCGCATTGCGATGGATTGCGCCGTCTCAATGAAGCCGACAGAAAATCCACAGGCAGACCGACTGGACTACGATGTTTAATATGCGCAGGTCTGACTGCTGCGGTGCCCAACTCAATGGTGCGCATGAGAAAGCTTGTTCATCAAAATCCCATCCGTCAGCTTTAATAAGAGGTGCACCTTGGCCCATTTCGTGATTGCCGCGCCGTTTGTTCCTACGCTTCCTGTTGCGAGCGGTGGCGTGTTCCCTGTGCGGCGCGTCTACTGCATCGGGCGCAATTATGCCGCACACGCGATCGAGATGGGTCACGACCCCGACCGAGAAGCACCGTTCTTCTTTCAAAAGAATCCAAGCAACCTTGATGCCTCGGGCGAGTTTCCTTACCCAAGCCATTCGTCGGACGTGCATCACGAGGTAGAACTTCTGGTTGCGCTGAAATCCGGCGGCAAAAATATTGCAGTTCATGACGCTTTGGAGACCATTTGGGGCTATGCGGTGTCGTTGGATATGACCCTTCGCGACTTGCAAGGAGAGGCGAAGAAACATGGCCGCCCATGGGAAATCGGTAAGGCGTTCGAACGGTCAGCGCCAGTCGGCCTGCTCATGTCTGCCGCAGCTGTAGGTCACCCGAACAGAGGGCGAATTGAGCTAAAGGTCAACGGCAAGGTGCAACAGGAAGGCGACCTGAACCAGATGATCTGGAAAGTGCCGGAAATCATTTCGTACCTGTCAAAATACTTTGAGTTGCAGGCAGGCGACATCATTATGTCGGGAACTCCGTCGGGGGTAGGACCGGTAGTTACCGGAGACATCATGGAGGCAATCATTGAAGGAGTGGGCGAGCTGACCGTTAGGGTCAGCTGATCGCAAGTGCGTGAGGATTTACTCTTTCGCAAGGTTTGAACCGCCGATAATGTAGTTTTGGTGTCAATAGGTTTTTCGCCCTCCACGGCGGTAAGCACTTGCTCGCCAGTATTGGCAACCTTTGGAAAAGGGAGACAGCTGACGAAAGTTCCGCCCCGGTAAGTTACCCGCGCACTCTGCTTTCGAAGTGCTGGGACCGCGCCCACTTTCTTTCCACCCAGCACGATGTAATTGTTTTTGAAGTGTTTTCTTGGTCTCATTGGCGATCACCTCAATCTCTTGCATCAACCGAGCCACCACTACCCATCTTTCCCCAATCCAGCGCCGCCCTGAATTGCTCATTGCGCCAATACCCTGACGAGGTCAGATCTAGGTTAAGACATTAGGTAAAAGGCAGGCCAAGGCCGTTCCCAAATCTCTCATCCAAGCGAAACCCGGAGGTCGGCCAAAGCTTCAAGCTGCTTGCGGACATGGGCATCCAGCACCCTTTGCATTGTCGCGGCCTCGATCACTAACGGTTCGCCCGATTGTTTTTCCACTTCAGCCGCCACTTGCGCGGCCATCAGTGCCGCCACGCGGGCTGGCCAAGTCACCCAAACATCGCGTTCCTGCCGCGCCAAGCGGAACACCAGCGCCTCAGCGCGCGCCCGGTCGACCAGAGTGCCCTTCTTCTTCTGGATCGCCAGTTGGCGTTCCTGCGCTTGATAGACCGTCAGCGCGGTCCGGGCTTTGAGGTAGCTGTCTGTCCCGCCGCTGCCACCGGTCGGCATGGCCGCATCGCCGCCAAGCGAGCGGCGCTGTTGATCAGGATCGGTCATTTCTGCCCGGCGCACATCGGATGCTGCCGCGTTGATTGAACCGTCGGCATAAAACACCAGCCTGCCGCCGCGTTTGGCGTTCTGGATCGCCCCCCGTGACAGGCCGGAATGGGTAGAATATTCGCGCTCGCTCATGCCGTTCATAGCAGCTCCCTAGTGTAATCAACGCAATGATATTGCTTGTTATTTCGTTGATCAAGGTCGGGATCAGAGCGAACGTGATTGCGGGCGTGATACAGCCCACACCCCGTATAGCTAGGAAGATAGGACCATGACCGCCTTGACCAATCGCAGCGCCACCGCCCCGAACGACAGTGCCTTAGGTGCCTTCCTCGCCGCCAAACGCCAGATCGACCACATGCTGGCACGCATTCAGACACTCAGCGACGACCATTTCGACACCGATCCGGATGCCATTCATTGGGGGCGACGTCGGCAGGCTGAACCACTATTCCAGCCTGCTGCGCCAGACCACCGACATCGCCTTCAGCGAGGGCGAATTCGCCAAGTGATGCAGACCCGCCCCGACCAAGCCCCGCGATGGTGGGGCTTGCTTGCGTACGAGGGTCCGCATCCAGCGCGCCCGACCAAGGAGTCACCAATGACCTACCAGACTCTGCTGCATGAACTGGTGCCCAGCCTGAATCCCGCCGGGGTCGAAGCATCGATTCGCCTCCGCTACGGCACCCTGGACCACTTGCCGCGCGAGACCTTCGTGGCGGAGGCCAAGCTCGCCGCCGATCTGGAGGCTCATTCGCCGGGGATCCTGCGCAAGATTGCCGGGAGCATGGGGATGGCCGGCGCCTTCGCCAAGTAGGAGACCTGAGTCATGCCGCTTGACCCCACCCGGTGCCATCAGATCGAACAGGACGCCATCACTGCCGCGTGGGAGGCCCAACGCCTCGCCGCCTGCGGCGACGCCATCGCCTTGCTGCGGGAGATCGTCGATCTCGAGCGCGACGATGATGGCGACGTGATCATCGGCGCCGATGCCAATGGCCACAACGATCTCATGTCGCGCATCGCAGCCTTCCTTGCCGAACACGACCAGTAAGAGGAACCCGCCATGATGAAACTGACCGAAACCCAAACCGCCATCCTGACCGCCGGGGCCTAGCGCCCTGACAACATCGCCATGCCGATGCCCAAGGGGCTGGCCGGTGCGGCGGCAAAGATGGCCGTGACCAAGACGATCAAACGCGGCTGGCTGCAAGAGGTCGATGCCAACCTGCGCCGGGGCGAACCGCTCTGGCGCGAAACGGGCGATGGCCATGGCACCACGCTGGTGGTGACTGACGCAGGGCTGCTGGCCATCAGGATCGAGCTGGTGGTGGTCAAGACCATCACTGCAATCCACGAAAACGCCGCCGAGGCGCTGAAGTCCAAGGTTCCGACGCCGCGCGCTGGGACCAAGCAGGCCACCCTGATTGCCTTGCTGCGTGCGCCGAATGGTGCCACGATGGAGGCGATCATTGCCGCCACCGGCTGGCTGCCTAATACCGCGAGGGGCGTGATGTCCGGTGCTTTGGGCAAGAAATTGGGGTTGATTGTGACCTCAGTGAAGGAAGGCGATGGGGCGCGAGTGTACCGGATCAACCCCGGGGTGCCATGATCCCGCGCCTGCTTATTAGCCGGTCAGTCCAAAAGCCGGTAGTGAACCTCGGTCGGCTGGCAGGCCGCCCCGTTGATCGGGATCATGTCCTGCAGGCAAGCCGACATAACCACGATGCAATCGATGACGGCGCGCAGCGTGACGTAATCCCCCGGCTTGCTGAGCGGCTCTCCCCAGATGATCTTGCCTTCGGGGCCAACGGGAATGTTCATCCACAGGTTCAGCGGGGCCGGGCAGTCGGGGGCGCGCAGGTTCACTTGCCCGAGGGCTGCGTGCAGGTTGTCCGTGCAGTTGTCGTGATAGTCGCGGCAGCCCAGCGCGGCATAGCGGTAAACGTCGCAGGCCGCGATGATCGTGTCGTGGCGGCCTGGCGAGGTATCCTCCTCCAGCATCAGGATCGACCGCCGCCGGTTCGTCGCAAGACCATCGCCTTTGGCGGGGATCATGCCTTGCAGGCTGGCGTGCAGGTGTTCCATCGACATGAACTCTGACAGGTCATTGGCATTGAAGCACCAGGTGTCGACGACCTGCTGACCATGGGTATTGATGATCTGGATCGCCTGTCCCTTGGCCATACGGACGGCCCGGCCACGTCGCGCAGGAACGACCTGAAGTTCTGCCGTCATATCCCGTTCCTCTGCTACTGGCGCATCTGGCTGATGAGATCAGTGTTGTTGGACAAGGCGTCAGGGTCAAGCCGCATCGAATCCGTCGCACAGGTCCAAACGTTTTTCGGCTACCATCAGTGGCATTAGCTTTTCCCGCCGATCGCCATCGCTCGCCTTCCAATCGCCACGTCGCAACCGGGTGCGGAAGGCGCCACTGGCCCCAAGCAGACGCCAAGGATGGGGAGGGTAGCTGACTTAGCGTCGCAGCCAGTTGACAGGTGCAGTCTCGATATGGCGAGGCGCGATTGCGTTCTCGGCTCGGGTCAAACCGCTGCTTTGAGGGTGTCTGGCAGGCTGGATTTGGCGAGGTGGATTTGACCAAGTGGATTTGGCAAACTGGATTTGGTGGATTTGGCAAAAGAATCCAGCAGGCCAAAGTCGTTATTATCTAAACTGCTGATATTATTATATTTTCTCGTCAGATTTTCGCCAAGTGGATTCCGCCTGGATTCCCCGGTGAAAGGGCCTGTCGCTAGCGAAATGCCGCGCTGCGCCCCCCCGCATACAAACGGGGCCGAGGAGGAACCATGCCAGGGGGGCAGGCGCGAAACAATGAGGCCTCATTGGCAATCCAGCATTTCTTGCTATTGGTCAAAGACCTACGCATTCTATGAAGCGATTTCGAGGTTCTCATGGTGCCCTGCTTCGTCGTGGTTACCGGGAATGTCTCGATGTTTTGCAAGATGGACATGACTAAGGCCTCCGTAGATGGTAGGAACCAGAAAGACCTGCGCTAGCTCTGGGCCAGAGACATGAAAGACAAATGATCCACATGAATATTCACCGCGAAACAACTCAAAATAGAGAAGCATTATCGGTGAGAAGTTATCCCCAAGTCATCAAATACATGGGGTCCAAGGCGAAGATCATTCGATACGTCTCTGATGGTATTAACAGTGTTCATAGCCACGGGTATGTTTGTGATCTTTTCGCGGGCGCAGGTTCTCTAGCGGGCGCTATCGGAAGCTCAGTTCCATTCGTCTCTAACGACATTCAAAACTACTCTCAGATAATTGCCAGATGTTATTTGGACCGAGTGTCGGATAGATTCCGGGCTCTTGACTTGAATGCTTTCATGAAGCGTGCATCGAGTTACTTCGAAGTAGAGTATTCCCAACTGCCGCCTGATCTGGATTATTTTCCAACTGATAGCTTGGAAGAGTTCAACAGGGTTGAACTTCTAAATCAAGGGCTGATCGATCTGATTGATATTCGGCCTTATACAATTTTTACGAGATGTTACTCGGGAACATGGTGGTCTGCCAAGCAGTGTCTTTGGATTGATGTCATCCGACGATCGGCTGACGACCTGAGGCAGGCGGGGGAGCTGACAGAAGCCGATTTTGCCGTTTTTTTAACTGCGTTGATGCACGCTATGGCTTATTGTAGCCAAGGTACAGGGCACTTTGCCCAGTATCGTGATGCAAAGACGATGTCGTCAATGCGTGACATTTCGATATATCGCCGAAAACAGTTAGATGACCTTTTTCTGAAAAAGCTTACCTCCTTGAGAGATTGGAATTTTGAAAGCGTTGCACGCGAGGGTGTTTTCAGACTCTCTTCGAGTGACTACCGAGAGTGCCTGGCGGGATTCGAAGGGGGAACTGTCTATGCAGACCCTCCTTACGCTTTTGTTCATTACAGCCGCTTCTATCATGCGTTGGAAACGCTGGTCCTATACGACTACCCTGAGTTGCAAATAAAAGGGGGCAGGATCGTCAAGGGAAGATACAGAGAAGATCGCCATCAATCCCCCTTCAGCATAAGGTCTCTAGTGCCAGGTGCATTTAAAAGTCTTTTTGAAGGCTGTAGCACCTCTCAATCAAATTTAGTTCTAAGCTACAGTGATACGGGTCTATTCGCCTTGGCCGATCTCTGCGATCTGGCAAGTCAGACCCTTGGGCCGCAGTATGCGATAGAGACCCTGTACTTGGACCATCAGCACATGACGATGGGACGCAAAGATGACCGACATCGAGAAGTTCAGGAAGCCCTTCTAATTGCCAAACGCAAAATCAAATAAGGTCATCTAGCCTTCCTGTAGACCGATCAATGCGAGAATAATAAACCGGAATGTTGAAAGCGCTACGCAGCTTTTGCAGATAGTTGATTGCGTCTTGGGTTGGTACCGCTTCTGCAACAATTACTAGTTTGGTGCTCCGTACGTCGGCTGGCCAATATGCATATTCAAGAAGCTGGGGAAGCGCATCCCTTATGCATGTGCGTAGGGATGGGTTGGTCTTGAGTTCGAAGAAGGTTGTCTCCTTGTCTATTCTCAAGACAACATCGATTGAGTTCGCGCCTATGCCCGATGGTTGTTCAGTTCCAACATTTTCGGTGCCATGTTTTTGAGCTAAGAAGTCATATAACTTAGACTGAAGCATGTTGTGTGTTAGGTCAGCTTCGATATTCTCTCGCTCGATCTTCCTTGTAGACTTCCCTTCTTTAGCAGGGCGATGCCCAGCACTGAACAAGAATGCCTTTCTGACTGCAACATTCGGATCTGGAGCGGCTCGTTCAGGTTCCATATCAATGGCCTGACCTCCGCCCAGCCAAAGTCGAAAGACATCTTCTCCTTGAGCTAAAGCTTGATGAAAGCCGAGGCGGACGCATTCGTCAACAACGTCTCCACCGGTGTTCCAACCAGCAGATTGAAGCTTAAGCGAAAGCAACTGCCCAGCAAGCTCGCCGAGCGCAGAATTCCTCAACAATTCTGATAGGTTGTATGCGACGGCTGATGCATTGTGTTGTGTTGAGAAACCTAACTCAACAATATCATTTTTGATATTCGTGAACGCTTTGGTATCAAGGACATCACCGCGAGTAATTTCTCCGGTGCCAGCTCCCAACGCACCAACTTGAAATGCTTCAATAACTGTGTGATGGCTAAAAATGATTGCCAGAAAAACAAGCTGACGAAGCGTATCATCTGACAGCGCTTTTGCCCGATCCCAAACGCCAGGAAGATTGCCATCAGCAAACGCAGACAGATTCTGGCGTGTTTGAGCCAAGTCAATCTTGATGCCGTCGTGCTTGTTCCAGACGCTAGCTAGGACTTGTGAGGTGCTTAGGTCGCGCAAAAGGTGAAACGCCTTGTGGGCGCCATGTTTGGTTAGCGAGACCTTAAGTCGGCTCAGATCCGTCATTTTGACGTCCTAAAAATTCAAAACAGGAATACGTTCAAATTTGCCGAGTTCAGACACAGAGGAGCTGAACATCTTAGATAGATTATAGTGGCTCCTTTCAGCTGGATCACGCGCTTCAAATTCTTCAAAATCACGCAGACCATCTTCCACATCTGCCCACAAATCGCTCATTGGGTCCGGGGCGGAACCTGAAGGCCACAGGCCTTTTCTTTCGCCAAGCGCATCTCGCCAGAATGCCGTTTCAGTCATTAGGACACCTGCTTGGTCGAAAAGCCGTCGAGTTGCCCCCGTTGCCAACCTCAGCAGCAAAGCGGAACGTGAAATCACCGACAGATGCCAATCGTTGCTGGTAGTTGACCGTTTTGATGAAAACTGGAGAATTTCAGGCTCGACTGTCGACACTGAACGCAACAAGAATTTGTGAATGACTGTTGCGGCATTGCCAACGGCACCGCCTTGATGGGTGATCATCGCTTGCGCAATCCGCTGGTGATCTGCCTGTCCTAAGCTAGTTGGTCCGTATCTTCCTTCGATACGCATATCAAGAAGGGATCTCAAAAGGAACTTGTCTAGGTTGCCGAAGCCATTCGAACCAGTTGGACCGAGGATCGACCACATTGATCTTACAAAACTCGTTGCGCCTTCTATGCTGCCATTGTTCGAAAACTCTAATCCGGTTGGACGATAGCTGGTTGTATTTCTCGCATTTCGGTCATCCTTGAACCTCGCTAGATCCATGCCCCACTCTTTCAGCCATTCCTGTCCTGAAAGTCGAAGGATTGGGTTCGTACCCAAGGGGCTTGCCCAGCTCGAAAGCTTGATTTCAAAGGGAACGATTATCTCTCCAAGAAGATTGGCGGCATGAGCTGTGTCGGCCCAGGCCTCTACGCATTCCCAGACAAAGTCATGCGTGCCTCTTCTGTCTGGAAATGCGATTACCGAGTTTTGACCATCGATAAGGAAATGCCGATTATTAAACGCACCGATGCCTTGAGTGGCCAAGAGCGACATCGCAGCGCGCAGTTCAGCATAATATGCCAAATGAAGGGCTGTGCCCTCATCGCCGTGGAGCATAGCGTTGATTGAGCGCCCAAGAAATGACCATCCATCGGAACAG
>JANNAV010000370.1:0-9338 GCA_031384695.1 Paracoccaceae bacterium
GGCACAACCGTCTCAGGCACAACCGTCTCAGGCACAACCGTCTCAGGCACAACCGTCTCAGGCACAACCGTCTCGGGCACCTTAACTTCAGGCACAACCTCCGCCACAACCTCAGGCGCCGCGCCGTCGGGCGCCACAACCTCAGGCTCCACCACCGCCACCGGTTCCCCGGCGGTCACCGGATCAGCCACCACCTCCTGATCGGCGTTTGCGATCACCTCAGGCTCCACCACCTCAGGCTCCACCACAACCGGAGCCGCCACAATCGCAGCCCCACCCGACGCCGCCGCCAGCGCCTCAAGCGTTTCCCGCTTGAACGGCGTCTCGAACCGCGACTGAACCTTCCCCGCCGCATCTAACTGGTCCGCCCGCAGGGTGTATATCCCCGGTGCCACATTGCCCAGCGTCACCGCCCACAGCCCGTCAGGGCCAATCTGCAAGGTCGAAATCTCGGCGGCGTCCAGATAAAGCCGCAGATAACTGCCCGCCTGCCCCCGCCCGGCCAGTTGCACCGCCCCTGTCGGCGAATAGGCAATGGTCTCGATGCTGATATTGGCCTGCACTTCGGGCGGAACCTCCGCCCCCGGTTGCAGCACCGCCGCCCCCTCCTCTGTCAGCAAAATCGCAGCAGGCGCAGCCGCTACCGCAGGTGCCGCGTCTGCCACAGTCGCTGGGGCGGCCTCCCCCAAAGCCCCGGCCACCAAGGGTGCTGTAACCGGCGCCAGCGCCACCTGCGCCGCAATCGGTGCCAGCGCCACCGTATCGGGTGCAACCACCTCGGCCCCGGTCGGATCAACCATTACCAGAGACATCAACCGCGGCGCATCACTGGCCGAAAGCGTGAACAACGCCGCGAACTTGCCGCCCGGATCGGCGGTGACACTGGCCACCTCCACCCCGTCCACCCGTAACGAGACCGCAGCCCCCGGCAAGGCCGAACCCGCCACCGTGGCACTGCCATCCGGCTCCACCCGCACCACATCAAAGGCAGGCGGCGCAACCCGCGTCACCACAACGGCCTCGGCAACCGGTGCCGCCACCTCGGGCACCACAACCACCTCGGGCACCACAACCACCTCAGGCGCAACCACTTCCTCAGCCCCCGCATCCACCTCAGGTGCCGCCACCTCAGGCGCAACCACCTCGGGCGCAACCACCTCGGGCGCAACCACCGCCGCCACCTCAGGCGGTGCCACCTCAGGTGCCGCCACCGCCACCTCCGCCACAGTCTCCACCGGCGCGGGCCGGGTCTGCACCCACCCCAGATATCCCGCCACCATCAACACCGCAGCCCCCGCCGCGACCGACGCCGCACGCGCCCCCGATGACATTGCCGCCCAAGCCGCCATGGTCTCTCTCCCCGAAAATCCAAGGCCTGTTCCCGGCCCCTGCTTTCTTCTCCTCAGGAACCGCGATATCACGGGGCAACGCAAGGTTTTTCCACAAAGGCCCCCCCCGATGCCCGATGTTTCCCGCTCCATCTGTGTCTTCTGCGGCGCGCGCAGTGGCCGAAATGCCGCCCACGCCGCCGCCGCCCGCGCCTTCGGGGTGTCCATCGCTACCAATGGCTGGCGGCTGGTCTACGGTGCGGGCGATATCGGCCTGATGGGCGAAGTGGCGCGCGCGGCGCAAACTGCCGGTGCCGCCACCCTCGGCGTCATCCCGGTGCATCTGATCGGCGCCGAAAACCGTCAGGGTGATCTCACGCGGTTCGTCATCACCGAAGACATGCACGAGCGCAAGAAGGTGATGTTCATGAACTCCGACGTCATCGTCGTGCTGCCCGGCGGTGCGGGTTCGCTGGATGAGTTTTTCGAGGTGCTGACCTGGGCCCAGATCGGCCTGCACGCAAAGCCGATCTTCCTGCTCGACAGCGACGGATACTGGCAACCCCTGATCGCCCTCATCGATCACCTGATCGCCGAAGGCTTCGCCGACGCCAGCCTGCGCGGCCATTTCCGCGTGGCCCCGACGGTCGACGCCCTGACAATGGCAATCCTCACCACGAAAACCTGATCCCCCGGCCAGGAATTTGCGGTTTGGAATCGACGCCCCAAAACGCCGCCGCACTATAAAGCGGATTTCCTTCAATCTGATTCAGATTGAAGGAAATCCAGGACAAGATCAGCTTGGGAATGTTGGGCTCTAAGCCATCCATACCACATGCATATGCTCAGCCATACGCTTGCGCAGCCGGGACAACCCCGCCACGCCCCGCGCCGGCCGCGCCGCAAAACATCAAAAAGCCCGCCACGGACCTACCGGGCGGGCTTTGACAACCTCAGGTCAGACGCATCACATCCGCGCGGCGACGGCTTCCCAGTTCACCAGTTTCTCAAGGAAATTCGCCAGATACGCAGGCCGCTTGTTGCGGAAATCAATGTAATAGGAATGCTCCCACACATCGCAGCCCAGCAGCGCCGTCTGGCCAAAGCACAGCGGATTGACGCCGTTTTCGGTCTTCGTCACCTTCAAAGCCCCCCCCGCATCCCGCACCAGCCAGCACCAGCCCGCGCCAAACTGCCCCGCCCCCGCCGCCGCGAAATCGTCCTTGAACTTCTGCACCGAGCCAAAGCTTTCGACCAACGCCTTTTCCAGCACCCCCGGCATCGCCTTGCCCGCAGGCCCCATCACTTCCCAGAAAAGGTTGTGATTCCAATGCTGTGAGGCATTGTTGAACAGCCCCGATTGCGCCACGGCCCCCGCCGCATAAGTGCCCGCCACCACGGCCTCAAGGCTTTTGCCCTCCCATTCCGTGCCCGCGATCAGCTTGTTGCCATTGTCGACATAGGCCTTGTGGTGCAGATCATGGTGGAATTCGAGCGTCTCTTTCGACATGCCAAGCCCCGCCAGCGCATCATGGGCATAGGGAAGATCGGGAAGGGTGAAAGCCATTGCTTTGCTCCTGATAAAGGGTCATCGACCCGGAAATTCGCATATCGCAGTTAAGTGGCTTTACGCCTGCAAAGGTCAAGCCACAAAGCAGCCCCAACGCGGTTTCAGGCGAGGTTCAGCCCCCCGCCCGCTGTGCTTACGACTTCTTGCAAACTCCGCTCGACTGATATTTGTTGCTATATCCAACCGGCGTCGCATCGATCCGGGCTTTGTTGTTGGAAGGGTTGAAACGCAGGCGATACTCGAAAATCGGCAAGTTTTGCCCGCTGTTTTGCAGGTTCTTCAGATCCCAGCGAAATTCGATCTTTCCATCCGTCAACACCCGCACCTTACCGTCGATCGGCTGCCCCAGGTAATGCAGAATGACGCCGTCTGATATCTTGGCCGTGCCCGTTTCGGCGTCGTAGCTGGCCACGATCTGCGGCGCGATCCAGCCTCCGCCAACATCCTTGGGGAAAGCGCAATCGTAAAGCACGGGCTTGGCAAACCCGGCAGTTGCAAGCACAATGTAGAAAACGGCGAAAGCCAAAACTCTTTTCAACTGATGCTCCTGTTGATCCCGGTGCCCCATGTCAGACCAACCACCGCAAAACGTCAAGCAAACTATCAGCTTTCCTTAACGCCCGCCCCCCTCTAAAGCCCCGCAGGCAAAGCCGCCGAAATCGCCGCCCACAGCGGCTCCACCGGCTCCAGCCCCACCGAAAGCCGGATGAACCCCTCGGGCACCGGATCGCCCCAGCGCGCGCGCCGCTCGCCGCTGGTATGGGTGCCGCCAAAACTGGTGCTTTGTGCGATAAACGGGCAATCGGCCAGAAACCGCTCGGCAACCGCAGCGTCTCGCAGGGTAAAACTGATCAGAAAGCCGAACCCCGTCATCTGCCGCAACGCAATCGCATGCGACGCATCTGCCGGCAGTCCCGGATAACGCAGGCTCACCACCGCCGGATGCCGCGCCAGCCGCGCGGCCACCACCTGCGCTGTGGCGCACATCCGCGACAGCCGCACCTCCAGCGTCTCGATCCCCCGGTGCACCAGCCAGGCCTCAAACGATCCCGGCACCGCCCCCGAAAGCCTGCGCCAGTTGCGGATGCGGTCCAGAATGGCCGGGTTGCGGCTGGCGGCATGGCCAAACAGCACATCCGAATGGCCGGACGGCGCCTTGGTATCGGCGGCCACCACGATATCGCAACCCAGATCAAGCGGGCGCTGCAACAACGGCGTCATCGTGGTGTTATCGGCAATCACCACCGCATCCGCGGCATGGGCCCGCGCCGCTACCGCCTTGATATCGCACACATCAAGGCCGGGGTTCGACGGGCTTTCAATCAGCACAACCGCCGCACCGGTAAAATCGGCACCCGTGAAATCCACCGTCCGCAAATACTGCACCTCCACCCCGAACGGCTTCAGATGCTCCTCGGCAAACAGCCGCGTCACATAGTATCCGTCGCCCGGCAGGATCAGCCGCTGGCCCGCCCGCAGCGTCGCCATCAAAGCCGCCGAAATCGCCGCCATCCCCGAGGGAAACGCCACCACCGGCGCGTCCTCCAGCACGGCAAGCTGCGCCTCCAGCTCGTCCCATGTCGGGCTTGCCGCGCGGGCATAGCTGTAGCCGCCCTTGGTGTGATCGGGCACATGAAAGGTCGCCGCCGATATCAGCGGCGGCGAGATCGGATCCCCCTGCGCCAGCCCCGCCTTGCGGTGATGCAACAGCTTGGCCGCCCGCAGATCATTGCTATCGCTCATCGCCCGCTCCCCCGCCAAACCAAGCCTGCCAAACCAAGCCTGCCAAACTAAGCCTGCCAGACCAAACCCGCAAACCCTCAGGCCAACTCCGACCCCGGCATCGCCGAATGGCGCAACAGCCCCATCACATAACCCGCCACCGACCGGAAACAGACCAGCGTATAACCGTCGCCCTCCCGCCAGACCGCCGCCGCCACTTGCGCCGTGCGCGACCGGCGCAACTCCCCCGCAGCCATCCCCGGCAGATCAACCGGCATCAGCTTGGCCAGCACCTGATCCGCCTTGGCCCCCTCAACACGGAACACCGCCCGCGCGTCCGACACCACGGCGGCCAGATAATGCTCTCCCGCCAATGCCTTATCCAAAGCCGCCATCGCAGCCTGCGTCTCGGCATATGGCATCACCAGCAGATACTCGTCCGGGCTCATCCATCCCGCCGCCCGCGCCTCCGCAATCTCGATCCTGCGCGGGGCGGGCAAGCCAACCCCAACCGCCGCCTTGACAGCCTTGGCCAACCCCTTCACGTCCTTGGCCCTGAGCGAAATCATCCCCAACGGACCTAATTCGCGCACCACAGCGAACCCCTGATACGACATTCCCGACAGGGCCGATACCGGATCAGACATTCTGCTTCTCCCCGTCCTTGTCATAAAACACCGGGCTCACGATCCGCGCCGGCACCACACCGCCCGCGATGGTGTTGAACTCCACCACCTCGCCCAGCCGCGCAGGCCCGCGCACCACCAGCCCCATCGCAATCCCGCGTTTCAGCGTCGGCGAATAATAGGTCGAGGTCACCCGGCCTTGAGTGTTCCGCTGGCCGTTGGCATTCATCCCCGCTGCCAGAATATAGGCTCCATCCGGCACAACCGAACCGTCCAGCGTCTCGAACCCCATCAGCTTCGGCCGTTCAGCCGAGGCCAGAAAACTGCGCTCCTGCCCGCGTTTCCCAAGAAAATCGGCCTTTTTCTTCGATATCGCCCAGTCCAACCCCAGATCCTGCGGAATAACCGTGCCGTCGGTTTCATCACCGATCATGATGAAGCCCTTCTCGGCCCGCATCACATGCAAGCCCTCGGTGCCGTAAGGCATCGCCCCAAACTCGGCCCCCGCATCATGGCAAAGCGCCCAGAATGCCGCCCCCAAACTGGCCGGAACCGCGATTTCATACGACAACTCGCCCGAAAAGCTGATCCGGTACACCCGCACCGGAAACCCCGCCAACTGGCCATCCGCCCAAGCCATGAACGGCAATGCCTCGCGCGACACATCCATGCCGCCCAGTTTTTCCAGCAATTTCCGCGCATTCGGCCCAACCACCGCCACTTGCGCATATTGCTCGGTCACATTGGCGGTGTAAACCTGCCAATCCCACCACTCGCATTGCAGCCAGTCTTCCATATGGCCATGAATGCGGTCCGCGCCGCCCGAGGTGGTGTGGCAAAGCCAGGTTTCGGCGTCGATCCGCGCCACCACACCGTCATCGCTGAGGAAACCGTTCTCGTTGCACATCAACCCATAGCGGCATTTGCCCACCGGCAGGCTGCTCATCACGCCGGTGTAAAGCATGTCCAGAAACTTGCCCGCATCCGGCCCCTTGACGATGATCTTGCCAAGGGTCGAGGCATCCAGCAACCCCAGCGCATTCCGCGTGTTGTTCACCTCGCGCTCCACCGCCTGCCCGTGGGTTTCCCCGGCGCGCGGGAAACAATAGGGCCTGCGCCACAGGCCAACCGGCTCCATATAGGCGCCATTGGCTTCATGCCAGCCGTGCATCGGCGTGCGCCGCAGCGGCTGAAAGATATCGCCGCGCGACTCGCCCGCCAAAGCCCCGAACGTAACCGGCGTATAGGGCGGCCGGAACGTGGTGGTGCCAACCTGTGGAATGTTTTCATTCAAAGCCTGCGCCAACACCGCAAGACCGTTGATGTTGCTTAGTTTTCCTTGATCCGTTGCCATCCCCAAAGTGGTATAGCGCTTGGTATGCTCCACCGACGTGAACCCCTCACGCGCCGCCAGTTGCACGTCCGAAACCTTTACATCATTCTGAAAATCCAGCCACATCTTGGCCCGCGCCTGCGCCGTAGCCCCCTGCGGCATAATCCAGACCGGTTCCATCGCCGCATCAGCATGCGCCGCCGCCTGCGCCGCTTTGGCCTTGGGCTTGAAGCCAAGTTCAACCGCCGCCCGCGCAGCCCCCGCCGCAGCATCGGCCAGCACCTCCGCCGCCGTCATCGCCCCGTTGGCCGCCCCCACCGCCACCACCATCGCCGATCCGTCATGGGTGATCGGCGCACGCGCCGCGTCGGGCCGGAAATGCGCTTGCGCCGTATCCCAGATCAGCTTGCCGCCACAATGGCTCCACAAATGCACCACCGGCGACCAGCCGCCCGACATGGCCACCGCGTCACACGGAATTTCCTCCAGAACGGCACCCTCGCCGGCCTGCACACACAGCGAAACCGCGGTCACCCGCTTGCCGCCCTTCACCTTCGCAATCGCCCGCCCCGTGGCCACCCGGATGCCCATGGCGCGGGCGCGGTTGGGCAAATCGCCCGTCACTCCGGCGCGCGCATCCACGATGCAAGGCACCTCCAGCCCCGCCTCTTTCAAGGCAATCGCAGTGCGGTACGCGTCGTCATTATTGGTTACCAAAACCGTGCGGTCCCCGGCAGAAACCGCGAAATTCACCACGTAATCGCGCAACGAGGCCGCCAGCATGACACCCGGTATATCATTGCCTGCAAACGACAAAGGCCGCTCGATCGCACCCGTCGCCGTCACGATCCTGCCCGCACGAATGCGCCAAAGCCGGTGCTTGGGGCGGCCGTCGCCGGGGGTGTGATCGGCCACTTTCTCGTCCGCCAGTACATAGCCGTGATCATAAACCCCTGATCCTGCGGTGCGCACCCGCAGCGTCACATTGTCCATCGCCGCCAGTTCCGCCCGCGCCTGCTCGACCCAGCCCGCCGCCGCCATTCCGTCGATCACCTCGCCGTCCACCGGCGCGCGGCCACCCCAATGCGCGGTCTGCTCCAGCACGATCACCCGCGCCCCCGCACGCGCGGCAATCAGCGCCGCCTGCAACCCCGCAATACCGCCGCCCACCACCAGCACGTCACAAAACGCATAGGCCTGCTCATAGCGGTCGGCATCGCGGTCTTTCGGCGCGCGCCCAAGCCCCGCCGATTGCCGGATCACCGGCTCGAACACATGTTTCCAAAACGCGCGCGGGAACATGAAGGTCTTGTAGTAAAACCCCGCCGGCAGAAACCGCGCCACATAATTGTTGATCACGCCGACATCATATTCAAGGCTGGGCCAGTGGTTCTGGCTGGCTGCCTGCAAGCCCTCAAACAACTCGGTGGTCGTGGCGCGCTGATTGGGCTCCAGCCGCGCCCCCTCGCCCAGATTGACCAGCGCGTTCGGCTCTTCCGGCCCCGCCGCCACAATGCCGCGCGGGCGGTGATACTTGAAACTGCGCCCCACCAGCATCTGATCATTGGCGAGCAGCGCCGAGGCGAGTGTATCGCCGACAAAGCCCTGCAACCGCTTGCCATTAAAGGTGAATTCCTGCGCAGTGGTGCGGTCGATCAAACGGCCGCCACGGGGAAGACGGGTGCTCATCTAAAAACCCTTCCAGTCAGGCCGCCTGGCCTTTATCTTTGCCACAAGTTCCGCAGGCGGCCCCGAGCTTTGCGCCGGATAAGTGCCAAACACTTCAAGCGTGGCGGTGCAGCGCGCCGCCAGAAACCACTTGCCGCAGCCATAAGCATGCCGCCACCGCTCAAAATGCACCCCCTTGGGGTTTTTGCGGGCAAACATATAGGCCTCGAAATCCTCGTCCGAGGCCCCGGGACCATAACGCTTCAAATGCGCCTCATAGCCGGGCGCAAGTTCGGTTTCATCAGCTTTGACACCGCAGTAGGGGCACTCAAGGATTAGCATTTCATTTCCTCCCTTTTAGACGGCGGTAGTCACCAATTAGCCATCCCAACACGCCGAAAAACAGTGCGCCAATGAGTGAAAGAATAAGCCCGCCTGCTGCGACGGGAATCCAGAGAACTGAGCCAGCGACTCCAATTGACGAAGTAATAACCCAGCCAAAAGCGACTCCAATTGCCACGTACGCTTTGCGCCTATCCGCCAAGAATCCTCTGAGTTTGGCCAACATCAATGCGCCACCCCCGCCGCCACTGACTCATCAATGAACTGCCCCTCTTTGAACCGCCACATGTTGAACGCCTCGGCCAGTGGCCCCGGCTCGCCCTTGGCCATCAGCTCCGCCATCGCCCAGCCTGATCCGGGGATGGCCTTGAAGCCGCCCGTTCCCCAGCCGCAGTTGATGAAACAATTGCCCAGCGGGGTTTTGGAGATCAGCGGCGAGCGGTCGCCCGTCATATCCACAATGCCGCCCCACTGCCGCAGCATCTTCAACCGCGAGATCATCGGGAACGTCTCGATCAGCGCCCGCAGGGTTTCCTCGATATGATGGAAAGACCCGCGCTGGGTGTAGTTGTTGAACCCGTCGGTGCCGCCGCCGATCACCATCTCGCCCTTGTCGGACTGGCTCATATAGCCGTGTACGGTGTTGGCCATCACCACCACATCCATGCAAGGCTTGATCGGCTCCGATACCAGCGCCTGCAACGCCACCGCCTCGATCGGCAAACGGAACCCGGCCATCTCGGCCAACT
>JANNAV010000002.1:0-19205 GCA_031384695.1 Paracoccaceae bacterium
TTCTGGAAGTTCTCGCATTTGAAATAGAGGTCGGCCCCGGTGAGGGCGTTGAGATAGGCCGAGGTCAGAACCGGCGTGTGATGGATATGGGGGGCAATGCGGGCATGGGCCGCCTCGACGTCGGCGTAGGTCGGGATATACATCAAAGCCTCCTCAAACCGTGGTGCTGCGATAATGGTCCTGCGCCGCCGCAACGCCCGAGCCGAGTGTGACCGGCCAGCCCAGATCGGCC
Organism: Paracoccaceae bacterium; assembly: GCA_031384695.1. GTDB lineage: Bacteria > Pseudomonadota > Alphaproteobacteria > Rhodobacterales > Rhodobacteraceae > JANNAV01. Next base: position 233 of record JANNAV010000002.1, read on the forward strand.
ATGCACATCTCGGCGCAGGCGAGGCCCGACAGCAGCATCACATCCGTGAGCATCCCCAGATGGCCGATGCGGAACACTTTGCCCGCAACCTCGCCCAAACCGACCCCGAAGGCCACGCCGTACTTCTGCGCGGCCAGTTGCACCAGTGCGGTGCCGTCGCAACCCGCAGGCACCATCACCGCCGTGATGGTATCGGAGTAAAGTTCGGGCGACACCGCGCAGGGCCGCATGCCCCATGCCGCAACCGCGCGCCGCACGCCTGTCGCGAGGCGGTGATGGCGGGCGTAAACCGCGTCCAGCCCCTCATCCTCCAGCATCTCAATCGCCGCAGCGAGGCCTGCGATCAGGCCGACAGGTGGCGTGTAGGGAAAGCCGCCCGCCGCATTGCTGCGCAGCATATCGTTGAAATCAAAGAAGGTTCGCGGCAGCGTGGCGGTTGCCATCGCCGCCAGCGCCTTGGGCGAAACCCCGAGGATCGCCAGACCAACCGGCAGCATGAAGCCTTTCTGGCTGCCCGCGATGGCGATATCGACGCCCCAGCCCGCCATCTCGAACGGCATCGAGCCGATCGACGACACGCCATCGACATACAGCATCGCGGGGTGCGCGGTCGCATCCATCGCCGCACGAATGCCCGTGATATCGGATTTCACGCCGGTGGCGGTCTCATTATGGGTGGCCAGAACCGCCTTGATACGGTGCTGCGTATCGGCCTGCAACGCCGCCCTGATCGCGGCCAGCGGCGCGCCCTGACCCCAGGGAGCTTCGATGATTTCAACGTTCAGGCCATGGCGCTGGCACATGTCGATCCAGCGGTGGCTGAACATGCCGAACCGCGCCGCGAGAACTGTGTCGCCAGCAGACAATGTGTTGGAAATCGCCGCTTCCCAGCCGCCGGTGCCGGTAGAAGGCAGAATGATCACCTCGCCCGCCACCATCTTCAACACCCGTTTCACCCCGGCCACCGCCGGTTTGAACATGCGCCCGAAGGCGGGCGAGCGGTGATCAAGGGTGGCGATATCACACGCCTTGCGGATGGCATCCGGGATATTGGTGGGGCCGGGGATGAACACCGGGTTCTGGCTGGACATGATCTGGCTCCGTTCTGCTGTGCTCAGCCTAAGCGGTTGCGGAACCCGGTGCAATTTTTTCGAAATTGTTTTTCACTGGGTGAAAAATATGATATTTGCGAGGGCAATCAACATCTAACGCTTTTTCATCGCAATCTGACCCCTGATCATGGAGCAAGACCAATGGCTGATCAACCGCGCCTGCGCGGCCGCCCCAAGGCGTTTCAGGATAAATCCGAGCAGAACACCGTCCAGGCGCTGGACCGGGCGCTGGGCCTGATGGAGGTGTTGAGCGAGGCGTCGGGCCTTAGCCTGTCGGAGTTGGCCGAGCGGACGGGGCAGGCGGTGGCCACGGTTTTCCGCGCCCTTGCCACCTTGCAGGCGCGCGGCATGGTCGAGATCGAGGAGCCGGGTCAGTTGTGGCACATCGGCGGCGGCGCGTTTCGCATCGGCTCGGCGTTTTTGCGCCGCACCAAGGTGGTCGAGCGGGCGCGGCAGCCAATGGACCAGTTGATGCGCGACACCGGCGAGACCGCCAATCTGGGCATCGAGGCGGGCGACGAGGTGCTGTTTCTGGCGCAGGTGGAAACCCATCACGCGATCCGGGCGTTCTTTCCGCCGGGCACCATGGGGCCGATGCATGTGTCGGGGATCGGCAAGGCGTTGCTGGCATGGTCGCATGAGGAAAAGGTGGCGGGGATACTGGCGCGGCGGGGTCTGGCGCGGTTCACCTCGCTGTCGATCACCTCGCCCGAACTTCTGGCGCGCGATCTGGCGAAGACGCGCGCGCGGGGCTATGCGATCGACGATCAGGAGCGCGCGGAGGGCATGCGCTGTGTGGCGGCGCCGGTTTTCAACGCTTACGGCGAGCCGGTGGCGGGGATCTCGGTTTCGGGCCCGGCATTTCGGATGGGGCTTTCGGATGCAGTGCGGTTTGGCGCTTTGGTGCGGGCGGCGGCGGACCGGGTGACGGCTGCGACAGGGGGGGTGCGGGCGTGAGAGGACGGTGTTGCGGTGGGGTGGGAGCCTCCGGCGGGGATATTTGAGCAGAGAAGAACCGGGGGCAGGGGGGCATTGAACAAGCCGGAGTTGCGTGATCTGACAGACACCGGGCCAGCAGGGGGCAGCATGCGCGTTTTCATCAATGGATTTGGGCGGATCGGGCGGTCGGTTTTGCGGGCGGCGCTGTTGGGGGCGGGACATAGCATTGATATCGTTGGCATAAATGATATCGCGGCGGGTGAGATGTGCGCCTATCTGTTTGAATTCGACTCCGTTTTCGGACCCTGGCATGGCAGTGTTGCGCTGGAGGGGGCGCGGCTGGTGATCAATGGCCGGGCCATTCCGCTGTACCGCACCGCCGATATCTCGACCCTTGATCTGGCCCATGTCGATCTGGTGATGGAATGCACCGGGCGCGCCGATGCGCGCGAGGTTGCCGTGCGGGGCTTGCAGGCGGGGGCCGCGCGGGTTTTGATATCGGGGCCGTCATTGGCGGCAGATGTTACCATCGTTTTGGGGGCGAATGAGGCAGAGTTGCGGGGGCAAGCCATCGTTTCCAATGCCTCCTGCACCACCAATGCGCTGGCGCCGCTGGTGCGGTTGATCGACGCGCAATGGGGCGTTTTGACCGGCTCGATGACCACCATTCACTGTTACACCGGCAGCCAGCCGACGGTGGATGCGCCTGCGGCGGATTTTTCACGTTCGCGGGCGGCGGCCTTGTCGATGGTGCCCACCACTACCTCGGCGCAGCGGTTGCTGGATCTGGTGTTGCCGCAGATTGCCGGCCGGATCGAGGCGTCGGCGGTGCGGGTGCCCACGGCCAGCGTTTCGGCGGTGGATCTGGTGGTGATGACTGGGCGGCCTGCCACGGCGGCGCAAGTGAATGCCGTGCTGGCGGCGGCGGGTGGGGTGATCGGGGCGACAAGGCAGGCGCTGGTGTCATCCGATCTGCGGGCGCGGCCGGAGAGTATCATCATGGCGCTGCCCGAGACGCGGGTAACAAAGGGTGGCATGCTGCGGGTGTTTGGCTGGTATGACAATGAATGGGGCTTTTCCAACCGCATGCTGGATATCGCCCGCCTGATGGCCGTGTGACGCGCGCCTGACCTTGAAGGAAACCTGATGCAGCGCGAAACCATCGCCTTGCGCGGTGACAGCCCCGGCAGCCTGCGGCAGCTTGCGGTTTTCCGGTATGGCACGCCCGGGCGGGGGCCGAAGATCTATCTGCAAGCGGGGCTGCATGCCGATGAGATGCCCGGGGTGCTGGTGTTGCAGCATCTGCTGGGCTTGCTTGACGCCGCCGAGCCGCAATTGACCGGCGAAGTGGTGGTGGTGCCAGCGGCCAACCCGATCGGGCTTGGGCAATGGGCGTTTCAGCGGCCTTTGGGGCGGCAAGAGGCGGAAACCATGCATAACTTCAACCGGGGTTTTGCCGATCTGGCCGCATTGACGGCTGTTGATCTGGAGCCGCAATTGACGGATGACGCCACTGTCAACCGCGGGCTGATCCGGGCGGCGTTTCGCGGCGCTTTGACCGGGCTGGCGGCGGCGGCGCGCAGCGATATGGGGCAATTGCAGGCGGTGCTGCTGCTTTTGTCCTGCGATGCCGATTATGTGCTTGATCTGCACTGCGACCACCGCGCGGTGCTGCATCTTTATGCCTCGCCCGCGCGCCCGCACGACACCGATCTTTTGTGCCGTGCGACGGGATCAAAGCTGGCCCTTGTGCAGGATATCTCGGGGGGTAATGCTTTCGACGAGGCCCATACCGCGCCCTGGCTTTTGTTGCAGCGCCGTTTCGGCGACCGGTTTCCCATTCCGGCCGGATGTTTTGCCACCACGCTGGAATATCGCGGCCAGTTCGATGTGGATGATCAGACGGCGCTGCAGGATGCGCGCAATCTGATGACGTTTCTGGCCGCCATCGGTGCGTTGCAGGGCTGGCCCGAGGCACCCGGCCATCCGGCCGCACCTTGCCTGCCGCTGGGCGGGGCGGTGGAGGTGTTTGCGCCGCATGCGGGGGTGGTCACATGGCTTGCCCGGCCGGGTGACCAGGTGAAAACCGGCGATGCGCTGGCCCATGTCACCGATCCCTTCAGCCGACAGCGCAGCCCGGTGCCCGCGCCCTGTGATGGCATGATGTTTCGCGCCGAACTTTGGCATGCGTGCCTGCGCGGCGCCAGCCTTGCGCATGTTGCCGGAGAAAATGTCTTGCGCGGTGGCGATCTGCTGTCAGACTGACTGCAAATTCAGTGGGGGGAGTCTCTGATGCCGAAACTGTTCGGAACTGCACTTTGCGGCCTGGTTCTGGCTGCCTCGCTTGCCTTTGCCGCGCCGGTTCTGGCCGATGATATTCTGGACCGGGGGGTTGGTTCGGAATGGTCGTCGCTTGATCCGCATGTCAATTTCGATGCCGCCGCGGGCTGGATCATGATGGATGCCTATGAAGGGCTGGTGACGTTTGGCCCCACCGGCGATATCCGCCCCGGGGCCGCCGAAAGCTGGGATGCCAGTGCCGACGGCAAGACCTATACCTTCCATCTGCGCGACGGGTTGAAATGGTCGAACGGCGATCCTTTGACGGCGCAAGATTATCTCGCGGGGTTTCTGCGCACGCTGAACCCGGCCACGGCCACCGAAAAGGGGTATTATTTCTATTCGGTGATCCGGGTGAAAGGCGCCAAGGATCTGGCCGAAGGCACCACCACCGACCCGGCCACGCTTGGCATAACCGCACCCGACGCGCGCACCATTGTGGTGGAAATGCTGTCGCCCGCGCCGCATATCCTTGATATCATGGGCGCGTTTCAGGCCCCGCCGTTGCATGGCCCAAGCTTTGCCGCCAATGGGGCGGCGGGGTTCATTGATCCGGCCAAGGTGGTGTCCAACGGCGCTTATGTGATCAAGGAGGTGGTGCCGCAAAGCCATGTCTATCTTGAGGCCAATCCCAACTATTGGGATGCGGCCAACGTGAAGATCAAGAAGGTGAAATACCACGTCACCGAAGATGTCTCGACCGAGTTGAAGCGCTACCGCGCGGGCGAGATCGACATCACCTATGATATCCCGCTTAATCAGACCGAGGCGCTGCTGGCCGAGATACCGGCCGAGGTTTATCTTTACGGCTCCACCCAGGTGGATTACTACAGCTTTAACCTGACCAAGGAACCGTTCAAGAACATAGACTTGCGCCGTGCCCTGTCGCTCGCCATCGACCGTGAGACGCTTGAGAACAAGATCGTCAAGGCCGGTGCCCCGCCCGTGATGAACTATGCCGGGGGCTTTGATCCAAGCTATGACGGGCCTTCGATAGCCGAGGCGGCGCTGACACAGGCCGAGCGCGAAACCCTGGCGCAGGAACTTTACGCCAAGGCGGGCTACGGCCCCGGCAACCCGCTGCAGATCTCGATTGCCACCACGGTGGCCGAGGATGTGACCCGCCGCGCGCAGGGGGTGGCGCTGATGTGGAAAAAGGTGCTGGGGGTTGAGGCGACGGTGAATGCCTCGGAACGCAAGGCATGGCTTGATCTCTTTTACACCGCCGACTGGGATGTGTTCGGCGATAATCTGGTGGGCGATTTTGCCGGTGCCGAAACCTATCTGGCCTATATGCGCCCCTCGGCGGAACCGGGCTATAACTGGGTGAAGCCCGAATACGACGCGGCGATGGACGTGGCCGCCAACATTCCCGACAAACCAAACCGTAACAAGGCGCTGGCTGCGGCCGAGAAGATTTTGCTGGATGATTACATCTTTGCGCCGCTGTCGCACGCCCCCACCCGGCATCTGATCAAGCCGAATGTCAAAGGATTTGGCAAATCGGTGGCAGGCTATGACAATTCGCAATTTCTTTCGTTCGAATAGCTGGTGTCGGGGGGTAACCCCCGCGCCGTGACAGCATCAGATGCTTCGCTTCACCCTTAAACGCCTGATCGACGGTGCCATCACTCTGGCGGCCCTTGTCACCTTGACGTTTTTCGTGATGCGGCTGGCACCGGGGGGGCCGTTTTCCAAATCACGCAAGGTTTCGGCCGAGGTTCTGGCCATCATCGAGAAGAAATATCACCTCGACGAGCCGATCCCCCAGCAGTTTGCCCGCTATGTCTGGGGGCTTTTGCACCTTGATTTCGGCCCCTCCACCCGGTTTCGCGATTATGATGTGGGGGCACTGCTGGCGTCGGGCCTGCCCTATTCGCTGACCATCGGATTCTGGGCGGTGGTTGTGGCCACATTGATCGGGGTGTCGCTTGGCATTGCGGGGGCGCTGCGGCGCAACTCTGCCACCGATTATCTGGCGGGGATCGTCGGCGTCGTCGGCATCGCCATTCCGATATTCGTGATCGGCCCGCTGTTTCAGGTGATTTTCGCGCTCAAGCTTGGCTGGTTGCCGGTGGGGGGGTGGAACGACGGGCTGCGCTCGCTGATCCTGCCGGTGCTGGTGCTGTCCTTGCCCAACATCGCCTATATCTCGCGCATCACCCGCACCTCGATGATCGAGGTGATGCGCGAGAATTATGTCCGCACCGCGCGGGCCAAGGGCCTTGGCGCCGCCCGCACCATCCGCAGCCACGCCCTGAAAGGCGCGCTGTTGCCGGTGATTGCCTATCTTGGGCCGGCCACGGCGGCCATCATCACAGGCTCGGTGCTGATCGAGACGATTTTCGCCGTGCCCGGCATCGGGCGTCATTTTGTCGATGCGGCGCTGAACCGCGATTACCCGCTGGTGATGGGGGTGACGGTGGTTTACGGCGGCCTGCTGATCGTGTTCAATATCGGCACGGATCTCATGCGCGGCTATCTTGACCCACGGGTGCGCAATGGCGGATAGATCGCTGTCAACGCTGCAGCTTCAGTTTCGCCGCTTTCGCGCCAACCGTCTGGCAATGTTCAGTATTTTTCTGCTGGCGGCCATCGTTCTGGCGTGTTTCCTTGGCCCCTTTGCGTTCCCCTTCACCGGCGAAGATGCGGATTTCGATTACATCGCAGCCCCGGTTGACCTGCTGTCGCCGCACCCTTTCGGCACCGATGACTTCGGCCGTGATCTGTTGGTGCGGGTGCTTGAGGGGGGGCAGATTTCCCTGACCATCGGCTTTCTGGGGGCCGCCACCGCAGGCATCATTGGCGTGCTCTACGGGGCGGTCGCGGGCTATGCCGGGGGCCGCGCCGACCGTCTGATGATGCGCTCGGTCGAGATTCTGTATGGCTTTCCCTACGTCATTCTGGTTATTCTGCTCAGCCTGGTGCTGGGCGGTGGCACCACGGCGCTGTTTGCGGCGATTGTGTTTACCCTTTGGCTTACCCCCGCTGTCATCGTGCGGGCGCAGGCGCAATCGCTTGCCAAACGCGAGTTCATCGAGGCGGCGCGCGCAGGCGGCATGACCGCACCGCAGATCGTGATCGAGCATATCGTGCCGAATTGCATGTCGGTGGTGATCGTCTACGGCTCGCTTCTGGTGCCGGAGGTGATCCTGTCGGAAAGCTTTCTGTCGTTCCTCGGCATTGGCATCAAAGAGCCGCAGGCCTCGTGGGGCAACCTAATCCAATCCGGCACCACCGCGATGGACAGCGATCTGCGCCTGCTGTTGCTGCCCGGTATCCTGCTTGCCGCCGTGTTGTTCTGCCTGAATTTCATCGCCGATGGCCTGCGAGATGCGTTTGATCCCAATGACAGATGATCTGCTCAGCGTGCGCGATCTGAGCGTCGATTTCCGGCTTCCTGCCGGGCAGATGCGCGCGGTTGATCGGATTTCCTTTGCGATTGAACCGGGCGAAGTTCTTGGGATTGTTGGAGAATCCGGTTCAGGGAAATCACAGATCCTGTTTTCGCTGATGGGTCTTGTGGCCGCCAACGGCGTGGCCTCCGGCGAGGCGATGTTTGGTGGGCAGAACCTGCTTGCCCTCGGCCCCAAGGCGCTGGACGCGGTGCGCGGGGTTTCGGTGTCGATGATTTTTCAGGATCCGATGACTTCGCTGAATCCCTATATGCGCGTCGGCGATCAGCTTGCCGAGACGCTGATCGTTCATAAGGGGATGACGAAAACCGATGCCTGGAAGGCTGCGGTTGCCATGCTGGACCGCGTGCGCATCCCGGATGCGGCGGCGCGCGCGCGGCGGTATCCGCACGAGTTTTCTGGCGGCATGCGTCAGCGGGTGATGATCGCGATGGCGTTGCTGGTGCGCCCCGCGCTGTTGCTGGCAGATGAACCGACGACGGCACTTGATGTGACCATTCAGGCGCAAGTGCTTGATCTGATGGCGGAACTTGCGCAAGAGACCGGCACCGCGATCATCCTTGTGACGCATGATCTGGGTGTTGTCGCGCGGCTTTGTGACCGGGTGATCGTGCTTTATGGCGGCCGCATCATGGAAGTGGCCCCCGCAGTGGTGCTGTTTACCAACCCGCAACACCCCTATTCGCGTGGTCTGCTTGCGTCAACGCCGCGTATGACGGATGCGCTTACCCCACGGCTTGGCACCATCCCCGGTAGCCCGCGTTCGGGCGGTGCCATGCTGCCCGGTTGTCCGTTTGCGCCACGCTGCACGGTGAAAATCGGCATTTGTGACTCTGTGCAACCTGCGCTGGTGCCTGCGGGTGGCGGAATGGCCGCTTGCCACCTTGTCGGAGGCCGAGAATGAACCTGCTGGAGGCCAGAGGTATCGACGTGGGCTACCGGATTGCCGGGCAGCGCCTGTTTGCCGGAACCATTAACCTACCGATCGTTCATAATGCAAGTTTTGTTCTGCAATCCGGGCGCACGCTTGGCATCGTCGGCGAATCTGGTTGTGGCAAATCGACGCTTGGCCGGGCGTTGCTGCATCTGATCCCCCTGACCGGGGGCCAAGTGCTTTGGCAGGGCGAGGATCTGGCAGGCCTTTCGCCCGCTGCCTTACGCGCGCGGCGTTCCCAGATGCAGATCATCTTTCAGGATCCGGTTGCTGCCCTCGATCCGCGCATGACCCTTGGCCGCATCGTTTCGCGCCCGCTTGCCACGTTCGAGCCCGGCCTGTCGCGCAACGAGCTTGCCGCCCGCGCGGTTCAGGCGCTTGAACGCGTCGGGCTTTCGGCTGATTTCGCGACACGCTACCCGCATGAGTTGTCTGGCGGCCAGGCGCAGCGCGTTGGCATTGCCCGGGCGCTGATCGGCAATCCCAAGCTGATCATCTGCGACGAGCCGGTTTCGGCGCTTGATGTTTCAATTCAGGCGCAGGTGGTCAACCTGTTGATGGACTTGCAGGAATCAATGGGGCTGGCCTTGGTTTTCATCTCGCACAATCTGTCGGTGGTGCGCCATATCAGCCATGATATTGTGGTGATGTGTCTGGGCCGGATCGTCGAGTCCGCGCCGCGCGATGCCTTTTATGCCAAGCCGCTGCACCCCTATTCCAAGGCCCTGATGGATGCGGTACCCGAGCCCGATCCCACCCGCGAGCGCCACCGCGCGGGCCAGTCGCTGCCCGGTGAGTTGCCGTCGGTGCTTCACCCGCCCGTGGGATGCGTCTTTGCCTCGCGCTGTCCGGTCGCCGAGCCGCGCTGCCACCAGACGCGCCCCGAACTGCGCAGCTTTGGTGGCCGTCAGGCCGCCTGTCACCTGATCGAGGCCTGAGATGACCCCTGCCGCCGCCTGGGCCGCGCTGCCGCAACTTTCAAACATCCATGCCTCGGCGGATGGTGAATGGGCGTTCTGGTGTCAATCGGGCCTGCACGAAACCGATGAGGTTTATGCCACCCGAACCGATGGCTCCAGTGCGCCTGAACGATTGACGACGGGGTCCGATCACTTTCTGATCCGCGATGTCAGCCCGGACGGCAGCAGTCTGGTGCTGGCACAATCGAAAAACGCCAACGAACATGATCATTTGTTCATATTAGACCGCAGCCGCCGCAACCACCTCCGGCAATTGACGCCGGTGCAAGACAGCCATTACCTTTACGGCGGCGCCTTTACTGCCCGCCAGTCGGGCATCATCTTTGCCGCTGACTTTGATTATGAACAGATGGTCACTACCACCGGCGGTTGGATTTGGCATCTTGATCTTGCGACGGATCGCTTCACTTGTCTGGCCCGTTCCGACACGCCATTTGCGTCCGGCCCGCGCCTTTCGCCGGACGGGTTGAACCTGCTTTGGCACCGTCATGAATGTGCGCCCGCCGGAACTCAGCTTTGGGTGATGACTGTCGGGGGCGGTGATCTGCGGGAGGTTCTGAACCTTGGCCCCACCAACAATGCCCGTGGTGTTTGGCTGGATGACGACCATATCGGTTTTGTGAGCGACCATGAAGGCATTGATAAGATTGGTATTCTCAGCCTATCAACGCTGCAGATCGATTGGCTTGCCTGCGAGCCTGCGATATTCCCGCATGAGGTTCTGTCTGGCCAGAACGGGCATTTCGCATGCATATCGCATGATGCATCCCATACATATGCCATGCTGTTTCCGGGGGCGGTGGCACTTCGCAACACGTCTGGCCGCCGCAGTTTGCTGCCCCATGCCCGGCTGCCGGATGGCGGCTGGCTTGCCGAGGCGTATGACGCGGACGGGCCGCACCAGCTGGTGCGGATCGACGCGAGGGGCGCCTGCACGCCGCTGGTAGCCGCCGGGCCCAGTGCCCGCACCACCAGCAGGCCGGTGTCGCATCACTGGATTGCTGTCGATGGCAGGCAAATGCAGGGCTGGCTTTATCACCCCAAACTGCCTTCCAAGGGGCTGATCGTCTATGTGCACGGTGGCCCGACCTGGCATTCCGAGGATTGGGCAAACCCCAAGATCGGCTTTTGGGTGCAACTGGGGTACACCGTTCTGGACCCGAATTATCGCGGCTCTACGGGGTTTGGGTTTTCCCACCGCGAGGCCGTCAAGCAGGATGGCTGGGGCGGGCGCGAGCAATCGGATATTCGCGCGGGGATTGAAGCTCTTGTTGCGCAAGGCGTTGCGGTGAAAGGGAAAATAGCCGTGGCTGGCAATTCCTATGGTGGGTTTTCAAGCTGGTTTGCCATCACCCGCCATGCGGATCTGGTCAATGCGGCGATCCCGATGTGTGGCATGTACCGGCTTGATATCGACTACCACGCCACCGAAATGCCACATGGCCGCGCCTATTCCGAAGAGATGATGGGCGGCACGCCAGAACAGTTTCCCCAGAAATACGCCAATGCCTCGCCGGGGAATTTCATCGATCAGATCAGGGGTGATCTTTTGATCGTGCATGGTCTTGCCGATAGCAATGTCGGCCCTGAGAACACCTTTACGGCGCTGCGCGAGTTGACCGCCGCCCACATCGCGCATCAAAGCCTGTTGTTCGCCGATGAAGGCCACGGGGTGTTTCGGCGCAGCAATGTCGAGACCTATCTTACCCGCAGCGCAGCCTTTCTTGAACAAGCGTTCACAAAATGACATTGCGTGATTTCTTTGTGGCAGCACCGGGGGATGACGGCTCGCCCGTCACCGGGCACTACTATGAAACGGCGGCCACGGATGGGCGGCCGCAGGTTTGGGGCTATACCTGCGCTGTCAGTTATGCGCCGGGCGGGGTGTTGCGGCTTTATGCCTCGTGCAGTGCCGGGACGGCGCGGCTGGTGATTGCGCGCGACGGTGTGGTGCCGCAGATCGTTCTGGAGTGCGATATCAACACCGCCTTCGCGCCGACGCCCGCCTGTGCATCGACCGATGGTTGTGGGTGGCCCGAGGTTTTTGCGTGGCGGATACCCGAGCACTGGCGCAGCGGTGTTTATACCCTGACGCTGACCATTCCCGGCCACCAGTCGCGGCATCTGTTTGTTTTGAAAGCCAAAGATCCAAGCGCGCGGATACTGATGCTGCTGACGTCCGGCACCTGGTGCGCCTATAACGACTGGGGCGGTTCCAATCATTATCAGGGGCTGACCGGGCCGGATGGCAATGCGTTCGCGCCGCAGGTTTCCTTGCACCGGCCTTGGGCCAAAGGTTTTGTCAACTGGCCGGACGACGCGCCCCGTATCCCGCATGCATCGCCCTTGCTGCAAAGGCCGCGCTATCCGCATATGGATTTCGCGCGTGCGAAGGGGATCTCGAAGAAATACGCATCGTCCGGTTGGGCGGCGTTCGAGCGGCCTTTTGCCATCTGGTGCGAAACGCAGGGCATAGCGCTTGATTTTACCACCCAGCATGATCTGCACCGCGATCCGGCTGGCCTGAACGGCTATGACCGGGTGCTGATCGTGGGCCATGACGAATACTGGACATGGGAGATGCGCGATCACCTGGAGGGCTGGCTAGACCGGGGGGGTGAGTTGGCGCGCTTTGCCGGGAATTTCTTTTGGCAGACCCGGTTATCGCCGGACCTTGCGCGCCAAACCTGCTATAAAACCCGGGCCGAGGCCGAAGATCCGCTTGGCCACACCAACCGGCTGACCTCGTATTGGGATCACCCGCGCGCGGGCCGCCCCGCCACAGCCACGCTTGGACTTACCGGATCAGCCGGGGTTTATGCCGGATGGAGCCGCTGTGCCGCGCATGGATCGGGCGGGTTCGCGATCTACCGCCCTGGGCATTGGGCGCTGCGGGGCACCGGGCTTGGCTATGGCGATGTTCTGGGGGCGCAATCGAAAATTTTTGCCTATGAGGTTGATGGCATTGATTATTCCATGACCCATGGTCTGCCCGAACCCGCCGAAAATACCGGCTTGCAAGGCCCCTTGACCATCATCGGCCTGTCGCCCGCGACCACGCTTGCGCATTCCACCTCGCCCGAGGATACGGACACCTTCATTGCCGCCTATGATGCCGAGGATATCGCGCTGTCCATTTACGGCGCCATAACACCTGAAACTTTGGGCCGCGCGGCGCGGGGCAACGGCTGTATCGCCGAATATCGGCGGGGCAGGGGGCGGGTTTTCAACGCCGGATCCTGCGAATGGGTGGCGGGATTGATCAAAGGCGATGCCCCCGTTGAACAGGTGACCCGCAACGTGCTGCTGGGGGCGTGGGGTTAGTGTGGATTTCCTTCAATCTGATTCAGATTGAAGGCAATCCAAGACAAGATCCGCTTGGGAATGTTGCGTATTGCCTACAACCGGCTGAACCCGGTTGCACGCGACACGCTCTGATCAACCGCATTTCGAATGGCCGCAAGAGCCGCAGGTGATGCAGCCTTCGATCATTCGCAGATCATAGCCGCCGCAGGCCGGGCAGGCTTTGGTGCGCGGGGCCTCGCCCACTGCGATCGCTTCGGCTTTGGGATCGGATTTCAGGCCAAGACCTTCGCCCTCGATAAAGCCGATCGCCACCAGATGCCGCTCGATCACGCCACCGATCGCGGCCAGGATCGAGGGGATATAGCGCCCGTCCATCCATGCGCCGCCGCGCGGATCAAACACCGCCTTAAGTTCCTCCACCACAAAAGAAATATCGCCACCACGGCGAAAGACCGCAGAAATCATCCGGGTGAGGGCGACCGTCCAGGCGAAGTGCTCCATGTTTTTGGAGTTGATGAAAACCTCGAACGGGCGCCGGTGACCGGCGATGATGATATCGTTGATGGTGATGTAAAGCGCGTGTTCAGAGCCCGGCCATTTGACCTTGTAGGTCTGCCCCTCAAGTGCTGCCGGGCGGTCGAGCGGTTCGGAAAGATAGACAACCTCGGCCCCCTCACCGGCGCGTTGAGGCTGGTGGATTTCGGCCGGTGATTTGTCGGACGCCTCGGAAACCGTCAGCACCGAGCCCGTCACATCGTTGGGCCGGTAGGTGGTGCAGCCTTTGCAACCCTGATCCCAGGCGGCCATATAGACCTGTTTGAAATCGTCAAAGCTGATGTCTGCGGGGCAGTTGATGGTTTTGGAGATCGAGCTGTCGATCCATTTTTGCGCCGCCGCCTGCATGCGCACATGATCCAGTGGCGGCAGGGTCTGGGCGTTCACGAAGTAATCGGGCAGGGGCGCGGTGCCATGGACATCGCGCCACAGGCGCACGGCGTAATCCACCACGTCCTCTTCGGTCCGCGAGCCGTCTTTTTGCAGCACCTTGCGGCTGTAGGCATAGGCAAAGACCGGCTCGATACCAGAAGAAACGTTGCCGGCATAAAGGCTTATGGTGCCGGTGGGGGCCACGGATGTCAGCAGGGCGTTGCGGATGCCATGGGCGCGGACCGCGTCGCGCACATCGCCATCCATCGCGCGCATGGTGCCCGAGGCAAGATAGGGTTCGGCATCAAACAGCGGAAACGCGCCCTTTTCGCGCGCCAGATCGACAGAGGCGAGGTAAGCCGCACGGGCGATGGCATGCATCCAGGCCCCGGTCTGCGCCGCGGCCGCTTCCGATCCATAGCGCTGGCCCAGCATCAAAAGCGCATCCGCCAGCCCCGTCACCCCAAGGCCGATGCGGCGTTTGGCGCGGGCCTCGGCGGCCTGTTCGGGCAGCGGAAACCGCGAGGCATCCACCACGTTGTCCATCATGCGCACGGCGACCCGCACAAGCGCGTCCAGTGCTGGCAGATCAAGTGCTGCCCTTTTGGTGAAGGCGCCGGTGATCAGCGTTGGCAGGTTGATCGAGCCAAGCAGGCAGGCGCCATAGGGGGGCAGCGGCTGTTCGCCGCAGGGGTTGGTGGCGGCGATGGTTTCGCAGTAGCGCAGATTGTTCGCGGCATTGATCCGGTCGATGAAAATCACCCCCGGTTCGGCAAAATCATAGGTGTTGCGCATGATCTGGTTCCACAGATCGCGGGCGGGCAGGGATTTGAAAACCTTGCCGTTGAAGGACAGCTCCCATGGCGCGTCGGCCTTGACCGCCGCCATGAAAGGATCGGTGATCAGCACCGAAAGGTTGAACATCCGCAGGCGGGCGGGGTCTTTCTTGGCGGCGATGAACGCCTCGATATCGGGGTGGTCGCAGCGCATGGTGGCCATCATCGCACCCCGGCGCGAGCCGGCAGACATGATGGTGCGGCACATCGCATCCCACACATCCATGAAGGAAAGCGGGCCGGAGGCATCGGCGGCCACCCCCTTCACCTCGGCCCCGCGCGGGCGTATGGTGCTGAAATCATAACCGATTCCGCCGCCCTGCTGCATGGTGAGGGCGGCTTCTTTCAGCCCGTCAAAGATGCCGCCCATATCGTCGGGAACCGTGCCCATCACAAAGCAATTGAACAGCGTGACAGAACGCCCGGTGCCCGCACCCGCCGTGATGCGCCCGGCGGGCAGGAACTTGAAATCCTCCAGTGCGGCATAAAAGCGGTCTTCCCAAAGCGCCGGATCCTGCTCCACCGCCGCCAGCGCGCGCGCCACGCGGCGCCAGCTGTCTTCAACCGTGTGATCAATCGGCGTGCCGGTGGCATCCTTCAGGCGGTACTTCATGTCCCAGATCTGCTCGGCAATCGGGGCGGCAAAACGGGACATGCGGGGCGTCCTTCCTATGGTGGTCTGTTCGGGAAAGTCCCCAAGATACGCGTTGAAGGGCGCGTGGTCAACTTGAGTGTCGGACGGCGGGCGCCTATAATGTAGGGGTGGCTTTGCGGGGGGAATCGTGGCGCATCTCAATCTGATCAAGCTGTGCGTCGGGGCGGTGGATGTTGAAGACCTGCTCGACTGGCACCGCAGCCATGCGCATCTTTGGGCGGCGGGCACCACCGAGCATGCCACCCGGATGTGGCCGAAACGCGAAGCCGAGGTGCTGGACGGTGGCTCGCTTTACTGGGTGATCAAGGGGGCGGTGCTGGCGCGGCAACGGATTTTGGGCATGGAAGAGCGGCGGGGTGCCGATGGCATTGCGCGCTGTGCGCTGGTGCTGGATGTGGCGGTGATCCGCACCGAAGCGGCGCTGCGCCGCCCGTTTCAGGGCTGGCGGTATCTGGACCCGCGAGAATCGCCGCGCGATCTGCCAGTTGGCCGCGCCCGGGAAGAGGCGCTGCCCGCCGCCCTGGCGCAGGCTTTGGCCGAGATCGGGCTGCACTGAGGGGTGATCAAAAGCTGTTGGGGTTGCCCGCAAGGATGGTTCCGGTGCCTTCCGGGCCGCCGTCGCCCACCCAGGTTACCTGATCATTGCTGATCTGCACCGCCCAGCATGTGGTAGGATCGGTGCCATAGGCAAAGCACATCTTGTTACCGTCGATGCTCCAGTTGCCCGCGTAATCCTTGCCTTTGATGGTGCCGTCGTCGGCGTAAAACTCGGTATAAGCGCCCGAGGCCGACATGCTGCCTTGCACGGTATTGCCCGAGATCGCCGCACTGATCGCCGCACCCGAGGCCATGTCCTGCGCGACGGCGGGTGTGGCCATGGCCAGCAACATCAGCATCGGGCGCAACGACAGCATGGTGATAACCCTTATCAAACCGTTGTGTTGCAGAGTAATCCTTGTGCCGCAACAGTCAAGCCGGTCGCCAAACATCCTGCGGCACCGGCACGCCAAGGCGCGCGGCGAGGGCGGCAAATACCGGCCCGGCGGCGGCCCAATCGGCCCGGCGGGCGGCGTAAAGCGTGGCTTCGCTCTGGTGGATCAGGCTGTCGCTAAGGATCTTCAGGTGGTTGGCGCGCAGGGTTTCGCCCGAGGAGGTGATATCGGCTATCGCCTCGGCGGTCAGGTTTTTCACGCTGCCTTCGGTGGCGCCCTGACTGTCGGTCAACTGATAATCCGCCACCCCGTGCGCCGTCAGAAATTCGCGCGTCAGGCGGTGGTATTTGGTGGCGATGCGCAGGCGAAAGCCGTGGCGGGCGCGGAAATCGGCGGCGGCGGCATCGAGATCATCAAGCGTGTCAACATCAATCCAGACGGCGGGCACCGCGATGATCAGATCGGCCTGACCAAAGCCCATGGCGGCAATTTCGTCCACCTGCGCGGGCCAATCGGCCAGCTTGTCACGCACCAGATCCGAGCCGGTGACGCCCAGATGAATGCGCCCCCGGGCAAGCTCGTGGGGAATTTCCCCTGCAGAAAGTAAAACGATTTCAATATCTTGAATGCCTTCAACACCACCTGCATACTCGCGGTCGGCCCCGGTCTGGCGCATGGTGACGCCGCGCGCGCCGAACCATTCGAAGGTTTGCTCCATCAGGCGGCCTTTGGATGGCACTCCGATTTTCAACATCAGTTTGCGCCTCGCAAAGCGGCCACCAATGCGGGCCGGATCACGCCGCCGACGGCGGGGATCGAGCGGCCCCGACCCAGCACCGCCGTCAGCGCGTCATAGCGCCCGCCGCTGGCAACGGCAGGTGCGGCTGCGGGCAGATCGGCGGCGTGGAAGCTGAACACGAAACCATCGTAATATTCGAGGCTGGAGCGGCCATGGCTGGCCTCGAACGGCAGAGTCGCGGTGTTGATGCCGCGGGCGGACAATGCGGCCAGACGGGTTTCAAAGCGGTCAACGGCCGGTTCGATGGCGGGCAGCAGCGGGGTGATGCCGCGCAGATGCGCAAGGGCGGCGCGGGCGGAGGCTTGCAGGCCCAACAGATCGTAAAGCAGGGCCGCTTCGGGGGCGGCAATCGGTTTCATCGCCGCATCGGCGCGCAAGCTGTCGGCGCGGGCGGCGATATCGTCAAGGCTGCGCAGGCCGATAAAGCTGCCCGCCGCCGCGATCAGCGCCGTGTGCGGGCCTGCGGCGAGGCGTTCCAGCAGGTGCGCGCGGGCGGGCGGCGTGGCGCTGCGGCCCGAAAACTGATCGAGCAAAGCCCGGAACCGGCGGGGCCGCCAGATGTGGCGCAGCAACGCAGATTTGCGGTAATGGGTGGTGTTCAGCCCGCGCACGGCGGCCATCAGAATGCCGATATCACCGGTGGCGGCGCGCAGATTGAGCGGCGCAAGGAGTTGAGAAAACAACGCAAAAACCTCGGCATCGGCGGATTCGGGCGCGATGCGGTCAAAAAGCTCAAAGCCCACCTGCAGATATTCGCGCGCCCTTGCGGTGGGGTCTTGTTGCTTGCGAAACACCTCGCCCATGTAGCAATAACGCGCGGGATCGGCACCGTCGGCCATGTGGGCCTGCACCACCGGTACAGTAAAATCGGGGCGCAGCATCATCTCGCCGCGCAGGGGATCGGTGGTGGTATAGGCGCGGGCGCGGATGTCTTCGCCGTAAAGATCAAGCAGGGTTTCGGCGGGCAGCAGGATATCGGCCTCGAACGGCAGGGCACCGGCGGCCTGAAAGGCATGGAACAGGGTTTCGGCCTCAAGCCGGATGGCGGCTTTGCTGGTCATTGGTCCAGCATTTTCCGCACGGCGGCGATCAGGTTTTCGCGCGGGGTTTCGAGTTGCGCGGGGCGCGATTTCCATTCCTCGACGCTGGCACCGGCGGCGATTTTTGCGCCGAGGATCAGGTCTTTGAGGATGATCGTGCCCGCTGCGGCCTCGGTGGTGCCCTGGATGATGGCGATGGGGCTGCCGCGTTTATCGGCGTATTTCAACTGGTTACCGAAGTTTTTCGGATTGCCGAGGTAAACCTCGGCGCGGATCCCGGCTTGGCGCAGGTCGGCGGCCATGCTGGTGTAATCGGCCATCCTTTCACGGTCCATCACGGTGATGACCACCGGGCCTGCGAGGGTTTCGGCGATGCGGCCCTTGGCGTGAAGGGCTGCCAGAAGGCGGTCCACGCCGATGGAAACGCCGGTGGCGGGCACCGATTGGCCGGTGAAGCGTTTGACCAGATCATCATAGCGTCCGCCGCCCGCAACCGAGCCGAACTGGCGTTTCTGGCCTTTTTCGTCAAGGATCTCGAAGGTGAGTTCGGCCTCGTAGACCGGGCCGGTGTAATAGCCGAGGCCGCGCACAACGCCGGGGTCGATGATGATCCGGTCGGAGCCATACCCCTGTGCGTGCAGAAGTTCGGCAATGGTTTCAAGCTCTTGCACGCCTTCAAGGCCAAGCTCCGAGCCTGCCACCAAAAGGCGCAGGGCGGCGGTGGTGGCGGGGCCGGTTTCGCGTTTGGCCGAGATGA
>JANNAV010000015.1:0-15617 GCA_031384695.1 Paracoccaceae bacterium
GGGGGGGGGTGGGGGGGCCGCGGGGGGTGGGGCATGGTTTGGGGGGGGGGGGTTTCACACCCCCGCACCCGCTGTCAAACGGGGGGGTTTCACACCCCCGCACCCCCGTGGGATATTTGAGCAGTAAAGAAGCCGGGCGGACAATTTTAGGCGAATTGTTTGGAGCGGTTTCCAGGGGCTTCGCCGAGCCGTGTTAGGGCTCAGAGGCGGGTGAGGGGGACGCCGTTGGCGGTGAGGGCGCCGGGTTTGTCGAAGCGCAGATGGGCGAGGGCTGCGCCTGCGGATTGGGTGTAGAGGGTGCCTGCGGGTTTGCCTTCGGCGAGGATCTCGCAGCCGATGGGGGCGGAACCGGCGATGGCGAGCCGGGTCAGGCCTTTGCGCAATTCGGTTTTATGCTTCATCCGGGCGGTGACTTCTTGCCCCACATAGCAGCCTTTGCGGAAATCGACGCCGTGCAAGGCCTCGAAGCCTGCTTCCAGGATATAGGTTTCGGGGGTAAGCTCGACGCCGGTTTCGGGGATCAGGTGGGCCACGCGCAGGGCGTTCCAGTCGATCTGCGGCAGGGCGCCGGTTTGGCCGTAATGGCGCCAGCCCAAGGCCGGGTGGCGGGGGTCGGGCAGGGCACCGGCGGGCTGCGGCCCAAGGCCACGGGCGACGGGGATATCGGTGGCGGTGATCTGCACGTCGGCGCGCAGACGGTACATGGACAGGCGGCGGATGGTGGCCTCGGCGATGTCGGTTTTGATATCCATCAGCAAGGCAGCGGGCGTGCGCACTACGAAGAGGTCGGCGAGGTATTTGCCTTGCGGCGTCAGCAGGGCGGCCCAGACGATGCCGGGGGTTTTGGCCAGCGGCAGCACGTCATTGGTGAGCATGCCTTGCAAGAAGAGCAGGGCATCGGCGCCGGTCAGGGCATAAAGGCTGCGGTCTGAGGTGGCCTCGCCTTGGGGGGTGGTTTCCATCGGCTAACCTTTGATTTGCAACCGGTGCAGGCGGGCGTAGAGGCCGTTATTGGCCAGCAGTTCGGCGTGAGTACCCTGTTCCGCCACCCGGCCCTGATCGAGCACGATGATCTTGTGGGCGTGGCGCACGGTGGCAAGGCGGTGGGCGATCACCAGGGTGGTGCGACCAAGGGCGGCGGTGGTGAGGGCGGCGGCGACGGCGGCCTCGGCGCCTGCGTCAAGCGCCGAGGTGGCCTCATCGAGCAGGAGGACCGGGGCTGCGCGCAGAAGGGCGCGGGCGATGCCGACGCGCTGACGTTGACCACCCGAAAGGCCGCTGCCGCGTGGGCCGACCTGGGTGTCAACGCCGTCGGGCAGCAGCGGCAGGAAGGCGTTCACTTGCGCCGTTTCCAGCGCGTTTTCAATCGCTTCTGACGCGATATTCAACTGGCCGAGGGTGAGATTTTCCAGCAGCGTTTCATCGAACAGCGCGGCGTCTTGGGTGACGGTGGCAAAAAGCCCGCGCTGATCGGCGAGCGACAGGGTGGCGCAGTCGATGCCGCCGATCATTATCTGGCCCGCGTTTGGATCGAGAAGGCCGGTAAGAAGGTGGAACACCGTGCTTTTGCCGGCACCCGAGGCGCCGACGAGGGCGGTGGTCTGGCCTGCCTCGGCGGTGAAGGAGAGGTTTTGCAGCACCGGCAGATCGGCATGAGCAAAGCTTACGCCCTCGAACCGGAGTTCGGGCGCACCGGGGCTGGGCAGTTGCGCGCTGGTGGCGGGGCGGCGGGTGGAGGGGGGGGTGTCGAGCAGGGCATGGATGCGCACCAGGCTGGCCGCCGCCACCTGCCAGACGCCGGACAGTTCAGACAGGCGGCGCAGCGGGTGGAAGGTGAGGGCCATGGCGGTGAAAAATGACATGAACTCGCCCGTGGTGCGCGCGCCCGAGGCGATCTGATCGCCCGCCATCAGCAGCACCGCGAAAAACCCCAGACCCGTGACGATATCCACCGTGGCGGGCATCATGGCGCGGCCGGTGGCGGAGCGGATCTCGGCCGAGACGATGCGGCCGAGGATCTGGCGGAAACGGCTGGCCTGATACGCCTCCATCCGGTTGAGTTTCACCGCCTGAATGCCGTGAAAAATCTCATCCAGACGGGTGGCGCGCAGGCCCGCCTGTTCGCGCAACTGATTGGATTTGCGGCGGATATAGCGTTGCAGCAGGGCTGCGGGCAAAATCAGGATCGGCGCGCCGATCAGGGCGGCGAGCGTCCATTTCGCGTCGATTGACAGGGCGACGGCGAACAGGCTGATCAGGCTGAGAAAATCGCGGCCGATGCCGATCAGCAGGCTGGACCACACGCCTTGCACCGCGAGGGTATCGCCTTGCACCCGTTCGATCAGCACGCCGGGGGGGTGGGTCTGGAAAAACGGGGAATCAAGGGTCAGCAGATGCGCCAGAAGGTCGGTCTGCATCGCCACCGAGACTTTTTGCGACACATAGGCGATCAGGCTGCGCGAGATGACCGAGGTGACGCCGCGCAGGGCAAAGAGGGCGAAGATGGCGAAACCGACAAGGAAAAGCTGGCCGCCACCCTGGGCCAGCACGGTATCGAACAGCGGCTGAATGGCATAGCTGAGGGCGGCGAGGGTGCTGCCTTCGATCATCATCAGCACGAAGATCACCAGGATCAGCGCCCAATGCGTTGCCAGATAGCTGCGCCAGAACCGCAGGAAAAGGTTTGGGGAGGGGGTTGGCACGTGCGGCGGGGCCTTATGGCGGGATTGGCCTGAGTTAGCCCGGAACGGCGGCACTGGCAAGGGAGGGGGCTGCTTGCACACCCTGCTTGACCCCCCTGCTTGACCCCGGGATGGCGCGGGCGTAGCCAAGGCGGCAGAGCAATCAGGAGCCGCAGATGACCTTGGGTTTTGGACGTCAGTATCTTGCCATTCCGGGCCCTTCGGTGATGCCCGACCGGGTATTGGCCGCGATGCATCAGGCGTCGCCCAACATCTATACCGGGGCGCTGATCGAGATGGTGGCGGGGCTGTGGCCGGACCTCAAGACGGTGGCGGGCACGGGGGGGCATCTGGCAGCATACATTGGCAACGGGCATGCGACGTGGGAGGCCGCGAACTGCAATCTGTTCTCGCGCGGCGATAAGGCTTTGGTGCTGGCCTGCGGCAATTTCGGCCATGGCTGGGCGAACTCTGCGCGGGCTTTGGGGATCGGGGTGGAGGTGCTGGATTTCGGCAAAGCGCCGCCGGATATGGCCGTGGTAGAGGCGGCGTTGCGGGCCGATAAGGCGGGGCGGATTAGGGCGGTGCTGAGCACGCATGTGGATACGGCAAGTTCGGTGAAGACGGATGTGCGGGCGTTGAGGGCCGCGATGGATGCGGCGGGTCACGGGGCACTTCTGGCGATTGATTGTATTGCATCAATGGCTTGCGATGAGTACCGGATGGACGAATGGGGGGTGGATGTGACGGTGGCGGCCAGCCAGAAGGGGCTGATGACGCCGCCGGGGATGGGGTTTGTGTGGTTTTCCGAAGCCGCGCGGGCGGCGAGTGTGGCGTCTGATCTGCGCACGCCCTATTGGGATTGGACGGCGCGGGCCGAGCCTGCCGAATTCTGGCAATACTGGAACGGCACCGCGCCGACGCATCATCTGTTTGGTCTGCGCGAGGCGGTGACGATGATCCTGCAAGACGAGGGGCTGGCGGCGGTTTGGGCCCGGCACAGGGCGTTGGCGCAGGCGGTCTGGGCGGCGTTTGACGCGTGGGGGGCGGGTAACCCGTTGATCAGGATGAATGTTGTGGATGCGAAGGACCGGTCATGTGCGGTGACGGCGGTGGGGTTCGGGATGGGCGATGGTGCGCGGTTGCGGGCGTGGTGCGAGGCGAAGGCGGGGGTGACTTTGGGTATCGGTCTGGGGATGGGCACGACGGACGACCCCGAGGCGACGGGCTTTTTGCGGCTGGGGCATATGGGGCATGTGAACGCGCATATGGTGCTGGGGGCTTTGGGGGCGATGGAGGCGGGGATGCTGGCACTGGGGATAGCACATGGGCCGGGGGGGGTGGCGGCGGCGGCGGGGGTGATCGGGCGGGCGGCCTGATTGGCATGGGAGCGTGGTTTTCCTGTAGGGCGATGCGGCGTTTATCCGTAGTTACGTGGTGCAATATGTGAAAAGAGGGGAAATCGGTTGGGGTTTGTTGCCGGACCGATCAGAAAACTCTATCGGAGAGAGTTTTCCGGGGCGTTGCCTGAAGGCGGAACGCCGCAGGGCAAGGGCTGTTCCGCAATTCTTACGGTTGGGCAAATCAGGCCGCGCCTGCCGGGGGGAGATGAGGGATAAGCCAAGGTCCAGTGGTCCTTTTCCCCGAAGAACGCCCGCCCCCCCGGTCAATTTCATGGCGGCGGGCCGGGTGGCAGGAGTGGCCGCCGGGGCGATGGCCCTTTGCTTGATTGAAATCAAATCCGGCAGGAGAAACAGCCAAGGTGTCGGAGGTTTGTCCGCCCTCAGGGTGCTATAAACGTAATGTCGCCCATGCCGGAAATCCTTGCCACGTCTTCGTCGTATAACTGGGTCAGTTCGGCCACGGTTTCTTCGGTCCAGCCGGGCATTTCCATCTCGAAGGTGATCCGGTCGGGCAGGGCAAACTTGTCGAGGAAGGCCGACACCACCTTGCGGCGCTGTACGATGCCCGAGGCCTTGTGCCCTTCAAGATAGCTGCGCAGGCGGGCCATGCCCTCGCCCGACATCAGCGAGGCCAGCAGATCATCCTCGCCTTCCAGCACCGCCTCGGGCGGCAGGCCCGAGACCGCGCGCAGCACTTCGGGCCAGATCAGCGGCGTGTCCTCGTCGCACCAGATGGTCAGGGGCGTATCGGGGTTGGCATCGCGGATCCGCTCGATCACATCGGACCAGCGCAGATCGAACGGGTCGGCACCCGACAGAAATTCGCGGTAGGGTTTGGGCTGCTGCTTTTGGAACAGCACCGGCAGAAAGGTGGCGGGGTTGCGGATGCCGAGGTGAAACTCGGCTTCGATCTCGGGGAAAATCTGCGAAAAGGCGCGCACCCTGTCGCCCGCCGCCGGATAAATCGCGTCTTTCAGCACATAGGCGGGCAGCGACAAAAAGCTGTCCCAGCTGAGGATCATGCGGTCGGCCTCGTCTTCCTCCATGATCTGATCCAGCAGCAGCGCCTGCGTGTCGCGGCTGGCGGGTTTGCCCTTCAGCTCGACCGCGGTTTCGCGCAACAGCCGGCGATAGCGGTTCGGGCCGGGCACCACGATGCGGTGGGCGGCCAGCAGATCGCGGTTCTTGAGCAGGCATTTCAGAAGGCGTTCTTCGTCGGTGAAGTGGGCCCCGAGGTGATAGACGATCCGCATGTTGTGATGGGCCTGACTGCTGCTTTTGCTTTGGCACCGACTATAGTGGGTTTTCTGGACAGGGAAACAGCTTTCCTGTAACGGGGGGCGGATGATCACCAAGCGAAACAGTCGGATAAGCGGAGGGTGGCGCGGGCTGGCGGCGGACAGCGCCAATCTGTGGTCGCTGGGGGCGGTGGTGATTGCGGCCATTGTGGTGGCACCGATGCTGGCGGTGCTGTGGATTGCCTTTCATCCCAGCGAGAATATCTGGCCGCATCTGCTGGCCACGGTGTTGCCGCGCTATTTCACCACCACCATCGTGCTGATGGCGGGGGTGGGGGTGGTGGCTGCGGTGTTTGGCACCGGGGCGGCCTGGCTGGTGGCGATGTACCGCTTTCGCGGCGCGCGCTGGCTGGAATATGCGCTGCTGTTTCCGCTGGCGATCCCGGCCTATATCGGCGCCTATGCGCTGGTGGATTTCACCGATTACGCGGGGCCGTTGCAGACGGCGATGCGCCTGAGTTTCGGCTGGCGCGATGCGCGCGACTATTGGTTTCCCGGGATGCGCAGCATGGGGGCGGCGTTACTGGTGCTGGCGGCGGCGCTTTATCCTTATGTCTACCTGCTGGCGCGGGCAGCGTTTCGCGAGCAATCGGGCCATACCTACGAGGTGGCGCGGGCCTTGGGCCGGGGGCCGTGGGCGGTGTTCTGGCGGTTGGGCCTGCCCTTGGCACGGCCGGCAATTGCGGCGGGCACGGCGCTGGTGTTGATGGAGACGGTGGCGGATTTTGGCACGGTGCAGCATTTTGGCGTGCAGACGCTGACCACGGGGGTGTTTTCAACCTGGCTGAACGGCAACAACGCGGGGGGAGCGGCGCAGATTGCCGGGGTGATCCTGCTGCTCATTCTGATTTTGGTGGCGATCGAGCGGGTTGGCCGCAGGAATGCGCGGTTTCATCATGGCACCGGCGCTGTGCGCCCGCTGGAGCGGCAAAACCTGCGCGGGGCCAAGGGCTGGCTTGCCTGCCTGTTCTGCCTGATCCCGTTCAGCATCGGCTTTGTGTTGCCGGTGGCGGTGATGCTGGGCCATGCGGTGGCGCGGCCCGAGGTGTGGCGGGTGCCGGGGCTGGGGCGGGCGGCGGCCAACACGGTGATGGTGGCGGGCACGGCCGCGCTGGTGACGGTGGGGGCGGCGCTGTTTCTGGTTTACGGCGTGCGGATGGCGGGGCGGGGGGTGGCGCGGCTGGTGCTGCCGGTCACCACGCTGGGCTATGCCGCACCGGGGGCGGTGCTGGCGGTGGGCTTGCTGATCCCGCTGGCGGCGCTGGATCACCGGGTGGCCGATCTGGTGTTGCGCCTGACGGGGCATGATCCGGGCTTGCTGATCACCGGCACGGCGGCGGCGATTGTGCTGGCCTATGTGGTGCGGTTTTTCGGCATTGCCCAAGGTGCTGTGGATGCGTCATTCGGGCGAATATCGCCGTCGTTGCCGATGGCGGCGCGGTCTTTGGGGCGGAGTGCGGGCGGGGTGTTGCGGGCGGTATATCTGCCGATGATGCGGGGATCGGTGGGGACCGCACTTTTGATCGTGTTTGTCGATTGCGTCAAGGAATTGCCCGCCACGCTGCTGCTGCGGCCGTTCAATTTCAACACCCTGTCCACCCGGGTTTACGAGTTGGCAAGCCTTGAGCGGTTGGGGGACGCCGCACCGGCGGCCCTCGTGGTGATGGCGATGGGGTTGCTGGCGGTGGGGTTGCTGGCGCGGGTGCAAAGCCGCTAGCGCAAAGTTTCGCTTGCACTTGGCCAAAGGGTGGCGTCACATTGCCGCAATAACAGCGGCATGAACCCACAGGCCGATACGGGGATGAAGTATGGCTGAACAACCGATTGCCATTCGGGTTGAGGGGCTTAAAAAGTCTTTCGGCTCGCATGAGGTGCTGAAGGGCGTATCGCTGACCGCGCGCGAGGGCGATGTGGTGGCGATCATCGGCGGTTCCGGTTCGGGCAAATCGACCATGCTGCGCTGTATCAACTTTCTGGAAACCCCCTCGGGTGGCAGCATCGAGATCGGTGGCGAAAAGGTCGAGATGCGCAGCGATGGCGTGCCCTCGAACCGCAAACAGATCGAGCGGTTGCGCCAGAGCCTTGGCATGGTGTTTCAAAGCTTCAATCTGTGGACCCACAAGACGGTGCTGGAAAATCTGGTTGAAGTGCCGGTGCAGGTGATGAAGGTGCCGCGCGATGTGGCTGATCGGCGGGCGCGCACGCTGTTGGCGCGGGTGGGTCTGGCCGAAAAACAGGGTGCCTATCCCGCCTTCATGTCAGGCGGTCAGCAGCAACGCGCGGCCATCGCGCGGGCGCTGTGCATGGAGCCGCGCGCGATGCTGTTTGACGAGCCTACCTCGGCGCTGGACCCGGAACTGGTGGGCGAAGTGTTGCAGGTGATCAAGGGCCTGGCCGATGAAGGCCGCACCATGGTGCTGGTGACGCATGAGATGAAATTTGCCCGCGAGGTGGCAACGCACGTCATCTATCTGGTGAATGGCGTGATTGAGGAGGAAGGCCCGCCGGAACAATTGTTCGGGGCCCCCAAATCGGAACGTCTGAAGCAGTTCCTGAAATCCGTGAGTTAATCACGGTAGCGAAAACAACAGAGAGGACTACCATGAAGAAAATAGCTCTTGTCGCCGCAATGGCGCTGACCTTCGGTTCCGCCGCTTTGGCCGAACCGCTGAAAATCGGCATCGCCGCGGAACCCTATCCGCCCTTCGCCTCGCCCGATGCGGCGGGCAACTGGGTGGGTTGGGAGGTTGATTTCATCAATGCCGTCTGTGCGGCGGGCGAGATGGAATGCGTGGTGACCCCCGTGGCATGGGAAGGCATCATCCCGTCGCTGACCGGCGGGCAGATTGACGCCATCATGGCCTCGATGACGATCACCGAAGAGCGGATGCAGACCATCGATTTCTCGGACAAGTATTACAACACCCCCAGCGTGATTGTCGCCACCAAAGGCGCAGGCATGACCCCTGACGCCGCCGGCATGGCAGGCAAGATCATCGGCGTGCAGGTGTCGACGATCCACGAAGCCTATGCCCAGGCCCATTTCCCCGGTGCCGCCGAGATCAAGACCTACCAGACAACGGACGAGGGGTTCCAGGATCTGGCGGCGGGCCGCATTGACGCCAGCCAGGCCGACAGCATCGCCATCGACGCCTTCCTGGCCTCAGACGCGGGCAAGGCGTGCTGTGAACTTATCGGCATGGTCGAGGACGACCCGGTAATCCTGGGTGCCGGGGTGGGCGTCGGCCTGCGCAAGGGCGAGGATGACCTGAAAGCCAAGTTCAACGCGGCCATCGCCAAGGTGATCGCCGATGGCACCTATGACAGCCTCTCGAAGCCCTACTTCGCTTCGTCGATCTACGGCGGCTAAGCCGGGTGCTGGCAATGCTTTCGCCTTTATCCGCAGCCTCGGCGTTCGAGTTGCTGGCATGGTCGCCCCCCGGTTGGGGGGCAACGCTGGTCTACGGGCTGTGGAACACCATCATCATCGCGCTTGGCGCCTATGCGCTGGGCCTGTTGATCGGGGTGGCGGGAGCATTCGGCAAACTTTACGGCGGGCCGGTGACGAAAGACCTGCTCGCCGTTTACACCACATTGGTGCGGGCGGTGCCGGAACTGGTGCTGCTGTTGCTGATCACCTTTGCCGCCAAGGATGCGATCAACGCGGTCCTGTCGTCCTATGGCTATGCGCCGATCGACTTTTCGGGCGTGGTGGCGGGGATCGTGGTTCTGGGCGTGGTGCAGGGGGCCTATTCCACCGAGGTGCTGCGCGGCGCCATTCTTTCGGTGCCGGCGGGCCAGATCGAGGCCGGCCGCGCGATGGGCATGTCGCCGGTGAAGATTGCCCAGCGTATCACCTTGCCGCTGATGACATCGGCGGCGGTGCCGGGGCTTGCCAACCTGTGGCTGACCTGCACCAAGGACACGGCTTTGCTGGCGGTGATCGGGTTTATCGAACTGACCAAGCAAACCTCGCTGGCGGCGGGCACCACCAAATCCTTCCTGACCTTTTATCTCGCGGCGGGGGCGTTGTATCTGATCCTGTCGCTGGTGTCGGGGGTGCTGTTCGGGCGGATCGAGACATGGGCGCGGCGCGGGCAGCGCAACGTCGAAGGGGGCGGCATATGAAGGATTTCTTCAAGCCGCGCCGCATCGTGATGATCGGGCTGGCGCTGGCGGTGGTGGTGCTGTGCGCCATCAAACTGAACTGGACATGGCTGCCGGATTATCTGGACCGCGTGCCGCTGGCGATCTGGCGGACGGTCTGGCTGACGGTGGTGACGATGATTCTGGGCATGCTGCTGGCCATTCCTTTGGGGTTGGCGCAGGCGGTGGGGCCTGCATATCTGGCCATTCCGGCGCGGATTTACTGCTCGATCATTCGTGGCACGCCGTTGTTGTTGCAGTTGTGGCTGCTGTATTACGGGTTGGGTTCGGTGTTCGCGCAGTTCCCGGAAATCCGTGAAAGCTTTATGTGGCCGATCCTGCGGCAGGCCTGGCCCTACGCGGTGCTGGCGCTGACGCTGAGCGTTGCGGGCTATGAGGGCGAGGTGATGCGCGGCGCGTTCAAGGGCGTGCCGGGCGGCCAGTTGGAGGCGGCCCGCGCCATGGGCATGCCGCGCTTCACCATTTTCCGCCGGATATGGTTGCCGCAAGCCTTGCACCGGGTGTTGCCAACAATTGGCGGCGAGACGGTGTTGCAAATGAAATCAACGCCTTTGGTGGCAACGATCACGGTGGTGGATATCTATTCGCTGTCGAAGCGGGTGACGCAGGATACCTTTGTGGTCTACGAGCCGCTGTTGCTGCTGGCGGTGGTGTATATGATCATGGCGGGGCTGATCGTGCTGCTGTTCCGCTGGTTTGAAAGCCGGATCCCGTCGCGCACGGCGTGAAGTTCAGGATTTGGGCGGGCGCAGGGTGGCCGCGATGATCTTCACATCCAGCACCAGCCCGCGCAGGGATTTGTAGCGGGCGTCGCGCTGGGCCAAGATCACCGGATCGCGCATGTCGATGCCCTGCACCTGTGCAAGGCCACTGATGCCGGGTTTCAGCGCCAGCACCCCGCGCGCGCGGCGCTCAGTGATAAGGGCGGTTTGCACCGGCAGGCAGGGGCGGGGGCCGATCAGGCTCATCTGGTTGCGCGCGATGTTCCAGATCTGCGGCAACTCGTCCAGCTTGGTCCGGCGCAGGGTGTGGCCAAGCCGGGTGACGGCACCCGGGGGGGCATCATGGGTGCCCACCTCGACCGTGCCGGTTTTCATGCTGCGGAATTTGTAGCAGGTGAAGGGCTGCCCGCCGCGCCCGATGCGGGTTTGCGCGAATAGCCCCGGCCCCGGTGATTGCAGTTTCACCAGCGCCCAGATCAGCAGCAGCGCCCAGCCCAGCAAGATCGCCACCGCCGCCACGAACAACAGGTCGATCAGGCGTTTGGCGGCGCGGAAGATCAGGTTATCGTCCTGATCATCGGCCAGAATGATCTCGTCCGCCGTATCGGGCAGGGGGCGCAGCAGGGTTTCCGCAAGGTGGCGGATGTGGAGCGTGGGTTTCAGCGCCGCAAACGGGCGGAACAGCGCCTTGGCCACGGGCAGCGGCAGGCGGTTCAGCCAGTTCAGCCTGCCTGCCCAATGGTCGCCGTAGACCAGCGGCAGGTAAAGCGTGGTCACGCGGATGCCGGGCAATGCGGCAAGCTGCGCCGCTGCCGCGCGTTTGCTGCTGGCATAGGCCGAGGTGTTGCGCGGATCGAGGGCGTGGATCGACGAGACGTTGATAAACTGCGCGATACCAAGGGTTTGCGCGGTTTCGGCCAGCGCGAGTGTCAGATCGACGTTGACCGCGTGAACCTGTGCAGGGGGCAGCCTTGCGTTGGAATTGACGACCGCGAGGTGCAGGAATGCGGTACAGCCCTGACCATACTGCGCGAAATCATCATAGCCGCAGGCGCGATGCCTGGGGAAAGCTTGGGCCAATTTCACCGGATCGCGGCCCAGCAGCAGCAGATCGGCCCCCGCCGCCGCCAACAACGGCACCAGCATCCGGCCCACAAAACCGGACGCGCCGGAAACCGCAATCTTCATCCGTAGGCCCACCCGCAAACGCTTGCTGGCACCTGCGCCGAGTTGGATTTCAATGTCAATCAGGCTTCGGGTGCGGTTGCCTGCGGTTGCGGCGCAAGGCTGGCCAGACGCTTGGCGAACTCGGGCGCGCGCAGACGGTGCACCACGCTGCGGCAGATCATCGCCACTTGCGCGGGGCGGTTCGCGGTGGTGGCGATTTGCAGCATGTGGCGCAGATAGGGGCCGTAATCGCGGCGTTTGCGCCAGGCTTTGGCAAAACGCAGCCCATCCAGCCGGGCGCGCATGGCGTCTTCGATCAGGTCGGGCAGCAGGCCCAGATTGCCCAGCACCCATTCCAGCCGGTCGCCCGCGTGGCGCGCGCGCAGGCGGGTGATATGGGGCGCACGAAACAGGGACGCGTGCATCGCATCCTCGCGTTCGGCCGGATCGTGCAGGATCACCACCCGGCCCGCACCTTCAAGCATATCAGGGGCATAGCCGTAGCGGCTGGTGAAATCGAGCTTGCGGGCGGCGCGGGCGCGGCCATCCCAACCGGCCTCGGCAGGGGCCAGAGTGGCGCGGGGTTGCAGCGCCAGAACCTGCGCGCCGGGGGCGGTTACCGCAAAGGCGCAGGCGGCATAGCCACCCATCCCCGCGCCATAAAACAGCACGCGCTTGAAGCCATCAAAGAAGGCATCATCGACCAGCCGGTCAAAATAGGCCCAAACCGCAAGGTCGCGGTACCAGGTTTCGCCATTGGCGATGATGCACAGATGCGACCAGCCATGCGAGGCGGCGATATCATGCGCCAGCGGCATCTGGCCGGGCCGCGCGCGCGCCTGTGCCAGCGTCTCGAAGCTGACCATCAGGGTGGTGCCGTCATCGACGAAAAACGCCCAGTGATCGGGGCCAAGCGGCTCTATCCTGCCCTCTTCGGCGGCGATTTCGCCGAGCGCCGCCAGCCAGCTTGCGGTATCGGTGGCGGCTGAGGCATCGGTTGGGATCGCATGCGTCGGGGTGTTTTTCGACGGGGCGTTTTTCGACGGGGCCAGCAGATCGGACATTGCAATACTTTCAGACCCTCGGGGCGAGGAATGGGGGTTGCGCTTGCGCAGCACTGTCGCGCAATTGCCGATTCTGGGCAAGAAAAGAAGCGGCGCAATTTTGGGATAGTTCCCGGCGATTGTTTCAGGCGACCCGGCAAACCGTTGGATTTGCGGCATTTTCAGGGTTTTTGCGCGGGCATTCCGGGGCTGCGGTGTGCCAGGATGCGTTGCGCCTGCTCTGCGGTCAGCGTGTGCGAACCCGGCGTCATCAGCAGGCGTCCAAACAGCGCGCGCCAGGGTTCTTCGGCCATCAAAGCGGCAAACCGGGCGTGGCGCCACTGCACCGCGGCCTTGTGCAGCGGCCGAAGTACCGGATCGGCGTGCAGGCCGTCGCGCAGATCGCGGCTGTTCAGGGCGAGGATCGAGCGGTCTTCGACCGCGTTGAAATTACGCTCCACCCAATAGCTCATGTCGAAGGTGGAGGCATCGCGGTTGGCGCGGCCCCGGTCACATTTCAGCAGGTAATTCTGCATCGTGCCAAGGGCGTAGTGGTTCATCTGCACCAGCGCGTAGTTGTCACGGGTGTAATCCGAGAATATCTGCCCCGCGTGAAAGCCCGCAGGCAGGGGGCGGCCCGCGCCATCAAACCAGGCCTGCGCAGCGGCCCGTGCCGGATCGGGGCTGCGGGGGCGGTGGACGCCCAGCTTGCGAAAGCTGCCGTCGTTGCGGAACAGGGTCTTGAAAAGCTGCGCCCGCCATGGCCAGCCAAAGGTGGCGGGGGCGGCTTTGGTGAAGGTTTCGGTGACCGGCTGATCGGCGGTGTCGATCACACCCGCGTTGCCGAACAGCCGCCATGTCAGGGTGATGGCGGTCGCCCCGGGCAGGGCTGCCAGCAAGGCGGGCAAGGTGCGACCGGCCAGATGGATATTGACGAACTCGTCAATATCCAGAAACAGGATCCAGTCGGCGCGGTGGGTCAGGGGATGGCTATCGGCGGCCTTCAGGGCGGCCCATTGGGGGCCTTTATCGCGTGGGCCTTTATCGCGTGGGCCCCTATCGCGTGGGCCTTTGCCGTGCGGGCCTTGATCGTGCGGGCCATCGTTGCGGATATGGGTCAGCCAGCCCATCGCCGCCAGACGGTCCAGCATCAGATCGGTGCCATCGGTGCAATCGTTGGAAAACACGAGGAAATCAGTAAAACCGGTGGCACGGTGGTGGGCCAGCCATTCCAGCAGGAAGGCGCCCTCGTTCTTCACGCCCAGTACCGCCAGCGCGCGCATCAGATTTTGCCTTGATCGGGGGGGATCATGCCTGCCTGTCCGTCGGTTTCACTGCCTTGGCCTAGCACAGAGCGGTGCTGCGGGCAAACCGTGATGGTTGACCGCGGCGCGTGGCAGGGCCAGCATGTGGCAAGTTTCAGGAGGCGACGATGGACAGCGCAACGCGGCATCTGCGGATATTGCATCCCCACCCCGGCATCATGGCGTTTTATGACGGGCGGGTGGCGGGGCACCGCTTTATGCCGGGGCCGAACTGGGTGGATGACGGTGCCATCGAAGTTGGCATCGCGTCTTATGCGGTGGTTTCGGGCGACGAGGCGCTGGTTTATGATCCGCATGTGTCGCTGGAGCATGCCCGCGCCATCCGGGCGGCGCTGGTGGCGGCGGGGGTGCGGCGGTTCCGGGTGGTGCTGTCGCATTGGCATCTGGATCATGTGGCGGGCACCGGGGTGTTTGCGGATTGCGAGGTGATTGCCAATGCCCGCACCGATGCCCTCTTGCGCGCACACAAGGACGCGATCGAGGCGGGCACCCATGCGGGCCTGCCGCCGATCCTGCCTTTGGTGCTGCCAAACCGGGTGTTTTCGGGGCGGCTGGACCTGAGGGTGGGCGGGCGGGCGGTGGCGCTGATCGAGGCGAATGTCCATTCGGAGGATGCCACCGTGCTGTGGCTGGCGGATGCGCGGATAATGCTCGCGGGCGATACGGTGGAGGATTGCGTGACCTATGTGACCTCGCCCGGGGATTTCACGCTGCATCTGGTTGATCTGGCGCGGCTGGCGGCCCTTGCCCCCTTGCATGTCTTGCCCAACCACGGCGCCCCCGGGGTGATCGCGGCGGGCGGCTATGGGCCCGCGATATTCGGCGATACTGCCGGGTATATCCGCTGGTTGCTGCGGCTGCGCGCCGAGCCTGGCCTGCAGGCGGTGCCGCTGCGCGAGGTGATAGCCGGGCCGCTGGCGGCGGGGCGGCTGGAGTATTTCGCGCCCTATGAGGCGGTGCACCGCGAGAATATCGCCCGGGTGCTGGCGATGCATCCGGGCGAGGTGGCGGGTTGATAAGCGATAACCGGCCAATTGCGCCGATTTATGCGTCGATTCAGGCTGCATGTTATCGCATAGCGCATGAAACGCTGCTCATTTGGCGCAAGGAAGCCTGCTTTGCCGCTTTGGCCCGAGAATCAGGGCGGAACCGGCGCTGAGCATGGCTGGACCAACAAGATCGAAAGGACGACCCATGAGACGTTTCCTAACCTCGAGCACAGCACTTTCTGTGGCTTTGGCCTATGCGACCCCGATCCCGATTTACGCGCAGGTGTTGACGGCGGAGGGCTATGTGGTGGCTTCGGACGGCTCGGTGCTGTGCGAACCTGCGGCGGATGCGCCGTGCGATCCGGCAAATTTCGTTGATGCCGCGCGGGCAATAGACGAGGCGATAGCCGCCGAAGCGGCGGCGGTGGCGGCGGCGGCCGAAGCGGCGGCGGTGGCGGCGACCGCCGAAGCCGAAGCGGCGGCGGCCGAAGCGGCGGCGGCACAGGCTGAGGCGGATGCAGCAGCGGCGGCGCAAGTTGAGGCGGACGCGGCGGCGGCGGCTCAGGCCGAAGCGGCGGCGGCGGCGCAGGCCGAGGCGGATGCGGCGGCGGCGGCGCAAGTTGAGGCGGACGCGGCAGCGGCGGCTCAGGCCGAAGCGGCGGCGGCGGCGCAAGTTGAGGCGGATGCAGCAGCGGCGGCGCAAGTTGAGGCGGACGCGGCAGCGGCGGCTCAGGTTGAGGCGGATGCGGCAGTTGCCTCGGCATCCGCCAAGTCCTTGGCCGCCTGCTCTTCCGGGGTCAGAACGGCGGGCGCGCTCGGCTC
>JANNAV010000023.1:0-4672 GCA_031384695.1 Paracoccaceae bacterium
GCGGCAAGACCAACCTCGTCGGATGAGTTGGCAGCATGGTATCTCGCCCACCCCGATGCCACCTTGATCGCCGGGGCCACCGATGTAGGGCTTTGGGTGACCAAGCAATTCCGCGATCTGGGTGAAGTGGCATTTCTGAACAGTGTTACAGACCTGCAGCGCATCGAGCGGCAGGGCGATGTTCTGCGGGTGGGGGCGGGGGTTACGCTTTCCGCGTTGTGGGAGGCGATGCTGCCCTTGCACCGGTCATTCGCCGAACTGCTGCGGCGCTATTCCAGCGTGCAGGTGCGCAATGCGGCAACGATTGGCGGCAACATCGCCAATGGCTCGCCGATTGGTGACGGGCCTCCGGCCCTGATCGCGCTTGGGGCAACCTTGCATCTGCGGCGGGGGGACGCGCGGCGCGAGATGGCGTTGGAGGATTTCTTCATTGAATATCGCAAGCAGGACCGCCAGCCGGGCGAGTTTGTCGAGGCGGTGAGTTTTCCCGCCACTGCCCCCACGCTGCGCTGTTACAAGATATCCAAGCGCTTCGATCAGGATATCTCGGCGGCGTGCGGCTGTTTCAATGTGACGGTGGAAGGCGGCATTGTGGCTTCGGCGCGGATCGCTTTTGGCGGCATGGCGGGCACGCCAAAGCGGGCCTCTGCGGTGGAGGCAGCGCTTGTGGGCAAGGCTTGGGATCGGGCCATTGTGATGGCGGCGAAGGCGGCGTTTGGCCGCGATTTTCAGCCGATGAGCGATATGCGGGCATCTGCGGGGTATCGCCTGCGGGTGGCCGAAAACCTGCTGGAGCGGTATTTTCACGATCTGGCCGGGGTGCCCGTGGCTGTGCTGGAGGTGATGCCATGAGCATGGGCAAGCCCCTGCCGCATGATGCGGCACCGCTGCATGTGACGGGTGCCGCGCGGTATATTGATGATCTGGCGCTGCCTGCGAACGCGCTGCATCTGGCGTTCGGGCTTTCGACCATCGCGCATGGCGAGATATTGGCGATGGACCTTGCGGCGGTGCGGGCGGCGCCGGGGGTGGTGGCGGTTTATGCGGCGGGCGATTTCCCAACCATGCCCGATTGCAGCCCTTCGGCGCAGGACGAGCCGTTGCTGGCGGTGGGGGCGGTGCATTACCTTGGCCAGCAGGTGTTTCTGGTGGCGGCAACCAGCCATCACGCGGCGCGGGCGGCGGCGCGTTTGGGCAAGATCACCTACCGCGCGTTGCCTGCCATTCTGACGGTGGACGAGGCCATGGCTTTGGACAGCCGGTTTGAGGCGGGGCCGGTGGTCTGGGCCAAGGGCGATGCGGCGGCGGCGATAGCGCGCGCGCCCCGGGTGATCGAGGGCGATATCAATGTGGGGGGGCAGGAGCATTTCTATCTTGAGGGCCAGATTGCCGTGGCGTTGCCGCAGGAGGGGGGGGATATGGTGGTGTATTCCTCGACCCAGCATCCGACCGAGATTCAGCATAAGGTGGCGCATGCCTTGCATTTGCCCATGAACGCGGTGCGGGTGGAAGTGCGGCGGATGGGGGGCGGCTTTGGCGGCAAGGAAAGCCAGGGCAACGCGCTGGCCATCGCTTGCGCCTGGGTGGCGCGCGCTCTGGGCAGGGTTTGCAAGCTGCGCTATGACCGCGACGATGACATCATGATCACCGGCAAGCGGCATGATCTGAAAATCCGCTACCGGGCGGGGATTGATGATCAGGGCCGGGTGCTGGGGCTGGAGTTTCTGCACCTCGTGCGCTGTGGCTGGGCGCAGGATCTGAGCCTGCCGGTGGCCGACCGGGCGATGCTGCATGCCGACAACTGCTATCATCTGCCCGCCGTGCGCATCGAGAGCCACCGGTTGAAGACCAACACCCAGAGCGCCACGGCCTATCGCGGCTTTGGCGGGCCGCAGGGGATGATCGGGATCGAGCGGCTGATGGATCATGCGGCGCATGCGGTGGGGTTGGACCCTTTGGCGGTGCGGCGCGCTAATTTTTATGCCGGGATGGTGGCGGGGGCGGGAGCCTCCGGCGGGGATATTTCAGCAGAGAAGAAGCTGGGGCGGGTACAGACCACGCCGTATCATATGCCGGTGGAGGATTTTATCGGCCACGAGATGGTGGCGGCGTTGGAGCGCACCAGCGGTTATCAGGCGCGGCGGGCGGCGATTGCCGATTGGAACGCGGCGAGCCCGATGTTGAAACGGGGGATTGCGCTGACGCCGGTGAAGTTCGGGATTTCGTTTACGCTGACGCATCTCAATCAGGCGGGGGCGCTGGTGCATGTGTATCAGGATGGCTCGATCCATCTGAACCATGGCGGCACCGAGATGGGGCAGGGGTTGTTTCAGAAGGTGGCGCAGGTGGCCGCAGCGGTGTTCGGGGTGGATGCGGGCCGCGTGAAAATCACCGCGACCGATACCGGCAAGGTGCCGAATACCAGTGCGACGGCGGCGTCTTCAGGGTCGGATCTGAACGGCATGGCGGCCAAGGCTGCCTGCGAGACGATCCGGGCGCGGATGGCCGAGGTTCTGGCCGCCAGGCATCAGGCCGAGGCCAGTGCCGTGCGCTTTGCGGCGGGGCGGGTGACGGTGGCGGGGGCGGATTACGCTTTTGAGGCGGTGGCGGCGATGGCCTATCAGGCGCGGGTGTCGCTGTCTTCGACCGGGTTTTATGCCACACCGAAGATTGTTTGGGACAGGGTGAAGGGCGCCGGGCGGCCGTTTTACTATTTCGCTTATGGTGCGGCGGTAACCGAGGTGGTGATTGACACCCTGACCGGCGAGAACCGGATCCTGCGCGCGGATCTGCTGCATGACACCGGCCGCTCGCTGAACCCGGCGCTGGATATCGGCCAGATCGAGGGGGCTTACGTTCAGGGCGCGGGCTGGCTGACCACGGAGGAGCTGGTGTGGGACGGCGCGGGCGATCTGAAAACCCACGCGCCATCGACCTACAAGATCCCGGCCTGTTCGGACCGGCCCCGGGTGTTCAACGTCGCACTTTGGGGCGCGGAAAACCCCGAGGCGACGGTGGGCAAATCGAAGGCGGTGGGCGAGCCGCCGTTGATGCTGGGGATATCGGCGTTTTTCGCGTTGAGCGATGCGGTGGCGGCATGCGGGACGGGCGCGCGCTATGTGGCGCTTGACGCGCCCGCGACGCCCGAGCGGGTGCTGGCGGCGGTGGCGAGGCAGCGCGATGTTTGATCTGGAGGGATTGCGGGCGGCGGTGCGGGCACATGGCCGGGTGGCGCGGGTGGTGGTGGCGGTGGTGCGGGGTTCCGGCCCGCGCGAGGTGGGGGCGGCGATGCTGGTCTGGGCTGCCGGGCAAAGCGGCACCGTTGGTGGTGGCGCGCTGGAGTGGGAAGCGGTGCTGCGGGCGCGGGCGATGCTGGCGGCTGGCGGCGCGCGGCTGGACCATGAGGCTTTGGGGCCAAAGCTGGGGCAATGTTGCGGCGGGGCTGTTACCTTGCTGACGGAAGTTTATGGCACGGCGGAGGTGGCGGCACTTTCGGGCGAGGTGGTGGCGCGCGGTGCGGGTGCGGCGCCTCTGGCGGTGGCGCGGTTGCTGGAGCGGGCGCGGGGTTCGGGGGTGTTGCCCGGCACAGGGCTGGTACAGGGCTGGATGGTGGAACCGGTGCTGCGGCCTTGCCGCGAGGTTTGGGTTTGGGGGGCGGGCCATGTGGGCCGGGCTTTGGTTGCGGTGCTGGTACCCTTGCCGGGGGTGGCGATCACCTGGGTTGACGTGGATCTGGCGCGGTTTCCTTGCGTGGTGCCCGAGGGTGTGCGGGTGTTGCCGGTGGCCGAGCCTGCGCGGGCGGTGGGTTTGGCGGGGCAGGGGGCCGAGCATCTGGTGCTGACCTTCAGCCATGCGCTGGACCTTGAAATATGCCATGCGCTGCTCGCGTACGGCTTCGGGCGGGCGGGGCTGATTGGTTCTGCCACCAAATGGGCGCGGTTTAAGACGCGGTTAGGGGCTTTGGGCCATTCTGCGGCTTTGGTGGCGCGGATTGATTGCCCGATTGGCGATCCGGCTTTGGGCAAGCATCCGCAGGCGATTGCGGTGGGGGTGGCGGCGCGGTTTCTGACGCAGCCCATTGTTTTAGGGTCGGCGGTTATGGAACGGAAGGCGGCACTATGAAAAGCGATAAGGTTTTGCTTTCGGTTGAGGGGGTTACCAAGGCCTATCCGGGGGTCGTCGCCAATTCGGATGTGTCATTTTCGGTACGTGAGGGCGAGGTTCATGCGCTTTTGGGCGAGAACGGTGCCGGTAAGTCGACACTGGTGAAGATGATTTACGGGCTGGTAAAGCCGGATTCCGGGCGGATGACGTGGCGCAGCGCGGTCTATGCACCGGGCGAGCCGCGCGCGGCGCGGGCCAGCGGCGTCGGCATGGTGTTTCAGCATTTCAGCCTGTTCGAGGCGCTGAACGTGGCGGAAAACGTGGCTTTGGGGATGGAAAACCCGCCCGAGATGCGGGCGCTGGCGGCAAAGATCACGGCGGTGTCGCAGGCTTACGGGCTGCCGCTTGATCCGGGGCGGATGGTGGGCGATCTTTCGGCGGGCGAGCGGCAGCGGGTGGAGATTATCCGCTGTCTGCTGCAGGAGCCGAAGCTGCTGATCATGGACGAGCCGACAAGCGTTTTGACGCCGCAGGAGGTGGAGATTCTGTTTCGCACGCTGCGGCAGTT
>JANNAV010000121.1:0-1752 GCA_031384695.1 Paracoccaceae bacterium
GATCTGCGCCACCGCCAGCCCCCGGCTGTTGGTGCCATCGCCGTTCAGCCGGAAGATGCCGTTCACGCCGACAAACCCCGCCCCTTGGGTCAAAGACGACTTCGTAACCGCCCCCGCAGCGCCGCGCTTCATCAAAGCGCCAATCGCGGCAATGCCATCATAAGCCAGCCCCGAAATCGGATGCGGCGCTTCACCATAAGCGGCCTGATAACGGGATTCGTATTGCGCAAACAACGCAGGATCCGGCAGCGCAAACCACGCGCCCTGCACCCCCGGCAGGCCCAGCGTCTGCCCCGGAATATCCCAGCGCGTCAGGCCGATGTATTGGATCGAAGCCGAACTCATGCCGTTATCGCTCAACAACTGGCTGACCAGCGGCAGCGCCCCCGCCGTATCCGCCGTCAGAAACAACGCGTCCGCACCAGATGAGCGTGCCGTGGCCACAATCCCCGGTGCCGCCTGCACCACACCGCTTTGCGAAAACTCATAGCTGCCAACCGCTACCACCGAACCGCCCGCACTCTGCACCCCGCGCTGAATGCCCGCCCGGCCCAACTCTCCGGCGGTGTTGCGGTCATGCACGATCATGATCTTGCTCTTGCCATTGCGCACCGCATAAGACGCCAGCCTTGCTGCCGTGTTGCCAAACGTCGGCCCCAGCACAAACACGTTGTTCCCCGCGATATCGGGGTTGTTCGAGAATGACAGCACGTTCACCCCGGCATTGGCCACCGCCACCCCCGCCGCATTGGCCTCCTGCGCGAACACCGGCCCCAGAATGATCTGCGCCCCCTCCGCCACCGCCTTCAACGCCATTGCCTGCGCCTGCGCGGGCTGGCCTGCGGTGTTGTACACCCGCAAATCCACCTGCACCCCGCCCAGATCGGTAATCGCCAGCCGTGCCGCGTTCTGCAAAGACCGCGCCAGCAACTCGTCACTCGCCTGCCCCGAACCGCCCGGCACCAACAGCGCCACCTGCACCGACCCCGAACCACCGCCTCCCGCCACGGGCGCCGCACCCGGCACACAAGCGGCCAGAACAAGGGCGCATAGCCCCAAAGCGAAATGACCCAACGACTTGCGGGCCCGGCTGAAAACCGACAACATGAAAAATTCCTCACTCTCAGGGGGGCAACGACATTCTGATCGAATCCTAAGCGTTCCGGGACTTAAAGTAAACTTGCGAGCGAGGAGACGGCTGTGTCCATCGGCAAACCAACGCCACCCCCACGCGCCCTGCCGCCGGGGCTGCATTTCGTGGCAACCCCGATCGGGGCGGCCCGCGATATCACGCTGCGTGCGCTCGATACCCTCGCCAGCGCCGATGTGCTGGCCGCCGAAGACACCCGCACCCTGCGCCATCTGATGGAGATTCACGGCATAGCCCTCGGTGACCGCCCCCTGCTCGCCTATCACGACCATAACGGCGAAGCGATGCGCCCCCGCCTGATCCGCGCGCTGATGGAGGGCAAATCGGTGGCTTATGCCTCCGAGGCGGGCACGCCACTGGTCGCCGACCCCGGTTTTCAACTGGCCCGAGCCGCCATCGCCGAAGGCCTGCCGGTGCTGGCTGCCCCAGGCGCCTCGGCGGTGCTCTGCGCGCTGATGGTGGCGGGCCTGCCCACGGACCGGTTTCTCTTCGCAGGCTTTCTGCCCACCGCCGCCGGTGCCCGCGCCCGGGTGTTCGCGGAACTGGCGCCGATTCAGGCGACGCTGATTTTTTACGAATCCCCCAACCGCGTTTACAAGTCG
>JANNAV010000139.1:0-2574 GCA_031384695.1 Paracoccaceae bacterium
GCGCGGCACCAAAGGCTTTATCGAGGCCAATAACCCGACGATCCCGCGCCTGATCACCTATCTGCACTGGCGCGAAGGCGTCATGCGC
Source organism: Paracoccaceae bacterium (assembly GCA_031384695.1). GTDB lineage: Bacteria > Pseudomonadota > Alphaproteobacteria > Rhodobacterales > Rhodobacteraceae > JANNAV01. Next base: position 89 of record JANNAV010000139.1, read on the forward strand.
CGCCGCGCCGCAATAGACCCCCCAGGGCGCAAGACTGCGGCCCCCGTCGCTCCTCCCGAGGATGCCACCGATCCAATTGATGCCGTAAGCCCGCTCACTGTCTCACTACTCTGACAGATTGCGTTTCCGGCAGACCCGCGCTATGGCCTGCCGCCATGACCGATACGCCACCCCCAACCGACACCCCGCGCCGCAATTTTTATAGCCGCGTGCATGGTAAAACCCTGCGCAGCAGTCAGAAGACTTACCTTGCCGAAGATCTCGACGCGCTGCGCCTGCAGGGTGTGTCACGGCACGATAACCCCGCGCGGCTGCCGATCAACCCGGCGGCCACCCTCGGCGCAGGCCCGCTCTGGGTCGAGATTGGCTTTGGCGGCGGCGAGCATCTGGTGCATATGGCGCAAAGCAATCCCGAGGCCCGCCTGATTGGTTGCGAGCCGTTTGTGAACGGCATCGCCATGCTATTGGGCAAAGTCCGCGCCTCAGGCGCCCGCAATCTGGCCATCCACCCCGGCGATGCGCGCGATCTGTTCGATGTGCTGCCCGCGGCCTCGGTTGCGCGGGCGTTCCTGAACTACCCCGACCCCTGGCCCAAAGCCCGCCACCACCGCCGCCGCTTTGTCACTCCGGGCTACCTCACCGCCCTCGCCCGCGTGATGGAGCCCGGTGCCGAGTTCCGCGTCGCCACCGACATCGCCGATTACGTCCGCCAATCCCTCGAAGAAGTCCCGCGCGCAGGCTTTACCCTGATCCATCAAAGTGATGCACCATGGCAGGATTGGCTCTCAACCCGTTATGAAATCAAAGCCCTGCGCGAGGGCCGCACGCCGCATTATCTGACCTTCCGGCGCTAAGCCAACCGCCTTGCCACTTCCGGCGTCTTCATTGTCTAAATATCCCCGCCGGAGGCTCCCGCCCACGCCACAAGAGCCTCCGGCGGGGATATTTAGACAATGAAGAACAAGGGGCACCCGCACGGCCGCCTGTGGACCCTGTCCCACGCATGCGATATCACGCATCGCAACGCAGTGAAGGAGCCTTTGATGTCAGCCCAGGATGCCGCCCAACCGATGACCGCCACCCTGTCAGGCCCCCTGCGCGGGGTGGCCGAGGTTCCGGGCGACAAATCGATCTCGCACCGGGCGCTGATTTTTGGCGCGATGGCGGTTGGCGAGACCACGATCACCGGCTTGCTGGAAGGTCAGGACGTGCTGGATACCGCGCACGCGATGCAGGCCTTCGGGGCGGAAGTGGTGCAGCACGCGCCGGGCGCGTGGTCGGTGCATGGGGTGGGCGTCGGCGGCTTTCGTGAACCCGCCGATGTGATTGATTGCGGCAACTCCGGCACCGGTGTGCGGCTGATCATGGGCAGCATGGCCACCACGGCGATGACCGCCACCTTCACCGGCGACGCCTCGTTGCGCAAACGCCCGATGGGCCGGGTAACCGAGCCTTTGGCGCTGTTCGGCACCCAAAGCCATGGCCGCAGCGGCGGGCGCCTGCCGATGACGGTGGTGGGCGCGGCGCATCCGGTGCCGGTGCGCTATACCCTGCCGGTGGCAAGCGCGCAGGTGAAATCCGCCATCCTGCTTGCGGGCCTCAACGCCCCCGGCCAAACCGTGGTGATCGAGCGCGAGCCGACCCGCGATCACTCCGAACGCATGCTCCTGGGCTTTGGCGCGCAACTGACGGTCGAGAGCACCCCTGAGGGCCGCGTCATCACCCTCACCGGCCAGCCAGAACTGCGCCCGCAAGTGGTGGCGGTGCCGCGCGATCCCTCCAGCGCCGCCTTTCCGGTCTGTGCCGCCCTGATCGTGCCCGGCTCTGATATCATGGTGCCCGGCGTCAGCCAGAACCTGACCCGCAACGGCCTTTACCTCACTTTGACAGAGATGGGCGCTGATATCCAGTTCCTCAACCCCCGCACCGAAGGGGGCGAGCCTGTGGCCGATCTGCGGGTGCGCTTTTCCGACCGGATGCGCGGCATCGAAGTGCCACCCGGCCGCGCGCCTGCGATGATCGACGAATATCCCATCCTGTCGGTGGTGGCGGCCTTTGCCACCGGCCGCACGGTGATGCGCGGGGTCAAGGAACTGCGCGTCAAGGAATCCGACCGGATCGACGCGATGGCGCGCGGGCTCGGGGCGTGTGGCGTGCGGGTGGAAGAGGACGCCGATACCCTGATCGTGCATGGCATGGGGCCGGGCGGCGTACCCGGCGGTGCCACCTGTGCGGTGCATCTTGATCACCGGATCGCCATGTCGTTTCTGGTCTGCGGCATGGCCAGCGCCCGCGCCGTGACGGTCGATGACGCAACCCCCATCGCCACGTCTTTCCCGATCTTTGAACCCCTGATGACGGGCCTCGGGGCCACTCTGATGCCGGGCTAAAGCGTGTTGCCTTCGATTGGATTCGGGCATTCACTCTGCACCCCGAGGCAGCGATTGATCTGGGTGTTTGATCCCGGACTTTGATGGTGCATTGTT
>JANNAV010000048.1:0-2037 GCA_031384695.1 Paracoccaceae bacterium
TTCAGGAAATATGGGCGCAACCCGGTAGGCTCCACCCCGATCTGCGCCGTGGCCCAGGCTTGCCGCCACGGCTCCAATGTGAACACCTCCGGCAGGGCAAGCATATTGCCGCCAGTGATTTCCGCCAAAGGTTTGACCGAATTCACCGCCATCACATAAAGCGGCAGCAGATAGAACAGCGCAAACAGCAGCAGCACAAGATATATGAAGGTGCGCGCGATGCGGCCAGTGTTGACGGCGGTTTCCTGGGTGACGGCCGACATCACTTCTTCTCCTTCAGTTCGGAATAAAGGTAGGGGATCATGATCGCGGCAATCGTCATCAGCATGGTCACGGCGGATGCCGCCCCCACACCCATCTGGTTGCGGGTGAAGGTGTAGGAGTACATGAAGGTGGCGGGGAGTTCGGTAGACCGGCCCGGCCCGCCGCCGGTTAGGGCAATCACCAGATCATAGGATTTGATGGCGAGGTGGCTCAGGATCACGAACGCCGACAAAAACGCCGGCCGCAGCATCGGGATCACGATGCGGCGGTAAAGCTGCCATGTGGTGGCCCCATCAATCTGCGCGGCTTTCAGGATTTCATTGTCAATCCCCCGCAGGCCCGCCAGAAACATTGCCATCACGAAGCCACTGGTCTGCCAGACCGCAGCCAGCACGATGCAGTAAATCGCAAGCTCGCTATCCTTGATCCAGGTAAAGGAAAAGCTGGTCCAGCCCCAGAGATGCATGGTTTTTTCCAACCCGATGCCGGGGTCCAGAAACCATTTCCATGCGGTGCCGGTGACGATGAACGACAGCGCCATCGGATACAGGTAAATCGGCCGCAGCAGCCCTTCGCCGCGAATTTTCTGATCCAGAAATATTGCCAACAGCAAACCTACGGCGGTACAAATGGTAATGTAAAGTACTGAAAAAACGAAGATATTGTTGATGGCGATGTGCCAATGTTCCAGCGCCCACAGCTTGCGGTAATTCTCCCACCCGACAAAGCTGAACCGTGGCAGCATCTTTGATCCGGTGAAGGACAGCACGATGCTGAAAACGATAAAGCCGTAGACAAACAGCAATGTCACCGCCAGCGACGGGGCCAGCACCAGCTTGGGGATCCAGTTTTGCAACAGGGTCCGCAGGTCGGGCGGAGCTACGGATCGAACCGGGGTTGGCATGGCGGCATGACTCCTGTGCAGCCAAAACAGGCTGGTTCGGCTAGGGGAAGACGAAGAAAGCGGGGCAGGCCTTGCGCGGCCTGCCCCAAAGGTCGGGTTACTGTGCCGCAGCAACCGCAGCGGCAAGGGCCGTTGCCGCATCTGCCCCGGTGGCGTATTGGCCGTTCACCGCCGCCGTCACCACATCGTAAAGCGCGTTCTTCACGGCTGCGGGGGCGGCGTGCCCATGCGCTGCCGATCCGTAAAGCGTGCCTGCGGCATTGGCTTCGGCCAGATCCTTGATGCCCTTCTTGCCGCAATCATCAAACGCGGTGTCGGGCACATCGGTGCGTGCAGGAACCGAGCCTTTGACCACGTTGAACGCCGATTGGAACACCGGGCTTTCAATCGCAGACGCCATCGCCGCTTGGGCCGCCTTGCCTTCATCCGACGCCACGGTGAACATGGCGAACTGGTCGGAGTTGAACGTCACCGACCCTTGGGTGCCGGGGAAACGGATGCAGACGAAATCAGTGCCCGGCACTTTGCCCGCCTTGATGAACTCGCCCTTGGCCCAATCGCCCATCATCTGCATGCCCGCCTCGCCATTGATCACCATGGCCGACGCGAGGTTCCAGTCACGACCCGAGAAGTTGTCGTCAAAGTAGGTCCGCAGCTTCATCAGGCGGGTAAACGCCTCGGCCATTTTTTCACCACCAAGCGCTGCCGGATCAAGATCCACCATCGCAGCTTTGTAGAAATCCCCGCCGAGTGACAGCATCACACCGTCAAACATTGTGGCATCCTGCCAAGGCTGGCCACCATGCGCCAAAGGGGTGATGCCATTGGCTTTCATCGCGTCCAGCACAGCAACCAGTTCTTCCCATGTT
>JANNAV010000163.1:0-5823 GCA_031384695.1 Paracoccaceae bacterium
CGGGGGGCTGGCCCCCCGCTTTTTAACAGTGGGTGCGGGGGGCTGGCCCCCCGCTTTTTAACAGTGGGTGCGGGGGGCTGGCCCCCCGCTTCTTTAACTTAGGTTGAGGAAGGCCCCCCTACTTCTGCAACTCCGTCCAGATCGCCGTCTGATACTCCAGCGCCTTGCCCTCGCAATTCAGCGCGAACTGGCCCACCGCCAGGAACTCGGCAGGCGTCGCGATCTCCGGCGCGGTTTTCATATCCTCCGGCATGAAAGCCTCCGACCCCGATATCCCATTGGCATAGCGCGCGAAGGCCGAGATCATCGCGGCATTCTGCGGCTCCATGATGAAATCGAGGAACAGATAGGCGTTGTCCACATTCTTGGCCTCGGACAGCAGCACCACCGAATCCATGAACACGGTATAGCCTTCGCGGGGATAACCATAAGCCACAGCCGGGTTGGCAACCCGTGACCGCATCGAGGCACCGTTCCAGTCCACCGAAGCGGCAAAGTCGTTGTTGGTCATCTTCTCAACGGTGGAATAATCCATCGCGATCCACTTCGGCTTGGCCTCGATCAGCTTGTCGCGCACCGCCTTCATGATCACCGGGTCTTCCGAGCAAACCTTGCCGCCCATGTACAAAGTCGCCAGCGCCATCACATCGCCCATCTCGGGCACCACGTTGATCTTGCCGATCAGTTCCGGCGGCGGGTCCAGAAAGATCGCCGCCGTGTTGATATCGCCCTTGTAGACGCTGGTGTTCACCGACAGACCCACCGATCCCCACTGCCACGGGATCGACAGGGTGCGCCCCTTGTCCCACTCCACATTCATCCACTCGGGGGCGATGTTCTTGTGGTTGGGCAGGCGGGCAAGGTCCAACGGCTGCAACAGACCCTTGTCCTGATACACCTTCACATAGCCCGCCGACGGCACCGCCAGATCAAAGCCATGCGCCCCGGCCTCCAGCTTGGCCAGCGCGGTATCATTGCTGTCATAATCGGTGATCGTTACCTTCACGTCATACTTGGCCTCAAAGGCTGCAATCATCTCGGGGCTGGAATAGTTGCCCCAGTTGTACAGGAACAACTCGCCCTCGGCATGGGCAAGGGCGGTGCTGCCCAGCAGCGCCACGGTGGCAATCAGATATTTACGCATCGGTCTGGTCTCCTTGGTTTCAGGTTCTGATGATTTGGAAAATTCGGGTCTCACTCGCGCTTGCGCGTCAAAAGGAAGAACGCAAACAACAGGATCAGGGTCACCAGCAGCAACCCGGTCGAGATCGCGTTCACATCCGGTTTCATCGCCCGGCGCAACTGCCCCAGCATATAGGTGGGCAAAGTGTCCTGCCCCGGCGATTTGATGAATTCGGTGATCACAACCGTATCCAGCGAGGTGACAAACGCCAGCATCGCCCCCGCCAGCACGCCCGGCAACAGCAAGGGCAAGGTCACAAAGCGGAACGTCTGCCAACCGCTGGCATAAAGATCGGCGGCGGCGGTTTCCAGCGTCAGATCCATCCCCTCCAGCCGGGCGCGGATCGGCAGATAGGCAAAGGGAATGCAGAACGCCGTATGCGCCGCCACCATATAGCCGATGCCGCTATAGCCTGTCAGCTTGCGCAGGCTGGCAAAGAAGATCAGCAGCGCTACCGCCGTCACGATCTCGGGCACCATCAAAGGCTGATTTATCGCCACATAGATCCAGGTCTGGCCGCGAAAAGGCTTGCGCCGCGTGGTGCCGATCGCCGCCATCGTCGCAACCGCAGTCGAGATCACCGCCGCCAGCGTCGCCACCAACAGGGTGAACCCCGCAGCCTTCCTCACCTGATCATTCTCCCATGCCACCGCGTACCATTTCAGCGACAGGCCGCCCCACTGCGAAATGCTGTCGCTGGCGTTGAAGGAATAGGCCACCAGCGTGATGATCGGCAGATACAGCATCACGAAGGTCAGCACCGCGATGGTGGAAAACCCCGGCAGGCTGGTGGCGGAAAAGCTGCGTCTAGCCATCGCGCTTTTCCCCGCTGACCGCGCGGGTGTAAAACACCAGCGCCACGGTGACGACGATCAGCAACGTGATCGAAATCGCCGCCCCCAAAGGCCAGTTCTTGCCCTGCCCGAACTGCAACTCGATGAAATTGCCCACCATCATCTGCTTGCCACCGCCCAGCACGCGCGGGATCACATAGGCCCCAAGGCTGGGCACAAACACCAGTATCGACCCCGCCACAATGCCGGGCCGCACAATCGGCAGGATCACCTGAAACAGCACCTGCATCCGGCTGGCATAAAGATCATAGCCCGCCTCCAGCAGCCGCCGGTCAAACCGGTCCAGGGCTGCGAACAGCGGCAGCACCATCAGCGGCAGATAGACATAAACCAGCCCCACCAGCATCGCGCCATCGGTGTAAACCATCCGCAACGGCTCGGTAATCACCCCCAGCTTCAGCAGAACCGTGTTCAACACCCCCTCGTTGCGGATCACCTGATTGACGGCAAATGTGCGGATCAACAGGTTGGTCCAGAACGGAATGGTGATCAGGAACAACCACACCGCCCGCGCTTTCGGCTCGCGGGTGGCAATGAACCACGCCGTCGGAAAGCCGATCAGCAGCGTCAGCACCGTGGTGATCAGCGACAGTTTGATCGACCGCCAGAAGATCACCATATGCGCATCGATCAGCTTCCAGGTCTCGTCAAAGATATCCCTGGCATAGACAATCCCGGTCCAGCCGTTGGTTGAAAATTTCCACACCACATTGCCGGTCGCGCCGGGCGTCAGGAACGAATAGACCAGCATGATCACCAAAGGCCCGATGGCCGCAAAGGTCAGGATCACCAGCGCGGGGGCCGACAACAACCAGCCGTTGCGGGTTGATGCCGCGTCCTGCGCTTCTTCGGCCTCGCTCATCGCGCTAATCCTCCAGCACTTGGGCAGCACCCGGCGCAAAGCGCAAGCCCACCCTCTGCCCTACCACCAGCCCTGCCTCGCCCGAGGCCGTACTTTGCACCCGCGCCACAATTTCCGTGCCGTCCGCCATCTGCAAATGGCACTGGGTATCCGTACCGATGTAAACCAGATTGCTGACCGTGGCCGGGATCGCCCCCGCCTCATCTGCCGCCACCAGCCGCACCTGCTCGGGCCGCACCGCAAGCGTCAGTGCGCTGCCCACGCTTGCCGCCCCCAAAGGCATCTCAATCCGCGGGCCACCCGCCAGCCGCAACCCGTCGCCATCGCGCTGCACGGCCAGAAAATTCGTCTCGCCGATGAACGAGGCCACAAAGCGGTTGACCGGATGGTTATAGATATCGCGCGGCCCGCCTACCTGCTGCAGCTTGCCCGCCGACATCACACCGATCCGGTCCGACATGGTCAGCGCCTCTTCCTGATCATGGGTCACAAAGATAAAGGTGATGCCGGTTTCGGTCTGCAACCGCTTCAACTCGATCTGCATATCTTTCCGCAACTTGGCGTCCAAAGCTGACAAAGGCTCGTCCAGCAACAGCACCTTCGGCTGCGGTGCCAGCGCGCGCGCCAAAGCCACCCGCTGCTGCTGCCCGCCCGAAAGCTGCGAAGTCTTGCGCCCCGCCATCGCCTCCAGCTTGACCAGCGCCAGCATCCGCCCGGTGGTCGCCCGCACCTCTGCCGCAGGCCGCCCCTGCATCTTTAACCCAAAACCGATGTTCTCGGCCACCGTCAGATGCGGAAACAGCGCATAGCTTTGAAACACCGTATTAACCGGGCGTTGGTTGGGCGGCAGATAGGTGATATCGGCACCCTCCAGCAAGATCACCCCCGAGGTCGGCATCTCGAACCCCGCTATCAGCCGTAGCAGCGTGGTCTTGCCGCATCCCGATGGCCCCAGCAGCGTAAAGAACTCGCCTTTGCGGATCATCACCGAAACGTCGTCCAGCGCCCGCACCGCCTGCGCCCCCACCCCGAACGCCTTCACCGCGTTGCGGGCCTCAACGGCAATCGCTTGGCTCACCCGTGTCTCCCCGAAGTTTTGATCATACTGGACGCCCACTTGCGCGTGTGGCAACCGATTCGTGCTTCCGGCTGGCTACTGGCCGGCAATCGGCGCCCGAAGCACAGCCCAAGGTTGCGCCGCCTCCAGTTCGGCGCACAAAGCGATCAATTCCGCATCAGCGCCGTAACCTGCCGCCAGATGAATGCCGATCGGTAAGCCGTCTTTCGACATGCCCAGCGGCACCGAGGCCGCCGGTTGCCCCGAGGCATTGAACACCGCACAAAACGGCGAATAGGCAAAGATTCCCTGCGGTCCGATGCGGTAGGCAACATAATCCTCGGTCGCATGCGAAAACCGGCCCACCCGCGCCGGTGGCTCGGCCATGGTGCCCGATACCAGCACATCCACTCCGCCCGCGAAAAACCCGGCCATCTGGCGGCCAAAGGCATGGATCTCGCCCACTGCCTGCAAATACCGCAGCGGCCCAAGGCTTTCCCCGTAGGCCAGCGCGCCGCGCCCCACGCCCTCCACATCGCCGTCCGTCAGATCCCGGCCCTTCAACGCAGACCTGATCCCCAGCGCCGTGCCCACCGCCACGATATCGGTCCAGGCCCGCATCATCATGCCGATATCCGCGCCCGCAGGATATCCCGGCACCACATGATGCCCCAACCCTTCCAGCAGCCGCCCCGCCGCCTGCACCGCACCCACCACCTCGGGGTCAATCGCAGCGCCGGTGAAACTGGTATCGCACAAGGCCACCCGCAACCGCCGCGGCGGTCGGCTGATCGCCGAGGCATGGCTCTCAGCCATCGCCGGTGCCGCATAAGGTGCGCCAAGATCAGCCCCCATACAAGCATCCAGCATCACCGCAGAGTCGCGCACTGACCGGCTTAGAAACCCATCAATCGCCATCCCCGCCCAGCCCTCGCCCACATAAGGCCCGTCCGGCAGCCGCGCCCGCGTCGGCTTGAACCCGAATAGCCCGCAGTTCGAAGCCGGTATCCGCACCGACCCGCCACCGTCCGAGCCATGCGCAAAGGCCACGATCCCCGCCGCCACCGCCGCCGCCGCTCCGCCTGAACTGCCGCCCGACGTATGCCCAAGACTCCACGGGTTGCGCGTCGGCCCGCCGTAAACCGCAGCCTCGGTTGCGGCGCCAATCCCCCCCTCGGGCGAGGTGGTGCGCCCGAAGGTCACCACCCCGGTGGCGCGGATACGCTCGAATATCGCCGAGTCCCGGCCATAGCGGGTGTTGGCCAGCAACCTTGATCCGTTGTGCGACGGAAACGCCACCGCCTCGCAGCCCAGATCCTTGATCAGGAACGGCACGCCCCGGAACGGCCCGCGCGGCAGACCATCGGCAATGGATTGCCGCGCCACAGCCTCTTGCATCAGCACCACGGCGTTGATCGCCGGGTTGCGCGCCTCCACCGCGCCAAGCGCCGCGTCCAGCAACTCCGAGGCACTCACCTCACCCGCCGCCACTATCCCTGCGAGTGCCGTTGCATCCCGCGCGCCCAGATCACCGATCATTTCGCCTCTCCCCGATACCCTTGCCCGATGCTGGCGCGAAGCCTGCCCGAAGTCCAGCCATACCCCCCGGCGTTTACCAACCATCCGCCCTACCCGTGCAGTGACGCAGGCACTACGCAGAAGTTACGGCCGCACCTACGCCAGCACGCCGGATTTTCCATCCCGAAACCCGTGCTTAGAGCGGACTTCCTTCAATCTGATTCAATTTGAAAGAAATCCAAGACAAGATCAGCTTGGGAATGTTGCGTGTTGGGGGCCAAAGGGTGTAACCGCATGGGAGGCACACCCCCAAAACCCCCCCCCCGGGGGGGGGTGGGTGGGCCCCCCC